>NZ_MDZA01000260.1 GCF_001816125.1 Hymenobacter coccineus | reverse complement strand
CGGGGTCGGTGCAACAAAATCAAGCGCTAAAGTCAAAACGGCGGCAGAGTAGGCGAATAGTAAAGATAACAAGTGGGCCCCCGCCGCGGATTATTATTGGCAGTAATCATGATTAGTGAGCGGGAGAGATGCTTCGACAAGCTCAGCATGACGTTCTACGACAACGGTCCACACACTAAGCACTACGCACCAAGCACCAATTTAATGCGCATTCTTTACGCCATTCAGGGCACCGGCAACGGCCACCTGGCCCGGGCCCTCGACGTGGTGCCGCTGCTGCAAGCCCGCTGCGACCGGTTGGATTTGTTGATCAGCGGTCCGCCGGCCGATTTGTCGCTGCCGTTTGAGGTGCGCTACCGGGCCCAGGGCATGGGCTTCTTGTTCGGTAAAAAGGGCGGCATCAACTTCGTGAAAACGTTCTGGCAATTCAACTCGGCCAAGTTTCTGAAAGAGGTGCGGGCGCTGCCGGTGGAAGACTACGAATTGGTCATCAGCGACTTTGAGCCCGTGGCCAGCTGGGCGTGCCGGCTGCGCGAGGTGCCCTGCGTGGCCCTCAGCCACCAGTGCGCCGTGCTGCACCCGGCCGCCCCGCGCCCGGCCGTGGAGGACCCCGCCGGCCGGGCCGTGCTGCGGCACTACGCCCCGAGCACGGCCCAGTACGGGTTCCACTTCCAGGCGTACGCGCCGGGCATCGCCACGCCCGTGATCCGGCAGCAGGTGCGGGCCCTGGCGCCCACCAACGAGGGCCACTACACGGTGTACCTGCCCGCGTTTGAGGAGAAGCTGCTCGTGGAGCGCCTGCGCTACCTGAGCCGGGACACGCGCTGGGAGGTGTTCAGCAAGCACAGCACCGAGCCCGCTACCTACGGCAACGTGCGGGTGCGGCCGGTGAGCGGCGGGGCGTTTCTGGGCAGCCTGGCGCGCGCGGCCGGGGTGCTGTGCGGAGCCGGCTTCGAGACTCCCGCCGAGGCCCTGTACCTGGGCAAAAAGCTGCTCGTGGTACCCATGAAGCAGCAGTACGAGCAGCAGTGCAACGCCGCCGCACTTGCCCAAATGGATATACCCGTTATCAAAAACCTCAAAGACAAGCACCTGGCCGTGGTGGACGAGTGGTTGCACCAAGGCCGGGTAATTTCCGTTGATTACCCCGACCGCACGGCCGCCGTGCTCGACCAGCTGCTGGCCGAGCAGCGGCCGGGGCCCCGGCTCCCTGTTCCTTCGCTTACCGCTTCCGCCTCCGCGCCCCGCGCATGATTGACGATTCTTCTGCTTTGCCCGCGGCGTTCTTTCCGCCGTCGGGGCCCCCGGCCTTCACCCGCGCTGATTTTGGCCCCGAATTCCACTGGGGGGCCGCCGCGGCCGCCTACCAAACCGAGGGCGCCTGGCAGCTGCAAGGCAAGGGCCCCAGCATCTGGGACGACTTCACGCGGCGCAAGGGGGCCGTCCGGCGCGGTGAGCACGGGCGCGTGGCCACCGATTTCTACCACCGCCACGCCACCGACCTCGACCTGGCCCAGGCGATGGGGCTGACGGATTTCCGGTTCTCGGCCTCGTGGCCGCGGGTGCTGCCCGCCGGCACGGGGCCCGTGAACCGGCGCGGCCTCGACTTTTACGACCGCCTCGTGGACGCCTGCCTGGAGCGTGACCTGCGCCCCTGGCTGACCGTGTACCACTGGGACCTGCCCAGCGCCCTGCAGGCCCAGGGCGGCTGGGCCAACCGCAGCGTGGTGGGCTGGCTGGCTGACTACGCCCAGGTGCTGGCCCGCCGCCTCGGCGACCGGGTGCAGCACTGATGGTGCTCAACGAGCCGATGGTGTTCGTGGGGGCGGGGCACCTGCTGGGCGTGCACGCGCCGGGGCGGCGGCACCTGGGGGCGTTTCTGGC
>NZ_MDZA01000259.1 GCF_001816125.1 Hymenobacter coccineus | reverse complement strand
GGTGGCGGCGATAGTGGTGCTAGGCCGGGGCCGCGCCGGGGCCCGGCTGCGGCGCCAGGCGCTGGTGGCCGGCGCGGGGGTGGCCGCGCTGGCCGCCGTGCTCTATTTGCCCGTAGGCTGGCTCACGGGCTGGCCCCTGCTGCTGGCTAACCCCTACGTGGCGCGCCTGGCCCCGGCCTTTTTCTGGGCGCAGCTCCTGCCCTACTACGTGCCCGTTACGGTCACGCTGCTCTACGGCCGGGCGGTACTGGGGTGGCCGCTGCTTGGGCTGTTGGCCCTGGGGCCCGCTGCGGTGGCGCGCTGGGCCTCGCCTGCGTGGCGGCCCGCGGCGTGGCTGGCCTGGGTGGGCGCATTGGCGCCAGTACCCCTGCTGCTGGCGCAAGGGGTGATGCCGCCCGGCCGCACCATTTATTATACCGTGTGGCCGGCCCTGGTACTGGCCGGCCTGGCCCTAGAGGCGGTGGCACGCCGGTGGCGGGGCCCCGGGCGAGCCGCCTGGGCCCTGGCGGGGGCCCTGGGCCTAGGCCACGCCGGGTTCCGAGTGGTCCAGCAGGTACGCATACAAGCCGCCGCCCGGCGCGACGACCAGTGCTACCGGCAGGCCGCGGATTGGCTTGCCGCCCGCCCCGCTCGCCGCGTGTTGATCACCGTGCCCGGCTACGACCTGTACCTCGCGCACCAGGCCCGGCTCCAGCATCGCCCGCTGCCTCCCTTGCAGGGCCCCGACACGCGGCCTGGCGCCCGCACCGGATACTACGACTACCTGGTGCTTGGCTGCAGCGAAACGCCACCGGCCTGGCTGGCGCCGCACCGCTACCAGCCCGGTTTCAGCGCCGGCCCCTTGCGTGTGTACCAGCGCCTAGGCGCCGCGCCGCTCCCCTGAGCAGGGCGTAATTTTGTGGCTTCGGCCGCCGCTGGTACTTTTTCGCACCCGTTGCTTCGAAGCCGTTTTGTTATGCCCTGTTGATGCCATGCGCCTGATTTTAGCTTCTAACTCGCCCCGACGCCGCCAACTGCTGGCCGACCTGGGCCTGCCCTACGAAACCCGCCTGCTGGACGTAGACGAGGACTTCCCCCCCCACCTGCGCCGGGCCGAGGTAGCCGAGTACCTGGCCGCCCACAAGGCGGCCGCCTACGCTGCTGGCCTGGTCCCCGACGAGGTAATCATCACCGCCGACACCATCGTGTGCCTCGGAGATGACGTGCTGAACAAGCCCGCCGACGCAGCCGAGGCCACCGCCATGCTCACGCGCCTGCAGGGGCGGGCCCACGACGTGTTTACAGGCGTGTGCCTACGCACCGGCGACGGCCGGCAAGTGGTGTTTTCGGACCAGACCACCGTGCACTTTCGCCCCCTGAGCCCGGCCGAAATTGCGTTCTACATCGCCCACTACCAGCCTTTTGACAAAGCCGGGGCCTATGGGGCCCAAGATTGGGTGGGCATGGTGGGCGTGACGCGCCTGGAGGGCTCTTACTTCAACGTAATGGGCCTGCCCGTGCACCGGGTGTGGGCCGAGCTGGCGAAACTGGGGGCCCTGCCTGCGGCCGCCCCACGCCCCCGGCACTAGCTTTTCTTGCCGACCGGCTGGTGGCCGGTGCACTGCCTTTGGCTACGCCCTATGCCTTCTTCCCCGTCGCCTTTGGGCCACACCAATGCGCGGTTTTTGGCGGCCTTGCTGCTGGGGGCCCTGGCCCTGTGCGCGGCCTACGCGGCCCTGGTCCTCAACCAAGCCACCTACGCCGACGTGCTGGCCTTGGGCCGCCTCACGTATCACAACGGCTTCTACGACCACCTGCCCGTGCGGGTAACGGCCGCGGAATTTGCGCGGGCCCAGCGCGTGGCTTTGGGTGGCGCGGGGGCCCTGGCCCGCCTCATCGAGGAAGAAATTGACC
>NZ_MDZA01000258.1 GCF_001816125.1 Hymenobacter coccineus | reverse complement strand
AGCCGAAAGCAATCTCTACCGCAGCAGTAATTATGATTAGTGGAGCAGTAGAGATGCTTCGGCTGCGCTCAGCATGACGTTCAATAAAATTCACAAATAGCTTGAATGCCCCCCACACCCTCCAACCCCCACACCCTCCAACCCCCGCACCCTCCTACCCTATCTCAACCCGCCAGCTCGCCGACTAGCTCCACGTATTGCTGGCGGGCGGCGTCTTTGCTGAGGCCGCGCTGGGCGGCCCAGGCGTCGTACTTGGCAATGGCTTTGAAGTCGAAGCCGCCGGGGCGGGTGCCGGTCACGTCGCCGTCGGTGGCTTGCTTGTAGAGGGCGTAAAGCTGGAGGAGCACCGTGTTGGCGGGCTTGCCGGGCAGCTGCTGGGCGCGCTGCGCGGCGGTTTCAAATTCTTCCTGGGTCGTCATGGAACTGGGATAAAAATAAAACGAGAAAAAGTGGCACCGCGGCGCGAAAACACCGGGCCGCGACCCGGCAATGCTTGTACCTTCCGGCCCCACCTTCAGCAAACCTATGACGCGCAATTTTATTCCCTGCCTGGCCGCCGCCCTCCTGCTGGGGGCCCCCGCGGCGTTCGCCCAAAAAACCTACCTGCACTGCGGCCACCTGCTCGACGTGCGCAGCGGCCGCCTGCTGGCCCAGCAAACGGTGGTGGTCGAGAAGGACCGCATCGTGGCCGTGCAGGCCGGCTACGCCGCTGGGGGCCCCCAGGACAAAATTGTCGACCTCGAAAGCCGCACCGTGCTACCCGGCCTCATCGACTGCCACGTGCACCTGGAATCCGAGTTCGGCAAAAGTTCGTTTAGCGAGCAGTTCACTCTGAACCCGGCCGACATTGCCTACCGCGCCCAGGGCTATGCCCTGACGACGCTGCGCGCGGGCTTCACCACGGTGCGCGACTGTGGCGGCTCGGGCGTGAATACGGCCCTACGCAAGGCCGTGGCCCAGGGCCTGGTGCCGGGGCCCCGCATCTACTCGGCGGGCGTGGCGCTGTCGGCCACCGGCGGGCACATGGACGGCACCGACGGCCTGAGCGACTTCATGATGGAGAAGCTGAACCCGGGCCCCGTGGCGGGCGTGGCCAACGGTCCCGACCAGTGCCGCCAGGCCGTGCGCGAGCAGTTCAAGCGCGGCGCCGACTTGATTAAAATTGCCAGCACCGGTGGCGTGCTTGACCTGAGCAAGAACAGCAGCGGGCCCCAGTACACGGAGGAGGAAATCCGGGCCGTGGTAGAAACCGCCCGCGACCTGGGCATGCGCGTGGCCTGCCACGCCCACGGCCCCGAAGGCATCAAACGGGCCCTGCGCGCGGGCGTGAGCAGCATCGACCACGGCTCGCTGCTGGACGACGAAGGCATCGCGCTGTTCAAGAAAAGCACGGCCTGGTACGTGCCCACGCTCATCGCCGGCAAGTCGGTGGCCGACTCGGCGCGCAAGCCCGGCTACTTCCCAGCGGTAGTGGCCATCAAGGCCGTGAGCATCGGCAACCAGATGCAGGGCACCTTCGGGCGGGCCTACAAGGCGGGGGTGCGGGTGGCGTTTGGCACCGACGCCGGCGTGTTCCGCCACGGCCAGAACGCCCGCGAGTTCGGCTACATGACCGAAGCCGGCATGCCCGCGCTCGAGGCCATCCGCAGCGCCACCCTCAACGCCGCCATGCTGCTCGACGAAACGGCCAACCTGGGGGCCCTGGAAGCCGGCAAGCTCGCCGACGTGGTGGCCCTGGACGGCAACCCGCTCCAAGACATTACGGCCCTCATGCGCCCCAGCTTCGTGATGAAGGCCGGCGTGGTGTACGTCACTAAACGACTATGGACTGAAAGTCCATAGGTTTGAAGCCGAATGGAATTCGGTGGTTTCGGCTAAAGCCGACTAAAAGAAACCACTGGAAGTGGGCTA
>NZ_MDZA01000257.1 GCF_001816125.1 Hymenobacter coccineus | reverse complement strand
CGCGGCAGCCCGGGGGCCCCCGCCGGAAACTGCGCCGACCGGAACAGCTCGCGCGCCGGCTGGCCGGGCGCCTCAAAGGCCACGCGCATGATTTCGCCGAGCTGGTCGGGCAGGGGCAGGGTGGGCAGCGGGTCCAGCACCACGCGGTCGAGCAGGCGGGTGGCGCGGGTGCGCAGCTGGGCGTCGTCGGCGCGGGCCAGCAGGCGGGCCAGGCTGCGGTACTGGTAGCCGCCGGCCGCCAGCGTGGCCAGCCCAAACACCAGCCCGAACACCAGCAGCAGCTGCCCCCGCAGCCCCAGCCGGAACCGGCGCGCCGGCGCGGAGGAAATAGGAGGGGAAGAAAGCATAGAAGGTTTTCTGAGGCAGAACTGGTCCGGGCTGCGGCTTTTCGGCCGGCTGCCCGGTAATCGTGGCCAGCCCAAGACGGTAAATAATGGATAGCGCACACTAATGGCCATTCCGCCGTTGACGATGGACCGCCTCTGTTCGGCGATTACCGGGCAGCCGGCTGAAAAAGCCGGCAGCCCGGCGCGCTAGTCCCCCACCGGCTCGCGCAAGCGGTAGCCTTGGCCAATCACGGTTTCGAGCAAGGCGGGGGCAGGAGCAAAGTCGCGGTCGAGCTTGCGGCGCAGCTGCGAGACGTGCACCTCAATCACGTTCGAGCCCATGTCGTACTCCACGTCCCACACCTTCTCGGCGAGGCGGGTTTTCGTCACCACCCGGCCGGCGTTGCGCAGCAGTAGGTCCAGCACTGCAAACTCGCGGTTGGTAAGGCTCAGGGGCCGGCCGGCGCGCGTCACGGTGCGGCCCAGCGGGTCGAGCACGAGGTCGGCCAGGCGCAGGGCTTCGGCCCCGGCGGGCCCCGCGGTTTTGCGCCCGGTGATAAGCAGCCGGGCCAGCAACTCGTCGAAGGCGAAGGGTTTGCGCAGGTAGTCCACGGCCCCGGCTTCGAGGCTACTCACCACGTGGCGGGCGTCGGTGAGGGCGCTGAGGATGATGACGGGCACGCTCAGTCCAAACTCGCGCAGGTTGCGCAGCACGTCAAGGCCGCTCTGGCCGGGCAGCATCAGGTCGAGCAAAATGCAGTCGTAAGGCGTGGCGGCGGCGCGCTCCAGGCCCTCCGGGCCGGTGGCGGCCACGTCGGCCACGTGCCCGGCCTGCGTGAGGCCCTGCTGAATGAACCCAGCCAGCCGGGCCTCGTCTTCGACGATGAGAATGCGCATAAAATCAGCCGAATGGCGGGGTAAAGTGAAATTTGGGCAAACCCAAAAAACGGCGCGGAGCCGGGGCCCCACGTCGTTTTTGGATTGGCTAAGGCCGCGCCCGGAACTAGCGCATCAGGTACTTGTTGCCGCCCAGCGTCAGGGTTTCGGCGTGTACTACGCGGGCGGGGGTGGTGGTGGCCAGGGCCTCGCCGGGGTGGGCGGCGCGCAGCGTGCCGGTGGCTTCGAGGCTGGCGCCCACGGTGAGCTTGTCGGCGAGCTGCTCCACGGCAACGGGCGAGAGCTGGAGTACAGTTTGGTCGCTCAGCACCAGGCTGCGCACGCGGCCGTTGGGGCCCCGGCGCAGTTCACGCACGGTGCCGCGCACGGTGGCGCTGGTTTCGGTGGGCGGGGTGGCGGGTGGCGTGGGCCGGGCGTCGGCCACGCTCTGGCTGCCGCTGGTCAGGCCCACGAAGTGGAAGTGGCTACGGCCATTGGGCCCGGCCTGGCGGAAGCCGCTCACCGTCACGGTGCTGCCAGCTTTAGCGGCGGCCAGCAGCTGCTGGCCGAGGTGGTGCGGGAAGTGCACGGTATCGGCCGGGGCCCCGCCGTCGGCGCGCAGCACGAAGGCGTCGTACACCTGCTCGTCGTTCAGGGACTGGTAGGCCGTCAGGGTGCCGTGCACGTCGGTGAGCACCTGCACCTGGCCGCCGCGCGGACCGCCGGGGCCGCCTTGGGGGCCGGGC
>NZ_MDZA01000256.1 GCF_001816125.1 Hymenobacter coccineus | reverse complement strand
GGGGTGGCAGCGGGGGTGGCGGCGGGTCTGCCAACAACTTTTTTGGTGAACCAGAGCGGCGGCATCACCAAAACCAACGCGCTGGGCCTGAACTACTCGAACAGCTGGAACAAGAAAACCCAGCTCACGGGCAGCTACTTCTACAACCGGGCCGACAACCGGGTGCTCAGCAACACCCAGCGCTTCTACGTGACGGCGGCGGGCAGCACCTACAACCAGGACGCCAACACGGGCAGCGTGAACACCAACCACCGCTTCAACCTGCGCCTGGAGCACCAGATTGACTCGGCCAACTCGCTGCTGTTCATCCCGCGGCTGAGCTTCCAGCGCAACAACGGCACCAGCAGCTTGCAGGGCCTCACGGCCAACGGCGGCGTGGTGCAGAGCCAGATCAACTCCGACTACGCGGCCCTGTACGACGGCGTGAACACGGGCGGCAGCCTGCTGCTGCGCCACCGCTACCGCCGCGTGGGCCGCACCATTTCGCTGAACCTGAGCGGCGGCTACAACAACAAGGCCGGCAACTCGGACCTGTTGACCACCAACACCGGCTCGCCCAGCGCCAACCTCAACCAGCACAGCGACCTGACGCAGCACGGCGGCAACGTGGGCGCCAACGTGGCCTACACCGAGCCGCTGAGCAAAACCGACCAGTTCCAGGCCAACTACAACATCAACTACGCGCCCAACAACTCCGACAAGCGCACCCTGGACTACACCGACGCCAGCCGCCTCAACCCGCGCCTCGACACGGCCCTGAGCAACGTGTTCCAGAACTACTACCTCACCCAGGCCGGGGGCTTCAGCTACCGGCACGTCACGCCCAAGTACCAGGCCAGCCTGGGCGTGGCCGGGCAGTACTCGGAGCTGATGAGCACGGCGCAGTTCCCGCGGCCGGGCACGGGCAGCTACACCTTCCTGAATCTGCTGCCCCAGGCCATGCTGAACTACCGGTTTTCGCGCCAGAAAAACCTGCGCATCTTCTACCGCACCAGCACCAACCCGCCCAGCATCAACCAATTGCAAGCGGTGGTAAATAACTCCAACCCGCTGCAGCTCACCATCGGCAACCCCAACCTGCGGCAGGAGTACGGGCACTCGGCGGTGCTGCGCTACTCGGCCTCTAACCTGAAGGCCTCCAGCAACTTCTTCGCCCTGCTTTCGGGCTCGTTCACCCAGAACCCGATTGCCAACCGCAGCATCGTGGCCATCCGCGACACGGCCGTGGCCCCCGAGGGCGCGGGCCTGGTGGCGCTGCCCGCCGGGGCCCAGCTCACGCAGCCCACCAACCTGAGCCAGCAGTACAACCTACGCACCCAGGCCAGCTACGGCCGCCCCCTCAAGGCCATCAAAACCAACCTGAACGTGAACCTAAACGCGAGCTACTCGCAGAACCCCGGCATCGTGAACGGGGGCCTGAACTACGCCCGCACGCCGGCCCTGGGCGCGGGCCTCGTGCTCAGCTCCAACATCAGCCCGCAACTCGACTTCACGCTCTCGACCAACGCCACCCAGAGCTACGTGCGCAACACGCTGCAAACCCGCCTCAACACCAACTACTACTCGCAGGTGACGCGCCTGCGCCTGGGCTGGATTGTGGGCCCCGGCATCAACATCCAAACCGACGTGGCCCACCAAGCCTACGCCGGCCTCTCGGCAGGCTACAACCAGCAGTACATCCTCTGGAACGCCAGCCTAGGCAAGAAGGTGTTTCCGGGCCAGCGCGGCGAGATTAAGGTTTACGCCTTTGACCTGTTGGGCCAGAACCGCAGCATCCAACGCAACGTGACGGAGGCCTATTACGAGGACGTGCGCACCACTATTTTGCAGCGCTACTTCATGCTCATGTTCACCTACAACATCCGCAGCGGCAACGTGCAGACGCCTCAGGGCCCCAGTGAGGACCGCCCCGGGCGCCGGCGAAGGCGGCCGGGCGGCGCGGCGCGGGGGCGGCCCGACGGCGGGG
>NZ_MDZA01000255.1 GCF_001816125.1 Hymenobacter coccineus | reverse complement strand
GGGGGCCAGGTGCGGGATCGAGATGCAGGCGCACCACGGGCAGCGGCGGCGGCAGCGCGGCCGCCACGGCGGGGGCCCCAAACGCCCAGGCCAGGAAATCGGGCAGCACCCGGCCCCAGGTATCGGGGTGATGGTGGCCGCCCTCCACCTGCACGTAGCGCAGCTGCCGGGCAATATCAAGCCCTTGAGTGCGCAAGGCATCCACGAGGTCCAGAGAGTCCTCAATGGCGTCGATGACGCCGTTTTCGTTGCGGTCGTTGCGCTCGTCGAGGGTGCCGGTTTGCAGCCAGAAGGCGTGGGTGGGGTGCGCCGGCCGCGCCTGAATCTGCTGGTGCATAAGGCGGTCGGCGGGCGTGTAGCCATCGCCCACGGCCCGCCCGCGCCACCAGAACGAGCCCGAGAAGGCCCCCGCCCGCGCAAAAGCCTCGGGGTGGTGCCACACGGCATCAAAAGCCATCAGCCCACCCAGCGAGAACCCGGCGAATACGGCGTCGGCGGGGTCGGCCGTGGCGCGGAACTGGGCCTGGGCCCAGGGCAGCAGCTCGCGCAGCACAAAGTCGGTGTAGGCCTCAGCGCGGTTGCCGCGGCCGTTGTAGTCGGGCCGGCCGGCAATGCCGTACTCGTGCAGGCGTTGCTCGTTGGCGTGAGGCGCCACCAACACGAAGGGCCCCAGGGCCCCCTGGTCCCACAACGCGGCCAGCGTGGCGCGCAGGTACAAGCGCTCCAGGTCCTGGCCGTCGTTGAGGTAGAGCACAGGGTAGGGCGCGGGCCGGGCCATATCATGGCCGGGGGGCAGCAGCACACTCACCGCCACCGGGCGGCCCAAAAACTCCGACGCCAGCACTTCTTCGTGCTGCCGCACGGCTAGCAACGCCGCGTCTGCATTCACCACAACCATGCGGCAAAGTAACGGCAGCCCCGGCACTTACCGTACAACCCCTGGCTGGAGCCCCCACCAGTGGGCAGGGCCTGCCCCTTTATTTCTTACTTTATTACTACGGCTAATAATTTTCTTGCTAGTTTGCCGCACCGGCCGGTCCCTGCTGGCCCTCCATGCTTCTTCCCCCGCCCCCCGATTTTGCAAGAACAGCACCGCCGCTTTTATTCGCACCACCTCGGCCAAGACATCGACATGCTCGTGTTTGGCACCTGGGGCTACCCCGTAGTTATTTTCCCCACCTCGGGCGGCCGCCACTACGAGGCCCGCGATTTCAACCTCGTCGAGGCCGCCCGCCCGCTTATAGAAGCCGGCCGCGTGAAACTGTACTGCATCGACAGCATCGACCAGTACTCGTGGTACGCCAAGCACTTAGAGCCCGCGGTGCGGGTGCAGAACCACGTTTTCTACGACCGTTTTCTCTGCGAAGAACTCGTGCCGCAGCTCCAGCAGGAGTGTCACGTGGACAAGATTGCGGTGGCCGGGTGCAGCTTCGGCGGCTACCACGCGCTCAACTTCGCCTTCCGGCACCCCGACCAAGTGGCCCACCTGTTCACAATGGGCGCGGCCTTCGATATCCGCCAGTTCCTCGGCGGCTACCACGACGAGAACGTATACTACAACAACCCGCCCGAGTTCATGCCCGGGGCCCACAGCGAGCATTTCCAGTGGATGAACATCAACATGTGCACGGCTGAACACGATTTTTGTAAGGAATCGAATTACCAGATGGCCGCCCTGCTGGGCCGCAAGGGCATCCCGTACCGCCTCGACGTGAACCCCTACGGCACCCACGACTGGCCAATATGGCGCGAAATGTTTCCGCAGTACCTGAACACGATTTAGCCTGAGCTTCTCTTCTTAAACACACCCAAACGCTTCTTATCATGAAAAAAATTGGCATCCTCTTTGGCCAGGAAAACACCTTTCCGCAGGCTTTCGTCGACCGCGTGAATCAGAAAGCCGTCGATGGCATTACCGCCGAATTTGTCAAAATCGACCACGTCGAGCAAGCCGTGCCCACCGACTACGCCGTCATCATCGACCGGATTTCGCAGGACGTACCCTTCTACCGCGCCTACCTCAAGAACGCCGCCCTCACGGGTACCGACGTGATTAACAACCCGTTTTGGTGGAGCGCCGACGAGAAATTCTTCAACAACGCCCTGGCCGTGCAGCTCGGCGTGCCCGTGCCCAAAACCCTGCTGCTGCCCAGCAAGCACCGCCCCGACGACACCAGCGAAAACTCGTTTCGCAACCTCAACCTGTTCGATTGGGAAAAGGCCTTTGAGAAAATTGGCTTTCCGGCCTTCATGAAGCCTCACTCAGGTGGCGGCTGGAAAAGTGTGTATAAGGTCGACAACCCCTACGAGGCCTTGAGTGCCTACGAAGAAACCGGCCAGCTAGTGATGCTGTACCAGGAAGCAGTCGATTTTACCGACTATTTCCGGTGCTACTGCCTGGGCGGCAAAGACGTGCTCATCATGCCCTATGAGCCGCGCAACGAATTTCACCAGCGCTACCAAACTGAGATGAAAACCCAGGGCGAAGCCGGCGAAAAGCTGCTCGCTACCGTGAAAGACTACACCCTGCGCCTGTGCCAGGGCCTGGGCTATGACTTTAATACGGTGGAGTTTGCGGTGCGTGACGGCATTCCCATCGCCATTGATTTTGGCAACCCTGCCCCCGATGCCGACATTAACTCGGTGGGGCCCGAGAACTTTGAGTGGGTGGTAGAGCACGCCGCTAACCTCGCCATTGCGCGGGCCCAGGCCCAGCAGCCTGGCACTACCAACCTCACCTGGGGCACGTTTGTGCAGAAATCAGCTAGCCAAGTGGCTGCTCCATCGGCCGCTGGCAAGGCGAAAGTAGGTGCTTCCGTGCACGAAACCAATGATTTGGGCGCAACTGGGGCCCCAGCAGCCCCTAAAAAAGCCGCCGCGCCCAAAAAGTCCGGCGCTCCCAAGCCTGAAGCGCCCACGGGCAGCGTGCCCAAGCCTGCCCCCAAGCCCAAATCAGCTCCTAAGGCAGCTCCGGCTGGCGGAGCACCGGCCAAGCCCAAAAAGCCGGCGCCCAAAAAATAATCGCCTCTTCTTGGTGCCTCTGCCCAAAAAGGGCCGCCGTTGCACGTGGCGGCGGCCCTTTTTATGGCGGTGCTTTGGCACTCAGGAACTAACCCAGGGACTTTCTTCTCATTTTCAGTAGTTTAATTGCTATGGCCCGGCCAGTTTTCACCCTCGGAATTGAAGAAGAATTCCAAACCATCGACCCCATCACCCGCGACTTGCGCTCCCACATGTCGAAAATTGTGGAGGACGGCAAAATCACCCTGCACGAGCAGGTGAAGGCCGAAATGCACGAGTCGGTGGTGGAAGTCGGCACCAATATTTGCAAGAATATTGACGAGGCGCGGACCGAAGTGGTGCACCTACGCCGCCAAGTAATTGAACTGGCCGACCGCGTGGGCTTGAAAATCGCGGCGGCGGGTACGCACCCGTTTTCGCGCTGGCAAGACCAGCCCATTACGCCCGATGCCCGCTATGATAAAATTGTGGAGGAATTGCAGGAGGCCGCCCGCTCAAACCTCGTGTTTGGGATGCACGTGCACGTTGGCATCGAAAACCGTGATTTGGGCGTGTACATGATGAACGCCCTGCGCTATTTCCTGCCGCACCTGTTCGCGCTCAGCACCAACTCGCCGTTTTGGGAAGGCCGCGAAACGGGCTATAAGTCCTTTAGGACCAAGGTATTTGAGCGCTTCCCACGCACCGGCATCCCCGGCTTTTTTCACAGTGCCAGCGACTACGATGAGTTTTTGGCGCTCCTGATAAAGACCGGTTGCATCGACAACGGCAAGAAAATCTGGTGGGACATTCGCCTGCACCCCTTCTTCGATACCATCGAATACCGCATCTGCGACATGATGATGCGCGCCGACGAAACCATCGCCGTGGCGGCCGTCATGCAGGCGCTCGTAGCTAAAATCTATAAGTTAAAGGAGCAAAACCTGAATTTTCGGGTGTACCGCAGCGCCCTCATCAAGGAAAACAAGTGGCGCGCCGCTCGCTACGGCATCAGCGGCACGCTCATTGACTTTGGCACGCAGGAAGAAAAGCCGGCCCGCCAACTTATCCTTGAACTACTTGATTTTGTGGATGATGTACTGGACGAACTCGGCAGCCGCCACGAAGTGGAGTACGTGCTGAAAATGCTGGAAATGGGCACCGGCGCCGACCGCCAGCTCGCTGTTTTCCACCAGACCGGCGATCTGACCAAGGTTGTGGACTACATCTTGTCCGAAACCACGCACGGGTTGTAATTTTGGGGCTTTTCCAAACTAGAACGCCAGCCGCTTGGTTGGCGTTTCTGTTTTGCTTATTTTCCCTTTTACTGTTGATTACCAATTTCTTGCTTTATGAAAACTATTCGCTTAGCTATCCTGGATATGTACATGGGCGCGGCCAACGAGGGCATGCGCTGCATTCGCCAGCTCATTCGCCGCGCCGAGGCCGACCACGGCATCCACTTTGCCACCGAAACCTTCGACGTGCGCGGCCAGGACCAACTCCCGCGCCTCATCGACTTTGATATTTTTATTTCCTCCGGGGGCCCCGGCAGCCCGCTGGCCACCGCTGAGGCCTGGGAAAGCGGTTACTTTCAGCTGATTGATGAATTATTTGCCCACAACCAAACGTCAGGGCCCAGCAAGCACCTGCTGCTAATTTGCCACTCGTTCCAGCTCGTGAGCCGCCACTTCGGCCTCGGCGAGCTGAGCCAGCGCAAGTCCACTTCGTTTGGGGTGATGCCCGTGCACCTCACCGACGCCGGCCACGCCGACCCTGTGCTAGGGGCCCTACCAGAGCCGTTTTTCGCCGTCGACTCGCGTGATTACCAGCTCACTCACCCCAATTTGGAACGGCTGGGGGCCCTGGGAGCTGAAATTCTGTGCCTCGAAAAAGAGCGCCCCCACGTGGCGCTGGCCCGCGCCGTAATGGCCATCCGCTTCTCGCCCGAGGTACTCGGCACCCAGTTCCACCCCGAAGCCGACGGCGAAGGCATGCTTCGCTACATGCTTACCGACGAGCGCAAGCAGCAGGTAATCACCGCTTACGGCGAAGACAAGTACGACGAAATGGTGCGCCTACTCGCCGACCCTACTACCATCGAACTCACCGAAGGGATTGTGGTGCCCACATTTCTGCGCTTGGCCATGGCCCAGCTTGCCCCCGAACTAGCCGCTGTTAATTAGTTAATTTTCTTCCGAATAATTAATTAGAAATCATTAATTATTCGGCCCATTTAATTCAGCCCCGCTTCGCTTATGATTCCCGCCTACCGCCAGGTTTTCAACGCTGCGTTTTCGTCGGATACTTACCGGGAAATGATGGCCGACATGGACCAACAACTGCCCGGCCAGTTGGACTTCCGGGTGGCCGAAACGCCGGTATTTGTGCCCGCTGGATTGCGCGATAAATTAATTGCTGCCGGTGAGAACATCATCGACGTCATTGCGCAGTCCGATTTCAAGGCCCGCACCGAGGCGGCCATTCCGCCCCACCAGCGCGTGCCGAACGAAGACGAGCGGCCGGAGTTCTTGACGTTTGATTTTGCTGTGTGCCGCGATGCACAGGACGAGCTTGAGCCACAACTAATTGAGCTACAAGGCTTTCCATCTCTATACGCCTTCCAGGCCTGGCTACCTGGCGTTTTTCGCCAGCACTACCCCATCGCTAATGGCGTGTCGCCGTTTCTGGGTGTGCCCGATGCGGAGGCGTACCATGCGCAGATGCGCCAATTAATTCTGGGCGACGAAGCGGCCGAAAACGTGGTGCTGCTAGAATTATTTCCTGAACTACAAAAGACGCGGGTTGATTTCGCACTGTCGAAAAAATCGTGGGGTATTGATGCGATTCATCTGGGCAATATTCGCAAAAAAGGCCGGCAATTATTTTATGAAAAAGACGGGCGTGAAATTCCAATCAAGCGTATTTATAACCGGATTATTTTCGATGAGCTAGCGCGCCACCCGGAATTAAAAACCGAGTTTAATTTGACCGATGAAGTGGACGTGAAATGGGTGGGCCACCCCAACTGGTTTTTTCGCATCAGCAAGTTTACAATGCCGCTGCTGCGGGGCCCCTTCGTACCGCCCAGTCACTACGTGAGCGACCTGGCCGAGTACCCGGCCGACTTGGAAAACTACGTGTTGAAGCCACTTTACTCGTTTGCCGGAGCCGGTGTGAAGCTGGATGTTACCGCCGCCGATCTTGATGCCTTGCCCAATAAGGCGCACTATTTGTTGCAGCGCAAAGTCGCATATGCTCCCGTTATACAATCCCCCGACGGGCTGGTAAAGTGCGAAATCCGACTGCTGTACGTGTGGCAGCGCGGCGAGTCCCGTCCGCGCCTGCTCACCGGCCTGACCCGCCTGAGCCGCGGCGCCATGATCGGCGTCGATTTTAACAAGGACAAGGATTGGGTGGGGGGCACTACCCCGATGTTTGAGCGGGCCGCGCCTGCGGCGGCGCAGCCGTAGGAACATCCGGCGGCGGTTGTGCG
Source organism: Hymenobacter coccineus (assembly GCF_001816125.1). Classification (GTDB taxonomy): domain Bacteria; phylum Bacteroidota; class Bacteroidia; order Cytophagales; family Hymenobacteraceae; genus Hymenobacter; species Hymenobacter coccineus. The sequence continues at coordinate 34,378 of NZ_MDZA01000255.1, read as the reverse complement.
TATCCGGCTCATTAATTCACCGACCGTATACCATGTCCAGCCTCGCTGAAAAAGGCCTTCGCATCTCCAAAAACGCCGCCTTTAACTTTTTTATTAAGCGTGCCACCAAGCTTCTGGGGCGGCCGTTCAAAGTAATTACTGTTTTAAACGAGGTAGCGACCAAGCTATCCGACGAGGAAAGTAAGGACAACAAGTTCAAGCAGTTGCTGAACGTAGCCATGACGCTGGTGCGGCTGGTGCGCCGCTACGTCAGCGGCGATTACCGTGAGGTTTCGGGTACCACCGTCGTGTCGGGGCTGGCTGTGCTGTTATACGTGCTGTCGCCAATTGACCTAGTTCCCGATTTCATTCCCGTCATTGGCTTCCTCGACGACTTGAGCTTAGTGAGCTGGTTTGTGGGCAAGTTCCAGGTTGAAATTACCAAGTTTCACGATTGGGAAAAATCGCAGGAAGGCGACTTAATTGACGAGCCCGATGCGGCGGCGGAACCCGCCCGCGGCGATGCCACGCTACCCGCCGTAGCCGAACTGGGCCACTCGTAGGCACCTTCTATTCATTAACAACCTGGCATTTAACAACCTGGCATTTTTTCGGGGCTGATTTTCTACTTACCATGCCTACGTTCGTCGTTACCATCTCGCTACCAGATACCTATGAAGACGAATTTCTGGCGCTCATTCCCCGCCACCGCTCGGTAATTAACCGCCTGCTATCGGAAAAAGTCATCGAAGCATACGCCATCAGCGCCGACCGCCGCCGGGGCTGGGTGACCATCAACGGCGACGATACGGGAGCGGTGCGCGGCATCGTGGAGAAGTTTCCGCTGTACCGCTATTTCCTCGGCATTGAAATTGATGAGCTGTTTATTTTCGACTCGGTGGCTACCCGATTTCCCATTATTGGCCTGAATTAGGGTTGGGCCCCTGCGGTCATTCTTTATTCTTTGCGTTAATGTCATTTTTGTTTATCCGTCGTTTCATTTTTTTAGCGATTGTCTTAGTTGCATTGGGCGGAGTGCTGACGGCAGCCCGCCCCGCCCCGGCCATTACCACCGGGCAGCTGGTGGAGCGCATGACCAGCGCCATCGAAAACCTGCGCTACCTGCGCTGCTCGGCCAAAGCGCAAGAGCGGCTCGGCCGGGAAATTAAGCCGTCCAGTAGCATCATGAAGCTGTCTTTCAATCCGTTTCGGGTGTATTTGAAAGACAATAAAAACGTAGAGGTGCTGTGGGCAACCGGCCAAAACGATGGCGACGCTTGGGTATATCCGGCCAGTTTTCCCTACGTCACACTCAGCCTCGACCCCAAGGGGGCCCTGATGCGTAAGGGTCAGCATCACACCGTATTACAAGCCGGCTTTGGCACCATTGCTGACCTGCTGCGGCCCACTCCCCTGCGCCAGGATGCTACGTATAGCCGCACGTTTCGCTACACTGGCGACACGACGGTGCTGGGCCGCTCGTGCCACGTGCTACGGTCTGATTTTCCGCAGTTTCGCTACGTGACCTACCGTGCTGGCAAGAAGGAAACCGTGGCCACTGTAGCTGAGCGGTTTGGCTGCGGCGAATACCGCATTCTGGAGCGCAACAACCTGAGCCCTGGCGCAATGCTGACAGAGGGCCAGGTACTGCAAGTGCCCAACGGCTACGGCCGCCGCGTCACCTTATGCATCGACCCTCAAAGCTACCTTCCCATTGTGGTAGACGTACGCGACGACAAGGGACTATTCGAGAAATTCGAATTCTATAACCTTGTAGTAAATCAGCCCATCCCAACCGAGGAATTTACCAAAACCTATAAAGGCTATAAGCTATAACCACGGATTTAAACTACTTCAGCAGATTTGTCGGGGTTCTGCTCGTGGTAATCCAGCATCAGTAGCATTACCAAAAACGATAAACAGAAAGGGCGACCCGATTGGGTTGCCCTTTCTGTTTATCGGTTTTTGGTAATGCCTCATCAGGAGCGGAACCTCAAAAAATCCGCTGGAATCAGTTAAATCTATGGTCCTTTAGCGGCGCATGGTTTTCTCGATCTGGTCCCACATTTCGGGCGTTAGGGCCCCTAGTTTATTAAATTCGCCGGCGCCGTTGAGCCACTCACCGCCGTCGATGGTAACCACTTCGCCGTTGACGTAGGCCGAGAAATCTGACACCAGGTAAGCGGCCAGGTTAGCTAATTCTTGGTGCTGGCCCACGCGCTTGAGGGGCACGCTGGCGGCGGGGTCGAGTTGGCTGGCCAGTGGCTCGGGGAACAGGCGGCTCCAGGCCCCCTCCGTCGGGAAGGGCCCCGGTGCAATGGCGTTGCTGCGGATGCCGTACTTGGCCCACTCCACGGCCAGCGAGCGGGTCATGGCCAACACGCCGGCCTTGGCCGCAGCCGAAGGCACTACGAAAGCAGAGCCCACCGAGGCGTAGGTGGTAACAATGTTGAGGATAGTACCGGGCTCTTTGTCGGCAATCCAGCGCTTGCCCACGGCCAGGGTGCAGTTGTAGGAGCCGCGCAGCACGATGTCCACAATTACGTCGAACGCCTTGTGGCTCAGGCGCTCAGTAGGCGAAATAAAGTTACCGGCGGCGTTGTTCAGCAGCACGTCCACGCCACCAAATTCAGCGATGGTGGCGTCGAGCATGGCCTCTACTTCGTCGTACTTGCGCACGTCGCAGGCCACGGCCAGCACCCGGCCGCCGGTTTGCGCCCGCAGCTCGGCAGCGGTGGCTTCGAGCACGTCCAGCTTGCGGCTAGTGATGGTAACTTGGGCCCCCAATTGTAGGAAATACGTGGTCATGGCGCGGCCCAGGCCGGTGCCGCCGCCGGTCACGATGATGGTTTTACCAGCCAGGGCGTTGTCGCGCAGCATGGGTTGGGCAAAGGGCATGGTCATATGAATACACAGCGAAAAAAGGTGGGAGTTTGACCAGCCGAAGGTACGGCAGGGCCCCGTCCAGGGCTCATCGGTAAAATATTTATTAGCAGAAGTATATATTACTGGTGGTTTCCTTCGCAGCTTTGCTGCTTATTGCTGAGCTTTACCATTGCCCTGTGCCTATGAATATGGCTTCTGACGTGCCTTCGCCCGAGATGCCCACCGTGGTTTTGTTGGGGTGCGGCTGGCTGGGCACGGCCCTGGCCCAGCACCTGTTGGCCACCGGGTACCCCGTGGTGGGCACCACCACCACCCCGGCGCAGCTGCCCGTGCTCACCGAAATGGGGGTTCAGCCGCACCTGTTGCAGCTAGGGACCGATTTTGGCCCGCCCGCCTACGACCAGCTGACGGACCTGCTGCGTACCGCCGACGTGCTCGTGCTGAACGTGCCGCCGCGCACCGCCGCCGCTGGGGGCTACCCGGCCCTGCTGCGCCCCGTGCACCGGGCCGTGGCGGCGGCTGGCATCAGCCGCGTGCTGTTCGTGAGCTCCACCGGCGTGTACCCCGACGAGCCGCGCACCATGCGCGAGGCCGACGCCTACAGCAACCGCGACGCGGCCTCGGACGTGCTGCGGGCCGAGGGCCACTTTGTGCCGCGCTACGGGCAGTGGCGCAGCACCGTCGTGCGCCTGGGGGGCCTCATCGGGCCGGGTAGGGCCCCGGGGCGCTTCCTGGCCGGCCGCCAGGAGCTGGCCCAGGGCAACGCGCCCGTCAACCTGCTGCACCTCACCGACGCGGTGGGCGTGCTGGCCGCTATCATTCAGCACGATACCTGGGGCCACACCTTCAACGTGGCAGCGGCCGGGCACCCGCTGCGGCGCGATTTTTACCCCGCCGCGGCCCACTACCTCGGCCTCGTGCCCCCCACGTTCCGCCCCGAAACCAGCCCCACCGGCAAAACCATCGACAGCAGCCTGGTGCGCGAAAAGGTACCTTACGTGTTTCAGCACGACGACGTGCTGGGGGCCCTGCCCTACTGCTAAGGCGCTGGGGCCCCGCGCCCGTGCGTAAATTTGCGGTGTGAATAATTTGTCTTCCAACGCCCCCGTGGTGGCCGTGCTGGGCGGTGGCGCGGCCGGTTTTTTCGGTGCTATTGCCTGCGCCGAGGCCAACCCCGGCCTGCCCGTGCTGCTGCTCGAAAAAACCGGCAAGCTGCTGGGCAAGGTGCGCGCCTCGGGCGGCGGCCGCTGCAACGTGACGCACGCCTGCGACTCCGCCGCCCAGCTCGTGGCCCACTACCCGCGCGGCGGCAAGGCCCTGAAAGCAGCGTTCCAGCGCTTCGGGGTGGCCGATACCATCGCCTGGTTTGCCCAGCGCGGCGTGGCCCTCAAGGCCGAGGCCGACGGCCGCATGTTCCCCACCACCGACAGCAGCGAAACCATTGCCCGGGCCCTGGAAGACGCCGCCCGCCACGCCGGGGTGCAGGTTTTCACCAACACGGCCGTGGAAGAAATCAGGCCGCTGCCCGGCGGCGGGTTTGAGTTGCAACTGGCCGGCACCGGCCGGCCGGGCCGCACACTGGCCGTAGCGCGCCTGCTGGTGGCCACCGGCGGCCAGCCCAAAAGCGCCCAGTACGACTGGCTGCGCCCCCTGGGCCACGCCCTGGCCGAGCCTGTGCCGTCGCTTTTCACCTTCAATGTGCCCGAATCGCCGCTGCGCGAGCTGCCGGGCGTGAGCGTGCCCCGCGCTCGGGTGACGCTGGCCGGCGAGAAGCTGCAATACGAGGGGCCCCTACTCGTCACGCACTGGGGGGTGAGCGGCCCGGCCGTGCTCAAACTCTCGGCTTGGGGGGCCCGGCGCCTGAGCGAACTAAACTACACGGGCACCGCGCTCATCAACTGGCTGCCCGACCACACCGACGACACGCTGCGGCCCTGGCTGCACCAGTTCCGGCAGGAAAACGGCCGCAAGGGCATCGCCGCCAATCCCCAGCTCGGCCTGCCCCAGCGCCTGTGGCGCACCCTGGCCGAGCAGGCCGGCATCGGCCCCGAGGTGCGCTGGAGCGACCTGCCCGCCAAATCCCAAAACCGCCTGCTGGAGCTGCTGCTGCGCACCCCGCTGGCTGTGCGCGGCAAAACCACTTATAAAGAGGAATTCGTAACCTGCGGCGGTATTGCCTTGGCCGACATTGACCTACAAACGATGGAAAGCCGCCGCGTACCCGGTCTCTACTTCGCCGGCGAAGTACTCGACATCGACGGCATCACCGGGGGCTTCAACTTCCAGGCGGCTTGGACGACGGGCTTTCTGGCCGGGCAGGACATGGCAAAACTGAGCAATGTGGCCGAAACACGGGTGGCCTCAACGGGCAACTAGAGCCCCAGGCTTGCGCCAGGGGCCCTAATTAATTTCCCCTTCATCTGCCAACCGATCCAATAAAAGGTCGGCTGTAACCTTCCCCGGGCTCCGGTAGTAAACAAGGGCATAGTTTCTCACCCTAGTATTTACTTTTCCCATGGAAGCCAAAGCCACCCAAGCCCTGCTCAACGAACTGGTTGAAACCCTGAAAGACGGCCAAAAAGGCTACGCCGACGCCATGACCGACGTGGAAGACTCGTCGCTGAAAGACACGTTTAAGCACTTGGCCGTGCAGCGCGCCGGTTACATCACCGAAATTGAGGACCAGATGTTCAAACTGGACCTGCACCCCAAAACCGACGAAGGCTCGTCGGTAACCGGCACCATCCACCGCGCTTGGATCGACCTCAAGGCAGCCATTACCAGCAAAGACAACCACGCTGTGCTGGCCGAGTGTGAGCGCGGCGAAGACTACGCCAAGAAAGCCTACGCCACGGCCCTCAAAGCCCAAGACCTGCCCAGCGCCCTGAAGTCGGTACTTGAGAAGCAGTCACAAGGCATCAACGAGGCCCACGACAAAATCCGCGGGCTGCGTGACTCATCGAAATAATTTATTTCTCGCTTTCGGTACCAGATCTATTACCCTGACCCGGCACCAAAGGCAAAAATATTAATTATAGGCCAATAAAAAAGCCGCTCAATTGAGCGGCTTTTTTATTGGCCTATAATTAAATCACTTTAATATTTCACACTAATAAGAACCAGCAGGAGGCCTTAGCCAACCCGTCTAATCTACGGGTGGCCAAGGTCGTCCGGATTGCTTACTCGTCAAAACTTTCGGTGCGGGGCGGACGAGCGTCATTGTCGCGGTCGCCGCCTTTGTTGCCGTAGGGCTTGCTGCCGTAGGCCGGGCGGTCGCCAGCACCACCGCGGTTGCCGTAAGGTTTGGGGCGGTCGCCGTAGGCCGGACGGTCACCGTAAGCGGGCCGATCACCGGCACCGCCGCGGTTGCCGTAGCTGCTGCCACCGTCGCGGTTGCCTTTGTAGCCACCGCCCGAACCGCCTTCGCGGCGCTCGCCGTAGCTACCGCCGCCGCGGTTGCCGCCGAAGCTGCCGCCGCCGCGGTTGCCACCGTAGCCACCCTCGCGGCGCTCACCGCCGCCGAAACCGCCGCGGCGCTCGCCACCGCCGAAGCTGCCGGGGCCCCGGGTGTTGCCTTCTTCCTTAGCCGCTGCGTCCTGCACGGGCGTGGCGATGCTGAAGCTCACGGGCTGGCCCTGGATGCTGCTGCGGCCCAGTTGGCCCACAATCTCATCGGCAAACTCGCTGGGTACTTCCACGAAGCTGAACTTGTCGTAGAGGGCAATGTCGCCCACTTTGCCACCTTGCAGGTTGGTGCTCTCCGAAATCAGGTCCACGATGTCGCGGGGGTGAATCCGGTCTTTCTTGCCCATCGAGATGAACAGGCGGGTGAAGCCGGTGCGCACCACCCCAGCCGTGCGGCTGGCGTCGAGGCTTTGCTCGGCCCGCTTGTCTTCCTTCATGGTCATCTTGAGCAGCGCGGCGGCGATGTCGAGCGAGGTAATTTCCTCGCTCTGATCGAGCAGGCGCTGCACGCGGCCCACGTACTTCTCCAGGTTGCCCTTCTCCACAATCTCTTTGATCTGGTTCAGGAACAGCGTGGTTTTCACCTCCGACACGTCGGCGAACGACGGTACCTGCTCCAGCTTGATCTGGGCCTTGGTGAAGCGCATGATGTCGCGCAGCTTGTAGATGTCGCGGCCGCTCACGAAGGTGAAGGCTTTGCCCGACTTGCCGGCGCGGCCCGTGCGGCCGATGCGGTGCACGTAGTACTCTTCGTCGGCGGGCAGGTCGTAGTTGAACACGGCCTCCACGTTGTCCACGTCGATGCCGCGGGCGGCTACGTCGGTGGCCACCAGCACCTCCAGGGTGTTTTTGCGGAATTTATCGAGCGTGTTCTGGCGCTGCTGCTGGCCCATGTCGCCGTGCAGGCCCTCGGCGAAGTAGCCTTTGGCTTGCAGGTCGGCCACAATCTCGTCCACCATGCGCTTCGTGTTGGCGAAAACGATGGTCGATTTCAGGTTGTACATGTCGAGGATGCGCGTGAGCACGTCCTTTTTCTGGGGGCCCCGCACCTCGAAGTAGCTTTGCTCGATGTTCGTTACCGTCATCGTCTGGTGGTTCACCTTCACTACCTGCGGGTCGCGCTGGTACTTTTTGGTCAACTCCATAATGGGCTTGCTCATCGTGGCCGAGAAGAATACCGTCTGGCGGTCGGCCGGCATCTTGCTGAGCACGAACTCGATGTCTTCGCGGAAGCCCATGTCGAGCATCTCGTCGGCTTCGTCGAGGATAATTTTCGTGGTCTTGTCAAGCTTCAGCGTACCACGCTCGATGTGGTCCATCACGCGGCCGGGGGTGCCGATGACGATTTGCACGCCGCGCTCCAGGGCCCGGAACTGGCGGTCGTAGCTGCTGCCGCCGTAAATCGGCACCACGGCCAGGCCGCGCTTGTACTTGCCCAGTTTCTGAATTTCGCCCGATACCTGCACCGCGAGTTCGCGGGTGGGGCACAGCACGAGCACTTGCACGTCGCGCGAGTCGCCGTCGACGCCCTCAATGGCGGGGATCGAGAAAGCGGCGGTTTTGCCAGTACCCGTCTGGGCCTGGCCGATAACGTCTTTGCCAGCGAGCAGCACGGGAATGGCGGCGGCTTGGATGGCCGAAGCTTCCTCGTAGCCCATCTCGGTGATGGCGCGCTGCACCTCGGCGGAGAGGTTCAGGTCTTCAAATTTCACTACGATTTTCTCCGCAGTTTTTTCTTGGGTTTTTTCGGGTTCCATAAGTTGGAAATAGAAATGGGGAAAGAGACTACGCTCTGAAAACAGCCGATACAGCGACGTTTCCCCTCCTTCTACCTTCGACAAACAGGCGGGAAAAAACTACCGGAAAAACTACGCGGCCAACGCGTTAACGCCAACTCATGGCGGATGCGGACAAGAGGCCATTCTCAAATGCGGGTGCAAAGATACGCAATTTTTGCGGCAATACCTACCATTGTTGCCTAACATAGCAGGCAAACCACGTTTTACTTGGCGTGCCCCACTAGCGCAGTGGTGCATTGCTAGCCTTTTCTGAGCATTTGGGCCGGGCTTGGGGCCCCGGCGGTGTCGGTTGGGTAAGTTGCTCGCCATTGACGCCGCACCGGTTGCTTTCCGGAGCCGACGCCATCACAACCTCCACCCACCTCATGAAGCACTCGTTCTTTTTTCTGGGCTGCTTGCTCGCCGGCCCTCACCGCGCAGGCCCAGTCCCCCCAAACGTACCACGTGAAATCACCGGACGGCAAGCTCGACCTAACGGTGGCCACGGCCCGGTGCTCACCTGGGCCGTGCGGCACGAGGCCACGCCAGTGCTCGCCCCTTCGCCCCTGTCCCTGGCGCTGGCGGGCGGCGAAGTGCTCGGCCCGGGCGCCACGGTAGCAAGCGCCAAGACGGCGGCCGTCAACACGACCATCGCAGCCCCAGTGTACAAAAAAAGCCAAGTGGTGGACCACTACAATCAGCTCACCCTCATGTTTAAAGGCCAATACGGTTTGGTGGTGCGAGCATACGACGACGGGGTGGCCTACCGTTTTTTCACGCAGCGCAAGGGCCGCCTCACGGTGCAGAGCGAGGAGGCTACCTTCAACTTTGCACCCGGGGCCCCGGCACTGCTGCCCTTCGTGCGCGACCTGCGGGTGCCGACGGACTTGTATATGTCCTCGTTTGAGAGCCTGTACACGCCGCTAAGCCTGGCCGATATGACGAAAGTGAAGGGCGACACGCTGGCGTTTTTGCCCGCGCTGGTGACTCTGGGCGACGGCAAGAAAGCGGTACTGGTGGAATCTGACGTGGAGGACTACCCGGGCATGCTACTGAAAAGTGGGGCCCCCGGGGGGCCCAGCCTGCGCGGCGATTTTGCCCGGTACCCAGCGGTGGAGCAGGCGGGTGGCTTCCACAACATGCAGCTGGTGGTGCCGCGCCGGGAAAACTTTATTGCCCAGACCAGCGGTACGCGCACCTTCCCGTGGCGGGCGCTGGTGGTAAGCACCCAGGATAAAGAGCTGACCAATAGTGATATGGTGTACAAGCTGGCAGCACCGTCGCGGGTGAAGGACGGGACGTGGATCAAGCCGGGCAAGGTGGCCTGGGACTGGTGGAACGACTGGAATCTCACGCACGTCGATTTCCAAGCCGGCATCAACATGCCTACCTATAAATACTACATCGATTTTGCCGCGGCCCACCAGCTTGAATACGTAATTTTGGACGAGGGCTGGTCCGACGAAACCGACATCCTGAAGGTATCACCGGCCGTCGATTTGGGGGCCCTATTGGCCTATGCGAAACAAAAAAACGTGGGCATTATTTTGTGGGCCAACTGGCGGGCCATCAGCGAGAAAATGGACGCGGCCTATGCGCAGTACGCCGCAATGGGCGTGAAAGGCTTCAAGATTGACTTCCTCGACCGCGACGACCAGAAGATGGTGGCCTCGTCGTACGCGCTGGCCAAGAAGGCGGCCGACTACCACTTGCTGGTCGATTTTCACGGCATGCACAAGCCCGACGGCCTGATGCGCACCTACCCCAACGTGCTGAACTACGAGGGCGTGAAGGGCCTGGAAAACAGCAAGTGGACGCCCCACGACGACGTACCGCGCTACGACGCCACGCTGCCGTTCGTCCGGATGGTGGCCGGGCCGCTGGACTATACGCCCGGGGCCCTGCGCAACGCCACCAAGGCCGAATTTCACCCCAGCCACTCCCTGCCCATGAGCCAGGGCACGCGCTGCCACCAGCTGGCGATGTACGTGGTGTTCGAAGCCCCACTCCAGATGCTGGCCGACAGCCCCAGCGCCTACGAAAAGGAGCCCGAGAGCACCGATTTCATTGCTCAGGTCCCCACCACCTTCAATCAAACCGTGGCCCTGGACGGCAAAGTGGGCGAGTACGTGGCCCTCGCCCGCCGCAAAGGCGATACCTGGTACGCCGGGGCCCTGGGCAACTGGGAGCCCCGCGAGCTGACCCTGGATTGCGCATTTTTGGGCCCCGGGACCTACGAGGCTGTGATTTTTCGCGATGGCCTGAACGCCGACCGCGACGCGACCGACTACCAGCGCGAGGTGGTGCGGGTATCGGCCACGGACAAGCTCCGTATCAAGCTGAGCGGCGGCGGCGGTTGGGCCGCCCGCATTTACCCGGTGCGGTAGGCAGGTTTTTGGGGCCGGGCTAGCGGCGTGGCGGCTGGCTCGGGGCCCCAAAACTGGGACTGTTGGGCATAAAAAAAGCCCGCCGTCGGCGAGCTTCTTTATCACAAAGCAAAAGCTGGAAACTAAACCAGCGACACTTTAACAGCGTTCGGGCCTTTTTTGCCCTGAGCTACTTCGTATTGCACTTTGTCGTTTTCGCGGATCGAGCTAACTTGGAGGTCGCTGATGTGAACGAAGATGTCTTCGCCAGTTTCGTCGTTTTTGATGAAACCAAAGCCTTTGGTGTCATTAAAGAATTTTACCGTTCCGGTGGGCATGGTGGTGGGTTGTGGAGTTTCGCTAAGCGTTTGGGCCACCGTGGCTTGATGTCTTAGGTTGGGCCAAAGATAAGCATACTTTTCAATTACGCAAGGCTGCCAAAATTTTCTGGCCCCCGACCTTTGCGCTCGTTCTTCTTCACCCCCGCATGACCGCCCCGCCTCGCCCCGACGCCTCCGCCTTCCGTTTCGCCCACGAATTTGTGGTGCCCGAAACCGCCATCGATGCCCTGGGCCACGCCAACAACGTGGAGTATGTGCGCTGGGTGCAGGACGTAGCGGGGGCCCACTGGCTGGCCATTTGCCCCCCTGCGCGGCAGGATGCCTACGTTTGGGTGGTGCGCGAGCACCGCATCCGCTACCGGCAACCGGCCTTTGCCGGCGACGTGCTGCGCGCCACTACGTGGGTGGGCGACACCAGCGGGGCCACCTCGGTGCGCTATACCCGCCTCACCCGTGCAACTGACGACGCGCTGCTGTGCGAAGCGGAAACGACCTGGGTACTGCTCGACCCCAAGAGCGGCCGGCCGGTGCGCGTCGATGCCGAAGTGCTGGGGTGGCTAAAAGCCTGAGGGGCCCCTGCCCCGGCACTTATGAAGATTGGTTTGCCGGGTGGTGGCCCAGTGCCCGGTGTTGCCAGGGCTTGATTATTCCGTGATGTCAGGCGCAGGCCACCGTGCCGTTTTCTCGTCGGCCTGCTGCTTTTGGTTACCTAATACAACGGCCAATGGCTGCCATTGCAAGCTAGTAGAGCACGGCTTGAACGTCTTGCTTATTAACAAAATCGATTGTTTTGGTGCCCAACACATCAAGGCTGGTTTAATTTGCTAAAACCTTTTAGTCCTCATTCAAAGCCTAGTCAGGCGCGCAAAAGCAGGCGTGTTTGGGGCCCTAAACCGCATTCGTACGCTCTCAGCGTTGCCTGGTACGCCGTAGTTCGCCATTGTTGATCAGTCCGGCTACAGCGAAAGCAGCGGTGCAGCGACGGGAGCAGGCCAAGGCGGTTGGTGCGAGCGCAGCCGGGTTTCTACCTTAGTCCAACGATTGCTTACGGCATTGCGCACCGGCGGGCTGCTTTTTAGGAAGCAGTATTTGTATTATCAATTGCATTTTTTTCATTCCTCCCCCTCCTATCCCGCTGTTTCTTATGGCTGCTCCCGCTCCCATTATTCTCAACCGCCCAGCTGCTGATGCGGCGGCCGGCACGGCGCCGCGCTACACCTCGGCGCTGAGTGCCGTGACGACCTTATTCTTCTTGTGGGGCTTCATTACCTGCCTCAATGACATCCTGATTCCGTACCTAAAGGCGATTTTTCAGCTTTCGTATGCCCAAGCGAACCTGATCAATTTGTGCTTTTTCGGGGCGTATTTCCTGATGAGCATTCCGGCGGGCAAGGTGGTGGCGCGGGTGGGCTACAAGCGCGGCATGCTGCTGGGCTTCGTGGTAGCCGCCGTGGGGGCGTTTCTGTTTTACCCGGCGGCGGCGGCGCGGGCCTACGGGCTGTTTCTGGGGGCCCTGTTTGTGCTGGCCTCCGGCATCACGCTACTGCAAGTAGCGGCCAACCCCTACGTGGCCATACTGGGGCCCCCGGCGGCGGCCTCGTCCCGCCTCTCGCTCACACAGGCCTTCAACTCGTTGGGCACCACGCTGGCCCCACTGCTGGGCAGTGCGTTGATTTTAAGCCAGCTGCCCACGCTTAACACGGCTACTTCGGCGGCCGCCATTGACGTGCGCGCCGTGCAGCTGCCGTACCTCGTCATCGGCGGGGTTTTGCTACTCATTAGCTTGATGCTGAGCCGCGTGACGTTGCCCACCATCACGTTTGCCGCCGAAGCGGAAACGGCCGGCCCCGAGCGCGGGGCCTGGCAGTACCGGCACCTGGCGCTGGGTGTGGTGGGCATTTTTGCCTACGTGGGCGCCGAAGTGGCCATCGGCTCGCACATTGTGAGCTACCTGGCCCTGCCCAGCGTGATGGGCCTGGGCCCCAAGGACGCCGGCGACCAAGTGGCGTTTTACTGGGGCGCGGCCATGGTGGGGCGCTTCGCGGGGGCCTATCTACTCAACAAGTTTTCGCCAGCTAAGCTGTTGGCCGTGAATGGCGTGGGGGCCGTGGCGCTCATCCTGATTTCCATCAATACCACGGGCGCGGTGGCCATGTGGAGCCTACTGGCCGTGGGCCTGATGAACTCGCTGATGTACCCAACCATTTTTGCGCTGGCCCTGCAAGGCCTGGGGCGCCGCACCGAGGAAGGCTCGGGGCTGCTGTGCACCGCCATTGTGGGCGGCGCGCTGGTGCCGCTGCTCTTCGGTTTCATCGCCGACCATAGCAGCCTGCGCCTGGCCTTGCTGCTGCCCATCGTGTGCTACGTGTACATCATGTGGTACGGGCTGCGCGGCAGCCGCCCGGTAATGCCGGCGCAGGGGCTTCATTCCTAGCCAACAGAAAGCTTCCCCGGGGCCCTGCCAACGCGGTAGGGGCCCCGGGGAAGCTTTCTGTTTGGGGCCGTATTGGAACAAAAAATCAGCTGGTGAGGCGCAAGGAAGAACCGCGTACTACCAATTGTGGAGCGAGCTGAAGCTGCACCATGCGGCCGGTGCCCTCGGTATTGGGGCTCTCCAGCGCAGCTAACAAGACGCTGATGCTTTCCTCGGCCATGGCCTCCATGGGCTGCGCCACCACGGTGATGGGCGGGGAATAGAGCCGGAACAGGTCGTTATCGTCGAACGATACTACGGCCATTTCGGCGGGGATGCGCCGGCCCAGGCGGCCGAGGGCTTCCAGGCCGTACACGCCCAGGTAGTTGGTGGCGAATATAACGGCGTGGCAGGCCGGGTGGGCGGCAAAAAACGTCTCCATTTCCTGCAAAATGTGCTCGGGGACCTGCGGGAAAGCAATTTCCTGCACCAGCTCGGGCAGGCCGCGCTCACGCAGGGCCTGGGCGTAGCCCTGCGCACGGGACGCCATTTGCAGCTGGCCCGCCCGGGCCGTGACCAGGGCAATGTTGGTATAGCCCTGCCCCAGCAGGTGGCGGGTGGCGTCGTACATGCCGCTGGCGCCGTCCACCACCACGGCGTTGGTGAGCAGGCCGGGCAGCAGGCGGTCGAACAGCACCAGGGGCTTGCCGCTGCGCACCAGTGCGCGCACCTCCTCCTCCACCCCGGCGGGCAGGGCCAGGATGTAGCCGTCGACGTGCCGCGCCTGGAAAACCGAGAGCAAGTCGCGCGTCTTGGCCGCGTCGTCGTTGGTACTGCAATAGATGATGTGGTAGCCGCGGGCCAGGGCTTTTTGCTCAATCAGGGCCGCCACGGTGGCGAAGAAGGGGTTGGAAATGTCTTCCACCACCAGCCCAATTACGTTCGTTTTGCCCGTGCGCAGGCTTTTGGCCAGCTGGTTGGGCTTGTAGCCCACTTCCTCCACGTACCGAAGCACTCGTTCGGCCAGCTCGTCGCTGATGCGCTTCTCCTTGGCTTTGCCATTGAGCACGAGCGACACCGTAGCGATGGACACGTCGAGGTGGTTGGCGACGTCGTGGATGAGTATTTTCTTTTTCAATGCGTTAGTAGTCAGCTAGTAGCTTTTAGCTGCTGGCTATTAGCTCCCGTTTAACAAATCAATTAATTACCTAACTTTCATTACGTAGTTAACTCCAACAAATTACTGAACAAAAAGGCCGCCCGGGGGCCCGGGCGGCCTTTTTGTTCAGCAGTCGCTATTCGTATATTTCCCGGGGGCGGTTGGCCGCCGCGGTGCCGAAGGCCAGGTTTGGCCGGGGCCCCATCGTCAGTTCCAGCGTGCCACCGGCCACCACGTCGCGGTGCAGCACGTAGCTGTTGGCGTAGGGCTTGCCATTCAGGGCCACCGACTGGATGTAGGGGTTCTGGGGCCCGTTGTTCTTGGCGTTGATGACGAACGTTTTGCCCTGGGGCAGGTGAATGGTGGCGCGGTCCATGAGCGGGCTACCCAGCACGTAGGCCCCGCTGCTGGGGCTAACGGGGTAGAAACCAAGGGCCGACATGATGTACCAGGCCGACATCTGCCCGCAGTCTTCGTTGCCACTGATGCCGTCGGGTTGGTCTTTGTACATCTCGCGCAGCACCTGGCGCACCTTTTCGGCGGTTTTCCACTGCTGGCCGGCGTAGGCGTAAAGGTAAGTGGTGGCGTGGCTGGGCTCGTTGCCGTGGGCGTACATGCCAATCAGGCCCGAAATGTCGGGCGAAGCGCTTTCGCCCAGGCTGCCCTGCACCACAAACAGGCTATCCAGCTTCTGCACAAACGCCGCGTCGCTGCCGAACAGGCCGATGAGGCCCGGCACGTCGTGGGGCACCAGCCAAGTGTACTGCCAAGCGTTGCCCTCGGTGTAGTTGTTCTGGCGGTGGATGGACTGGATGGGGTTGAAAGGCAGCTGGAACTTGCCGTCGGTGGTGAGGCCCCGCATGAAGCGGGTGCGCGGGTCGAAGTACTTCTTATAGTACAGGGCCCGGGCGCTGTACGTTTTATAATCGTCCATGCGCCCCATCTTCTTGGCTACCTGCGCGATGCTCCAATCGTCGATGGCGTACTCCAGGGCCTTGGCCACCGATTCAGGCTCCTTATCAGCCGGAATGAAGCCCAGCGTTTTCAGGTACTGCGCGCCCATGTCGTCGCGGGTGCTGGAGGCCTTCATCTGAGCCAGCATCTCGTTGGCGTCGATGCCGGGCGTGCCCTTGAGGTAGGCTTCGGCCAGGGACGGCACGGCGCTGTAGCCCACCATGCAATCGGTTTCGCTGCCCACCAGGGGCCAGATGGGCAGCTTGCCCTGCTGCCGGCCGATGGCCAGCATCGACTGCGACATGTCGCTCAACCGCTCGGGCTGGGCCAGGGTAAAGAGCGACTGCTCGGTGCGGTACGTGTCCCAGAGCGAGAACGTGGTGTAGTTGGCAAAAGCAGCCTTGGGGTACACCTTCTTGTCGGTGCCGCGGTAGTCGCCGTTGGCGTCGTTGAACAGCGAGGGCGCAAACCAGGCGTGGTACATCGACGTGTAGAAGATGCGCTTGGCCACCGGGTCAGTCGTCTCGACGGTAATCTTGTCCAGTTCCTTGTTCCACTGGGCATCGGCGGCTTTTTGCACCTGGGCAAAGTCCCAGCCGGGGGCCTCGGCCGCGATGTTGGCCAGCGCATTCTGCGTGCTAACCGGCGAAATGCCCACCTTCAGCTGCAACGCGGCCGGGGCCTTAGCGAAGCTGAACACGCCCTTAATGGCCAGGCCCTGGCCCTTTTTGCCCTTCAGCAGCTGCGCCTCGTTGTAGATGGCAAATTGCGGGATGGGCGCCGAGGTTTTAATGGCGAAGTAGAGCCGCTGGTCTTTGGCCCAACCCTTGGAAAAGCGGTAGCCCACAAAGGTTTGCGGGTCCACCTGCTCGATGTAGGTATCGGTAGCCTTGTCGTCGATGCCCTCTTTCAGGTCAACGATGACGTGCGCCTCCTTGCCCCCGGCCGGGAACGTGTAGCGGTGCATGCCAACCCGGGCGGTAGCCGTCAGCTCGGCGCGGATGCCGTAGTCGGCCAGGGTCACGGCGTAGTAGCCGGGCCGGGCCGTTTCGGTTGTGTGCGCGTAGCGCGAGAGGTAGCCTTGGTGCGGCACCTTCTGCTGGCCCTTGTCGGTTTTCAGGGGCCCCGTGTAGGGCATAATCAGCACGTCGCCCAGGTCGGACCCGCCCGTGCCACTCAGGTGCGTGTGCGAGAACCCGACCATCAGGCTATCCGAGTAGTGGTAGCCCGAGCACCAGTCCCAACCCTTAATGATGTTCTGGGGCCCCAGTTGCACGGCCCCGAAGGGCACGTTGGCCCCGAGGAATACGTGGCCGTGCCCGCCGGTGCCAATCATGGGATCGACAAAGGAAGTGAGGCTTTGGGCTTGGGCGGTGACTGCGCCCGCGGTGAGGCAGACGGCGAGCACGACCGTTAGCCAGGGAGCGGCGGGAGTGGAAAGGAAAGGAAAGCGCTGGGCCATGAATGGTTGAGCTTATAAATGGGTGGAAAGTAGAGAAGCAGCAAGCAGCGGCAGCACCAAGGCAACCCAGCTAGGCACAAATGTGGGGGGCCAAGCCGTTGCTTTTGCTAAAATGTTTAAGCATTTTTTTAAAATTATGTAAATTTCATGTATTATTGCTCAAAATACCATTACTTCGTTACCAAATGACAGCAATATCCTTATTGCTATAGCCAGAATACAATGATTGGCCCTCTCCGTAGTGATAGGCATTTGAAGTGAATAATCGATTGCAAAAGCCCTGTCTGTTTAGTGAGAGCAACTCTTATCTAGCCTGCTGCTAAAAAAACCAATCGCTTCCTCTTTTCTTCCCTTTTTAGGCACTTAGGGCCCCGGGGCATTCTCCCTTCTTGGCCCCCGGCCGACCGCAGTGGCTTTAGCGAGTACCCTTTCGAGGGGTTTTGCTAAAACGTTTAATCATTTGTCGAAACACTGTCCCCGTTCCCACCCATTCAACACATACTTCTGATTACCTGTGGTTTGATTACCCCAGGCCGTTCCTTCCACCCACAAACCTCCCCCTATGCGTACTTTTTTATCCGTTAGAAACTGGCGCGGTATCCCCCTGCTGCTACTGGGGCCCGTGGTTGCGCTGGCACCGCTGCCTGCGCTGGCGCGTAATGACAATCGATTGCTGGGCTTGCACCTCGCCCCAGTGACGGTAGAAGGCACCGTGACCGACGACAAAGGCAGCCCGCTGCCTGGTGCGACCATCGTGGTGAAGGGCAATAGCGGCGTGGGCGTGAGCGCCGACGTCAACGGCAAGTTTTCGCTGACGCTGCCTACTAGCAATGAAACGCTTGTTATTTCCTCCGTGGGTTTTGTGGCGCAGGAAATCAGTTTAGCTGGCCGCACCACGCTCAACATCAAGTTGGTAACGGATACCAAGGCCCTGGACGAAGTAGTAGTGGTGGGCTACGGCACCCAGCGGCGCTCGGACCTGACCGGGGCCGTGGGCAGCGTGAGCAGCAAGGAGCTAACCGAACGCCCGGTTGTCAACGTTGCGCAGGGTTTGCAAGGCCGGGTGGCGGGCGTGAACGTGGCCCTGAACTCGGGCCAGCCCGGGGCCGGCGACCCGGTGATTCGCATCCGGGGCTACGGCTCCATCAACGCGGGCAACAACCCGCTCATCGTGGTGGACGGCGTGTTCTGGACTTCGGGCATCAACAGCATCAACCCCAATGACATTGCCAACATTGAGGTACTGAAAGACGCTTCGGCCACGGCCATCTACGGCTCGCAGGGCAGCAACGGGGTAATTATCATCACGACCAAGCGCGGCAAAGAGGGTTCGCAGGTGAGCTACGATGCTTTTGTGAGCGTCAGCCACATTGCCCGCAAGCTGTCGGTACTCGACGCCAAGGGGTTCCTGGCCACCGAGGACCTGGGCTACCAGAACGTTCAGAAATACGACCCTGCCGGCTGGGCCGCCGGCAAGTACGTCAACAAGAACCCCATGATTAAGCGGCGGGCCCTGGCCGACCCCAACAACCCGCACCGCTTGTTCGATGCGGACCTGAACCCGCTCTACGATACCGACTGGCAGGATGCCACCACCCAGACCGGGGTGACGCAAAACCACAACCTGTCGTTTTCGGGCGGCAACGACAAGCTTACCTACGGCTTGTACCTGAACTACACCAATGCGCAGGGCACTATTCTCAGCACCTACCAGAAGCGTTACAATGCCCGCCTGGTAGTTGATAACCAAGTGAAGAATTGGTTGAAGGTAGGGGCCACGATTAACTACTCGAACATCAACGAGAGCATCGGCAACGACTTTACGGGGGGCAACAACATCCCGCGCATGATGATTGAGATGCCTTCCATCTTTCCCATCAAGTACCTGGACGGCACCTACGCCAAGCGCCAGGACTACCCCGACATGGAGAGCGGCGACAACCCGGTAGCCATCACCGAGCAGGACCAGGAGCTGCGCAGCCGCCAGATACTATCAGGCAATGGCTACGCCAGCTTCACTATTTCGCCGAGCCTGAATTTCCGCAGCGTACTGGGAACAACCATCGAATCGCGGAACGACCCGTCGTTCGCCAGCACCCTGATTCAGCTGCGCGGGCAGCAGGGCTACGCCAGCATCAACACGTTCAATTCCACGGCGTTGCAGTGGCAGAACTATTTGACCTTCAACAAGCAGCTGAGCGAAAACGGTACGCTGAACGTGGTGGCCGGCGTGGACGCGCGGCGTTTCAGTAGGCTCTTGAACGGGGCCAGCACCACGCTGCTCGTGGACAACGCTTACAATTACTACAACCTGGGCGTAGGCTCGACGCCCAACCCGCCCAGCTCGGACTACACTGCTGACCAATTTTTCTCTCTTTTCGCTCGGGCTAACTACAACTACAAGAACCGCTACCTACTGACCGGTACCATCCGCCGCGACGGCTCGTCGCGCTTCGGGGTCAACAGCAAGAGCGCCGTTTTTCCATCGGCCGCCGTGGCTTGGCGCATTTCGGAGGAAGATTTCCTCAAGGATAACTCGATTTTCTCGGACCTGAAGCTGCGTTTCGGCTACGGCCGCACCGGCAACAGCGGCCCGGACTTCGGCAACTACGTGTCGCAGAGCTTTTTGGGTACCAGCAGCTACGTATTCAACGGCAACCGCACCAACGGCGTCGCCATTGGCTCGCTGGGCAACCCCCTCTTGCAGTGGGAAACGGCGGACCAATTTGATCTGGGCCTGAACGTGGGCGTGCTGCAAAACCGCATCACGTTCGAGGCCGACATTTACCAGCGCACCACCAACAACCTGCTGCTGTATGCCCCGGTACCGCGCAGCAGCGGCTACGGCAACATCCCGAGCAACATTGGCAGCGTGCGCAACCGCGGCCTGGAGCTGGCCCTGAACACGGCCAACGTGCAGACCACGGACTTCACCTGGAGCACGACGTTCAACATCTCCTTTTTGCAAAACCGCATCCTGCAACTGGGCGCGGCCGGTGACGACATCTTTCCTGGCCCGAACTTCCTCAACGAAACCAACGTGCTGCGCGTGGGGCAGCCGGTGGGCTCGTTCTTTGGCCTGGAGCGCCTGGGCACCTGGAGCACGGCCGAGGCCGACCAGGCCTTGAAGCTCAACCGTTTTCCCGGCGACCTCAAGTTCAAGGACCAGAACGGCGACGGGCAAATCAACGACCAGGACCGGGTGCTGCTGG
Organism: Hymenobacter coccineus; assembly: GCF_001816125.1. Lineage (GTDB taxonomy): Bacteria > Bacteroidota > Bacteroidia > Cytophagales > Hymenobacteraceae > Hymenobacter > Hymenobacter coccineus. The sequence continues at coordinate 14,363 of NZ_MDZA01000255.1, read as the reverse complement.
GCAAGAACATCCCCACCGGCTACGGCTCGTTCATCAACAATTTCCGCTACAAGAACTTCGATTTGCTGGTGGACTTGCAGTTTACCTACGGCAACAGCGTGATGAACCTGACCGAGCACTCAGCACAGGACCGAACCGACCAGGCCAATAGCTACACCCGCGCCCTGACCGAGGCCTGGACGCCTGAGAACCAGAACACGAGCATTGCCCAGGTGCGGCCGTCGTACCTCTCCTACGACTCCCGGATTGACTCCTACAAAGTGGAGGACGGCTCCTTCATCCGGGGGCGCAACGCTTCGTTCGGCTACAACTTCAGCAACGACTTGACCAAGCGCTACGGCCTGACCCGCCTGCGGGTGTACGTCGCGGCCCAGAATTACTTCCTCATCACGAAGTACTTCGGCTACGACCCCGAAACGTCCACCTTCAACAACGCCTTTTCGCAGGGGATTCAGTTCTTCGACTACCCCAAAGCACGCACCTTCACGGCCGGCTTGAACTTGTCTTTCTAAGTAGTCGGGGCCCTAAAAACCGCGTGGATATTTGGTTTTTAGGGTTCTGATTCCGAAGGCTCCAACTTCTAATCTCTACCCCTATGTTTCTTAACTTCCAGCGTTTTATCCGGCCCGCCGCGCTTAGTGCGGCATTGCTGACGGCCACCGGTTGCAAAAATTTCCTGGACGTAGACAGCCGTACCAACATCCGGCCCGACGACTTCTACAGCACGGCCAACCAAGCCCAGTCGGCCATCGACGGCCTCTACAACAACCTGCGCCTGGTGCAGAGCGGCACCGGCTACGGCGAGGCCATCTGGATCACCCTGGACCTGATGCCGGGGCACGCCACCACCCTGGGCCAGAGCTTCAACAACGGGCAGCTCATCCTCCAGAGCATTGACCCGGCCAACCCGTTCTTTTCCACCGTCTGGAACAACGCCTACAACGGCATCGGGTCGGCCAACCAGGCCATTTTGCGCATCCCGGACATCAGCATGGACGAGGCCAAGAAGAAGTCGTTGCTAGGCGAGGCGTACTTCATCCGGGCCTACCTCTACAACCTGCTGGTTCGGCTCTACGGCGACGTGCCCCTGCTGACGGCCCCCGTAACGGGCCCCGGCCCAGACCTTTACCCCAGCCGCAGCCCAGTAGCCGACGTGTACAAACTCATCATCAGTGACTTGCAGGCGGCCGAAGCGGCCGGCTTGCCTGTGGTGGACCGCAGCGGGCGTATCTCGCAGTCGGCGGCGCAGTCGCTGCTGGCCAGCGTGTACCTGACCACGGCCGGCTTCCCAATGCAAATCAAGGAAAACTACCAGAAGGCTGCCGATGAGGCCGCCAAGGTGATTGACGCCGGCAACTACCCGCTGTTCGACAACTACCTCTACCTGCACGACAATACCCACAAAAACCAGGGCGAGTTGATTTTGCAGGCGCAGTACGCCAACGGCATCGCCACCAACGGCCTTAGTTCGCAGGTGGTGCCTTACTTCTCGGGGATTTCGGCCTACGGGGATGAAACCGGCTCCCTGATTCCGACCGATGGCTTTTTCAACAGCTACGAAGCCGGCGATTTGCGGACGCAGGAGCAGCAGTTCTACTTCTCGCAGTACCCTTCCTTTAAGAACCCCTCGGCGGGCATCGTCAAGTTCAACGCCCACGCGCTCTACAAGTACTTTCATTTAGAAAGCGCCCTGAACCGCAACTACGGCAGCGACGAAAACTGGACGCTGCTGCGGATGCCGGAAGTGATGCTCATCTTCGCCGAAGCCACCAACGAAGCGGGCGCGGCCAGTGCCAAAGCCTACGCCCAGGTGAACGCCATCCGGACGCGCGCCAAGCTGCCCAACCTCACCCCCGGCCTCAGCCAGGAGCAGTTCCGGCAGGCCGTGTGGAAAGAGCGCTACCACGAGCTGGCCTACGAAAACAAGGCGTACTTCGACATTCAGCGCACCCGCAAAACCTACGACGTGGTGAACAACCGGTTCGTGGATGTGGTGGGCTTTAAGGCGGAAGTAGGACCGGCTTTCCAGGAAAAATACCTGCTGTGGGGCATCCCCTCCAGGGAAATCAACAATAACAAAGCACTGACCCAAAACCCGGGCTGGTAATTAAATAACAGGGCCCCGGAGTACCCCGCCCCATTCGTGGGGGTGGGCACTCCGGGGCCCTACAATTTGTAAGCATGGGCATTAAACTGCTTTTTTTTCTTCTCGCCGGGGCCCCGGGCGCGGGCCACTGGGGCCCCACAGGCGCCGCGCTGGGGCCCCAGTGGCCAGTGCCCGGTCGCCTTACGCCGCCAAAGATTCGGTGACGAAAGGGGGTTACACACTCGTTTTCATCTCCAAGGATTCCACGTTTTCGGCCGCTACCAAGCAGCGGATGACCGACACTTTTTTTGCCGTGTACCCGCGGGAAGCCAAGCGCTTCAACCCGCGCACCCTCAAAAGAATCACGTTCGTGATTGACCCCGCTTACGACGGGGTGGCCGCCACGGGCAACGGCGTGGCCACGTACAGCCCCAAGTGGCTGCTCGCCCACCCCGAAGACCTCGACGTGGTAACGCACGAGGTAATGCACGTGGTGCAGGCCTACCCCGAGGATTCGTGCCCGGGCTGGCTCACCGAGGGCATTGCCGACTACGCCCGCTACGCCTACGGCGTGAACAACGTGGCCGGCCACTGGGCCCTGCCCGACTACAAAGCCGGCCAGCAGTACACCAACAGCTACCGCGTGGTGGCCCGGTTTCTGGTGTGGCTCGAGCAGCACGGGCACCCCAACGTGGTGACCGCGCTGGACCGGGCCGCCCGCAACCGTACCTACACGGCGGGCATCTGGAAGCAGCAAACCGGCCACACCCTCGACGAGCTGTGGGCGAGCTACGTGGCGGCGCCAACCGTGCAGCTGGCCTACCACTAACCCGAATTTCTTCTCCGCTCCTATCCGGGCAGCCGCGCTGGCCGAGTTATTTCGTGCACCTTGCCGGACGGTATTGCGTCCCTTTACTTCATCCTAACCGAATGTTGAAACCACTTGCCGCCGTTGCCGGCCTCTTTTTGCTGGCGGCCGGGGCCCCCGCCGCCCGGGCGCAGGGCCCCACTGATGCCGCCGCTAATGCCGACCTTGCCCAGTGGGTGAACCCCATCATCGGCACCGACTCCAAGCCCAGCCTGTCGAACGGCAACACGTACCCGGCCATCTGCCGGCCCTGGGGCATGAACTTCTGGATGCCGCAAACCGGCAAAATGGGCGACGGCTGGGCCTACCAATACAGCGCCGATAAGATCAGGGGCTTCAAGCAGACGCACCAGCCCTCGCCGTGGATGAACGACTACGGCCAATTTGCCATCATGCCCACCACGGGCAAGCGCGTGTTTGAAGAAAACGCGCGCGCCAGCTGGTACTCGCACAAGGCCGAAGTAGCCGAGCCCAACTACTACCGCGTGTACTTGGCCGACTACGACGTGACGACGGAAATTGCGCCTACCGAGCGGGCCGCCCGCTTCCGCTTCACGTTCCCGAAAACCGATAGCGCCTACGTCGTGATTGACGCCCTCGACAAGGGCTCCTACGTGAAGGTGGTGCCCGGGCAGCGCAAGGTCATCGGCTACACCACGCGCAACAGCGGCGGCGTACCCAAAAACTTCAAGAACTACTTCGTGGTGGAGTTCGACCACGAATTCACCAGCACGGCCCTGTACCAAGACAAGGCGGCGGCAGCGGCGGGCGTGCTCGAAATCACGGCCAACCACGCGGGGGCCGTCGTGGGTTTCAAAACCCGCAAGGGCGAGCGGGTGAACGCCCGCGTGGCGTCCTCGTTCATCAGCCCCGAGCAGGCCGAACTGAACCTGAAAGAGATTGGCGACCACGACCTAGAAGCCGTGCGCCAGGAAGGCCGCGCGGCCTGGAACAAGGTTCTGGGCCGCGTCGAGGCCGAGGGCGGCACCGACGACCAGCGCCGCACGTTCTACTCGTGCTTGTACCGAGCGCTGCTGTTCCCGCGCAAGCTCTACGAGGTGGACGCTGCTGGTAAAACCGTGCACTACAGCCCGTTTAATGGCCAAACGCTGCCGGGCTACATGTACACCGATACCGGCTTTTGGGACACTTTTAGGGCCCTGTTCCCGTTCCTGAACCTGCTGTACCCCGAGGTGAACGCCGAAATTCAGCAGGGCTTGGCCAACGATTTCCGCGAGAGCGGCTGGCTGCCCGAGTGGGCCAGCCCCGGCCTGCGCAGCGTGATGGTGGGCAACAACTCGGCCTCGGTGGTGGCTGACGCTTACCTCAAGGGCATCCGCGGGCAAGACATGGAAGTGCTCTACCAAGCCTTGTTGCACGGCGCCAACAACGCGGGGCCCCTGGACGCGGTGGGCCGCGCCGGCGTGCAGTACTACAACAAGCTCGGCTACGTGCCCTACGACGTTAAAATCAACGAAAACGCGGCCCGCACCCTGGAGTACGCCTACGACGACTTCGCCATCTACCAACTGGCCAAGGCCCTGAAGCGGCCCAAGAAGGAGATTGACTTGTACGCCAAGCGCAGCCAGAACTACCGCAAGCTTTTCGATAAGGAAAGCGGCCTGATGCGCGGCAAAAACCAGGACGGCACGTTCCAGAAGCCGTTTAGTCCCTTTAAGTGGGGCGACGCCTTCACCGAGGGCAACAGCTTGCACTACACCTGGTCGGTGTTTCACGACATCCAAGGCCTGGTGGATTTGATGGGCGGCAAGCAGAAGTTCGTGGCCACGCTGGACACGGTGTTTACCCTGCCGCCGGTCTTCGACGATTCGTACTACGGCGGCACGATCCACGAAATCCGGGAGATGCAGATTGCGGGCATGGGCAACTACGCCCACGGCAACCAGCCCATCCAGCACATGATTTACCTGTACAACTACGCCGGCCAGCCCTGGAAAACCCAGTACTGGGCCCGCGAGGTGATGAACCGCCTGTACTTGCCCACCGCCGACGGCTACTGCGGCGACGAGGACAACGGCCAAACGTCGGCCTGGTACGTGTTTTCGGCCATGGGCTTCTACCCCGTGTGCCCCGCCACCGACCAGTACGTGCTGGGGGCCCCGCTCTTCCCCAAAACCACCCTGCACCTGCCCTCGGGCAAGGACATTGTGCTGAACGCACCCAAGAACTCGGACGCCAACCGCTACGTGAACGCGCTGACCGTGAACGGCAAGCCCTACGACAAGAACTGGCTCAGCCACGAAGAACTGCTGAAGGGCGCCGTGCTTGATTTCGACATGAGCGCCACGCCCAACAAGGAGCGCGGCACCTCACCCGACGCCGCGCCGTATTCCTTCTCCAAAGCCAAGTAGCCATTTGTAGCGTGGACTTTGTAGTCCGCGGCTCTCGCTTCGTCCTGCCGGTGATATGCAGCGACCGGGCAGCGCCGCGGACTACAAAGTCCGCGCTACAGTTGCGCTACATTCAATCCCACACTATGAACCGCAGAAATTTTGTGCAGGGCGCCACGCTACTTGCTGGCAGCGCCTTTCTTCCGTCTTTTTCCTTCGCCGCGGGGGCCCCAGCGTTTCCGGTGGTGCGGCCGGCGGCGGCCAAGCGCCGGTTCAAGAGTCGCGCGGTGGAGGCGGCCATCACTGAATTCAAGAAGAAAGTGAAGGACCCGGAGCTGGGCTGGCTGTTTGAAAACTGCTTCCCGAGCACGCTTGACACCACCGTGACCTACGCCGCGCGCAACGGCCGGCCCGATACCTACGTCATCACCGGCGACATCGACGCCATGTGGCTGCGCGACAGCTCGGCCCAGGTGTGGCCCTACCTGCAGCTCATCGGCCAGGACACCGAGCTGCGCCAGCTGGTGGCCGGCGTGATTAACCGCCAGACGCGCTGCATTATCAAGGATCCCTACGCCAACGCGTTTTACGGCGACGACACCAAGGTGGGCGAGTGGAAAACCGACAAAACCGCCATGCAGGCCGGCGTGCACGAGCGTAAGTGGGAGATCGACTCGCTCTGCTACCCGATCCGCCTGGCCTACCATTACTGGAAAAAGACCAACGACGCCGCGCCCTTCGACGCGCAGTGGCAGCAAGCCGTGCAGGCCACGCTCCAAACCTTCCGCGCCCAGCAGCGCAAAGACGCCCTGGGGCCCTACCACTTCCAGCGCAACACCACCAACTCCACCGACACCCAGCCCATGAAAGGCTACGGCTACCCGGTGCGGCCGGTGGGGCTCATCTGCTCGGCGTTTCGGCCCAGCGACGACGCCACGCTCTACTCCTTCCTGGTGCCCAGCAACTTCTTCGCCGTGACCAGCTTGCGCCAGGCCGCCGAGATGATGACCGCCCTGGCCAAGGACGCCAAAACCGCCGGCGAGCTGGGGGCCCTGGCCGACGAGGTGGAAGGCGCCCTGCGCAAATACGCGGTGGTGGACCACCCCCAGCACGGCAAGATTTACGCCTACGAAGTCGACGGTTTCGGCAGCCAGGTGCTGATGGACGACGCCAACGTGCCCAGCCTGGTGGCCCTGCCCTACCTGGGGGCCCTGCCCGTCACCGACCCCATCTACCAGAACACGCGCAAGTTCCTGCTCTCCACCGCCAACCCGTTCTTCTTCAAGGGCACGGCGGCCGAGGGCATCGGGGGGCCCCACGTGGGGCAGGACATGATTTGGCCCATTGCCATCACCACCCGCGGCCTCACCAGCACCGACGACGCCGAGATTCGGGCCTGCGTGCAGAGCCTCAAGGCCACCCACGCCGGCACGGGCTACATGCACGAGTCGTTCCACAAAGACGACCCCAAGAAATTCAGCCGCGCCTGGTTCGCCTGGGCCAATACCATTTTCGGCGAATTCCTCTGGAAAGTGTACCAGGAGAAGCCGCAGCTGCTGGCCTAGGGCCCCAGCCCACAATTTGATTGGCTTTTAACGAACGGGCCGGCGCTATAAATAGCACCGGCCCGTTTTGTTTAGGGGCCCCGCTGGCGCCGGGCGGACGTTCTTTGCGGCATGAAACAACTAGTACTAATCATCTTTTTCTGCGGGTCGGCGCTAGCGGCGGCGGCCCAGCGCACCGCCGAGCAGTCCAATTATTACGCCCGCCCGGCCAAGGTCCGGTTCGGGGCGAAGGTTGGCCTGAACCTGTCGAACACCGATTTCAACCGCGGCTTCCCGGCGCCCGCCGTGCCGGTCGAAACCAGCTGGCGGCCCGGGTTTGCGGCCGGTTTCACGCTGCAAGTGCCCGTGGGGCAGCGGGGGTTCTCGGTGCAGCAGGAGTACTTGTTTTCGCAGCTCGGCGGCCGGGTATCGGCCACGGGCACTACCTACACGCTGCGCTACTTGTCGCTGCCGTTGCTGCTCAAGTACGGTGTTTCGCGGCGGCTGGCGGTGCTGGCGGGGCCCCAGGCCGATTTATTAATTCAAGCCAATCAGCAAGTTGCCGGCACCACCACCAACGTTACGCACGACACCGAGGAGCGCAGTGTTGGGGCTACGGCGGGCCTCGAATACTTCCTGGGGCCCCGCCTGAGCCTCACGGCCCGCTACGTGCACGGCCTCAACCACGTGGGCCTGGGTCAGCGCTCGGCTGTCACCGAATTCAAGTTTGAGGCCGTGCAGCTGAGCGCCGACGTCAAGTTTTAATTAATAAAGTTATTTCTGAATTGCACACAACAGGCCGTCATGCAGAGCGCAGCGCAGCATCTTTCTGGCGCCAGTAATCAGGATTAGTTACGCCAGAAAGATGCTGCGCTGCGCTCTGCATGACGGCCTGTTGTGTAAGGTTTTTGATTCGGAAATAACTCCGCAATAATTAATTAAATGTCCCCCTCCTTCCGCATTTATTCTTCCTCGGCCGGCTCGGGCAAAACCTACCAGCTCACCAAGGAATACCTTACCCTCGCCCTCAGCTCCGAAGACCCCGCGTACTTCAAGCGCGTGCTGGCCATCACCTTCACCCGCGACGCGGCCGGCGAAATGAAGGAGCGCATCGTGGGGGCCCTGCGCCGCTTCGCCTACCCCGAAGCCGGCAGCAAGCCCGACGCGCTGCTCACCGACGTGGCCGCGGCCCTGGGCCTGGGCCCCGACGCGGTGCGGCGCCGGGCAGCCGCCACGTTCCGGCTCGTGCTGTACCACTACGCCGATTTTGCGGTGAGCACCATCGACGCCTTCGTGCAGCGCATCGTCACGGCCTTCACCCGCGAGCTGGACTTACCGGCCAGCTTCGAGGTGGAACTCGATACCGACAGCGTGCTGCAAAGCGCCGTGGCCGCCCTGCTCGACAAGGTGAACCGCAACGCCGACACCCGGTTGCTCTCGGCCACGCTGGCCGACTACGCCCTGGGCCGCGCCGACGAGGGCAAGAGCTGGAGCCGCCTGCCCGAAGAGCTGGCCACCTTCGGCCGCGCCCTGTTCAACGAAACCGTGCAGGAAGCCGTGACGGAGCTAGGCAAGCTGGATTTGGCCGATTTCCGGCGCATCGACAAAGAATTGCGGGCCCGGCGGCTCGAAATCGAAGCCGCTTTCACCCAGGCCCAGGAGGCCGCCGTGGCCGTGCTGGACGAGGCAGGGGCCCTGGAAGGCGATTTTTACCAGGGCAAGCGCGGCATTTTCGGGTACGTGCAGAAGGGCACCGAGCTGCTGGCCCCCGGCGCGGGCCCCAACAGCTACGTGCAGGCCACGCTGGCCGACGACAAGTGGTACAGCGGCAAAATAAAAACCCCCGCCGACCGCGCCCGCGTCGACGCCGTGAAGGAGCCGCTGCGCCAATTAGTAACCACGCTTGATACGCTGCGGGCTAATTATTTACCGAATTATGTTTTGCTCACGGCCATGCAGCCATATTTATTTCACGCTTCGCTGCTGAGTGAATTAAATAAATTAGTGGAGCAAATTAGCCGCGAGCGGAACGTGGTGTTAATCTCCGAATTCAACCGCCGCATTGCCGCCATTGTGCTCACCGAGCCGGTGCCGTTTCTGTACGAGCGGTTGGGCGAGAAATACGAGCATTTATTAATTGACGAGTTTCAGGACACGTCGGTTTTGCAGTGGAATAATCTGCTGCCGCTGGTAGAAAACACACTCGCCAATGGCTTCGATAGTTTGGCCGTGGGCGACGCCAAGCAATCCATTTACCGCTGGCGCGGCGGCGAAATGGAGCAGATCCTGCGCCTGCACCAGGGCAATACGGGGCCCCTGGCCGACCGCGCCCGCGAGCCCGAAATGCGCGAATTGCTGCGCCTGCGCTACGAAACCGTGGAGCCCGCGCTGAAGGCCGAAGCCCTGCAAATTAATTACCGCTCGGCCCGCGAAATCATTGAGTTTAATAATTCCTTTTTTGCCGCGGTAAGCGCGCGGCACGCCGACTTGCCGTTGGTGCAAGGCATTTACGACGCGCACTTTGGGCAGCAAGTGCCCGCCGGGGCCCCCAGCGGCCAGCCGGGGCACGTCGAATTATTGTTTACCCAGAAGGACGCGCCCGCCCAGCAGTACGACGCCGCGGCGGGGGCCCACACCGGCGCGCCGCTGCCCGGCCACGCCCCCGGCGCCACGCTCACCTACGAGGAAAGCACCTGCTACCTGGCCCTGGCCCTGGTGGAGCAGGCCCTGGCCAATGGCTACGCACTGGCCGACGTGGCGGTGCTGTGCCGCACGCGGCAGGCCAGCAAGATCATGGCCAAGTTCCTGAAAGAGCGCGGCTACGCCATCATTTCGGCCGACTCGCTGGCGCTGGAATTTGCCGAGGTGGTGAACCTGCTCATTAGCATTTTCCGGGTGCTGCACCAGCCGGCCGACACCCTGGCCCGGGCCGAGGCGCTGCTGCTCATCGACAAGGTGGTGCGGCTGGAGCCCCCCACGCCGGCCCGCGTGCGCCACCTGGCTGACATCGCCAACGCGAAGCTCGCCACGCCGTTTTTTGACGAGCTGCGAGCCCTGGGCTACGACGTGCAGGAGGAGGAAACTGGCAACCTGGGCCTCTACGAGCTGGCCGAGCGGCTCATCGACCTGTTTGGCCTGCTGGGGCGCAACGGCGAGAGCGACTACCTGTTTCGCTTCCTCGACCTGACACTGGAATTCAGCCTGCGCCACGGCAACAACCTGGGCAATTTCCTGGCCGATTGGGAAAGCCGCAAGGGCCGCGTGAGCATCAACGCGCCGGGCGGACGGGCGGCCATCACCATCACCACCGTGCACAAGGCCAAGGGCTTGGCCTACGGCGTGGTCATCGTGCCGTTTGCCGACTGGAGCCTGGAGCCGCACCGCAACACGCTGCTCTGGGGCCACCTGGCCGCCGACGAGAAGCCCCTGCCCGGCCTACCCGAAGTGGCCGTGGTGGGCCTGAACGCCACTTTGCAGCAAACCGCGCTGGGGCCCCAATACGACGAGGAGCGCGAGAAAACCTTCCTCGAAGGGCTGAACACGCTGTACGTGGCCTTCACCCGGCCCCGGCACCGGCTCTACGTACTCAGCAAGCGCCCCGAGGCCAGGAAAGCTGCCAAAGCGACTCCGGAAACCGAGGAGCTGGGGGCCCCGCTGGCCGCGGCCCGCACCGTGGCCGACCTGCTGCACGGCTACGTGCTGGGCCGGGGCCAGTGGCAGGACGAGCAAGTGGCGTTTGTGTTATCCCAAGGCGCCGAGGCGCCCGCCCGGGCCGGGGCCCCGCGCCAGCCGGCCGCACCTACGCCCTCACCAACCTGGGGGCCGCACCCTGGGAGGAGCGCCTGCAACTGCGCCGCCACGCCACCACGGTGTTCGATTTCGACGAGCAGCGGCACCTGAGCGAGTGGAACCGCAAGCTGCACTACGGCCTGCGCCGCCTCATCGCCGCCCCCGACGTGCCCCGCGTGGCCGGGCAGCTCGTGGCCGAGGGAATCATCAGCGCCAAGGAGCGCGACGAGCTGACGGCGCGCCTGGCGCGCCTGGTGGCCGACCCGCGCCTGGCCCCCTATTTCGCCGAGCACCTGAGCGTGGAAACGGAGCGCGAAATCCTGCTCGGCGGTGTGCAGGTGCGTCCCTACCGGCCCGACCGCGTGGTGCTGGACCGCGCGGGCCGCCGCGTCACGCTGCTCGATTTCCGGCTGCCGCCGCCGCAGCACGCCCACCGCCAGGCCCTGCGCAACTACGCCACGCTGTTCGAGCAACTGGGCTACGAGCAGGTGCGAGGCCTCATTTATTATTTCGAAACCGAGGAAATCGTGACGGTATAGGGCCCCGGGGCGGGGCGGTTTTGGTGGTTATAAGGCGGCTATTAGCTTCTTAGTCAGCGAAAAATACAGATCACACGCCCAAACCAACTCCTAATCTTGCAGGCGCTGGTAGCGCACGCGGCGCGGGTTGAGCGTGTCGGCGTAGAAAGCGAATTGGGCGTCTTCGCCCTGCATTTCGAAGCGTACTTCCTGGGCTATCTGCGGGGGCACGAACCGGGGCATTTCGGCGAATTTCAGCACCGTGGGGGCCCCGGCGGCCATGGGCACCAAGTAGAGGCCGTGCTTCTCGTCGAGCAGGTAGCTGATGTGGGCGGCGGGCAGGCTGAAATGGGGCACGCTGTAGCCCATGCCTTCGTAGTAGCCGCGGTAGCGAAAGCTGCTGACGGGCTGGCCGTTGCGCACGCGCAGCACGAAGGCGTTGGGCGCTTGCAGCTGCTGGGGCGTGGCGCGGCGCTCGTAGTTTACGAGGCCGTCGGGCAGGCGCACGGGGCGGTTCTTGCCCGGGTCGTACACGGCCAGCACGGTGGTATCGGTCAGGAAAAAGGCGCCGGCCAGGTCGGCCCCGGGGCGGGCCAGGCGCAGGGGCGGCAGGCCGGGGCGCAAAACCTCGGTGTTGGTGAGCACGGCGCGGCCGTTGCTGGCCAGGGCGGGTTCGCAGTCGGCTCCCCCGCTCAGGGAGCGGCCTTCGCTCAGGCGCAGCACTTGGCCAGCAAGGTCGAGCAAAAGCACCACCTGGAACCCCACGTCGCTGTCGGGGCCCCAAAATTGACGGTGAACACCAGCGCCCGCAGCGCCGCGGAGTAGCCCAGGAACACGGGCTTGTTCGCGGCGCTTTCCACCACCACGTCGGGCGCGCCCATCTTGGCGAAATCGGCCTTGCGCAGCTCGCGCCGGAACACGGGGGCCCCGGCCGCGTCGCGCAGCGTAAAGGTGAAGCGCCCGTCGTAGCCCCGCACCTTGGTGAGGCGCTGCCGGGCCCGGTCGTCATCGGAGAAATACGCCAGCGCCGTCAGCGGGCGCGCCGAATCGGGCCGGGCCTGCGTGGCCAGGTAATGCACTTTGCCGTTGACGCTGAACGCGGTACCCGGCACCACTGGCGGGGCGGGCAGCGGCACGGCCGCCGGGGCCCCAGAACTCGCCACCGCGGCGGCAGGCATCGCCTGCGGGCGGCGCTCCTCCTTAATGTACAGGTGTTGCTCGCAGCCGGCCAGCCCCAGGCCACTGATAATCGCGTAAAAAATTAGGCGCATAGGCACGGGCGGCAAAAGGCTCCGCAAAGAAAACAGGTAAACCGCCGTTCTTACCGGGAAGGTTGCCGCCGGGACTGCCGCGCTTAGCGGGTCAGCCACCCATTGGCGGCCAGCCACTCGCGCAGGCGCTCCGACCAGTCGTCGGTGGTGCTGCCGTTGTGCAGGCCAAAACCGTGCCCGCCCTTGGCAAACAGGTGCATTTCGGCGGGCACACCGTGGTGCACGCAGGCTTCGTAAAAGGCCAGGCTATTTTGCACTTTCACCGTTTTATCGTCCTGGGCGTGCACCAAAAACGTGGGGGGCGTCTGGGCCGTCACCTGGCGGTCGGCCGAGTACTGCACCATTTGCGCCGCCGTTGGGTTTTGGCCCAGCAGGTTGGTGCGCGAGCCGCCGTGGGCCAGGCTGTCGCTGAAGCTAATCACCGGGTAAATCAGCATCAGAAACGCGGGCCGCACCGACGCCGGGCCGGGCTTGGGGCCCACGGGCTTGGCAAACTGGGTGCCGGCCGTGGCCGCCAGGTGGCCGCCGGCCGAGAAGCCCATCAGGCCGATGCGCTCGGGGTTGAGGTTGTACTTGGGGGCCACTTCGCGCACCAAGCGCAGGGCCTGCTGGGCGTCCATCAGCGGGGCAATGCTTTTATCGGGCTGCATGGCGTCGTTGGGCAGGCGGTATTTTAGGATGAACACCGTGATGCCCATGCCGGTGAAGCGCTGGGCAATTTCGGTGCCCTCGTTGGTCATCGACAAAAAGCCGTAGCCGCCGCCGGGGCACACAATGATGGACGTACCGTTGGCCGTGCCCGCCGGCGGCACGTACACCGTCAGCGAAGGCTGCACTACGCTGGTAACGTGCACGTTGCCGTTGGCTTCGGTGTTCGATTTTTCCTGCCCGTTGCTCGGAATGGAGTTGGGAATGTTGCCGGTGTAGAGGGGCAGCACCGGCTGGGCCAGCACCGGGGCCAGGGGTAAGCTCATGAGGAAAACGGCGGACAACCAAGATTTAATTTTCATTGGGAGCAGAACAGTCAAAAGGTTGGGGCGGCTACGTAACCGGCAAGTTCGAGGTTGCCGCCCCGGAACCATTTAGGGCCCCGGCGGGCTTAAGCAGCCCATGCGCACGACCACTCTGTGGGCCGCGGCCGCCCTGCTGGCACCGCCGCCCCCGCCCTGGCCCAAAACACGCCGGAAGAAAACAACCCCAACCTAGACGCGCCCTTTGTGCGCAACCTGCGCGCCGACCGCCCCGGCCAAACCATTACGGCCCAGGTGCTGCGCGCCGGCCAGTTCCAGCTCGAAGCCGGGGCCCTGCGCCAGCTGCCCCGCGCCGGGGCCGCCGGCTGGGGGGTGTTGCCCACCCTGCGCATCGGCTTCTTCAACGGCATGGAGCTGCGCGTGAGCCAGCCCTACCAAGGCCTGGCGCTCGGGCAAAGCCTCGCGCCCGGGGCCCCAGCGGCCACCGCCGAAGCGCCCCTGGGGGTCCCGGCGGCCCGCGGCGGCTGGGCCCCGCTGGTGGTGGGCACCAAGCTGATGCTCTCGCCCAACTACGACACCCGCACCCAGGTAGCCCTGCTGGTCGAAACCGCCGTGCCCGGCACTGGGGCCCCCGCCCTCAAGCAAGCCCACTGGGCCCCGGCGGCCCGCCTGCTGGTGAGCGAGCAGCTCGGCCAGCGCTTCGGCCTGGAGGCCAACCTGGGCTTCGGCCAGCAGGGCCTCACCCTGGCCGATGTGGAAGCCGGCCAGTTCCTGGGCACGCTGGCCCTGAACGGCCCGCTGGGCAACCGCGCCGGCTTTTTTGTGGAAGGCTACACCGCCGGCCGCACCAACTGGAACACCGGCGCCACCGCCGGCCTCTACTGGCGCCCCCAGCCCCTGCTGCGCCTCGACCTGAACACCGGCCGCGTGCTGGGGGGCCCCGCCGCGGGCACCGCCACCGCCGG
>NZ_MDZA01000254.1 GCF_001816125.1 Hymenobacter coccineus | reverse complement strand
GGCGGGCGGCTTGCGCGAGCTGGCGCTGGGGGCCCCCCGGGTGGTTTTTTTGGCCGGGCGCTTGGCGCGCGTGGACTTCTTTTTGGCAGCCGGCTTGCGGCGGGGCGGGCGGTCGTCGAACTGCTTGCCCAGCACCTGGCGGCGGGTGGGCCGCTCGTCGTTGCGCCAGCGGTAGCCCTTGAGGCGCGTGTCGGGCTCCTTTATTTCGTGCGGCGGGATAAAGTTGGCGTCGGGGTTGCCCAACATCGTGATTTTTTGCAGCTTGTTGTCAGCAAAGCGCATCGTCATCGTGGCCGACACGCCCTTGTTCATGCCCGTCACAACGGTGTCGCCGTCGAGGGCGTAGGCGATGCTTTCGGCGTTGCCCAGCACATCGATGCGCCCAATCTGGCCCCCGCGGAAGTAGGCCATGATGTTGCGGCCCTTCATCTGATTGAAGTTCAGCAGCGTGTCTTGGTTGATGACGAACGAGTTGGCGTACAGCCGCATCTGGTCAACCTTACCGCGCTTCTGCCGGATTTGCATCGAGTCGGCCACCATCTGGGTGTGGACCTGCCACAGCACTGGGTCGCGGTTCAAGTAGATGATGCTGTCCTGGCGGTCATAGGTCAGCGAATCGCAGCGCCCTTGCAGGTTGGCCTTGAAAATTCGGGCCTTGGGGTAGGCGTACAGCACCTGGCGCACGTTGGGCGTGCCGGGGCGGCTTTCCACGCTCAGCAGCGTGTCGGCGGCCATGTACAGGGTGTCTTTGCCCGAAATGTTGCGCACCACCGGCCGGCCGCCGTAGAGCTTGGTGCGGCCCAACGCGCGCCAGTGCCGGCCAAAGTCGCCGCGCAGCGTGATGTTGTCCTTCTTGGAAATGAGCGTGACGTGCCCCGCCGCCTCGCCGTAGAGCCGGCCCTCGTCGTACACCAGCCGGTCGCCGCCGAGCAGGTAGTTGGGCGTGTCAATTTTAGCGCTTTTCTGGAAATCCGATACCCGCGTGACGGTGTTGTAGTTGCCCTTCTCGGCGTACAGATTACCCTGCTGGCCCCGGATGCGGGTAGGCCCGTCAAAATAGGCTATCTTGCTGATGGTGTTGTAGGTCAGCGTGTCGTTGTTGAGGTCGGTGCGCTGGTTCTTAGCGTCGATGGACACGAGGTGCACGTCGCGCTTGAAGACGAACACCTTGCTGTTGGTGTCGTAGAAACCCTGCTGGCTGTCGAGCGTGTTTTGCGGATCGGTGAGGTGGCCGGTTTCGAAGTAAGTGGCCGTTTTGCGGTTCAGGTCGTAGTTGAGCGTGGGCGTGGTCAGGGTCATGCGCGGGTCGCGCATCACCACGTTGCCCACCATACGGGCCGTGCGCAGGTTGCCGTTGTAGTAGCCCTTGTCGCCGGTAATGGTCACGGTATCGTTCTGCACGACGCGCACGTTGCTGAACGCCTCAATCTCGTTGCGGTCGATGTACTGGTAGGCCGAGTCGCAGTACAGAAACGTGTCGCCCTGCTTGAAGGCCACGTTGCCCAGCACCTTGCGAATTTTCACGCCCTCGGGCGTCGTGACGCCTACTAGCTCCCCGGCACCTTTCAACAGCTCCACGGGCGTGCCTTTGGCAACGGGCTTGGTGGGCTGGGGCCCCGGGCGGGGTGCGCCACCGGGCTGCTGGGCCCACGCGAGGGCCGGCAGCAGCAGCAAGAGCAGAATAAAAAAGCGGAAGCGGGGCATTTAGCGGGCAAAGGTACGGCGGCCGGCGGGGCCTAACGCGCATCTTTGCGGCTTAGTGCCCGGAGGCCCCGGTTCAGGTTAGTCGTTCACTGCTGCTATGAAAATCCATCTCTTCGGGGCGGCCGGGGCGGGCGCCACCACGCTGGGCACGGCGCTGGCGGCGGCCCTGGGGGTGCCGTACTTCGACAGCGACGACTACTTCTGGGGGCCCTCCGCCGTGCCGTTTGCCGTGCGGCGGCCCGCCGCCGCGCGCAATGCGCTGCTGGCCCGC
>NZ_MDZA01000253.1 GCF_001816125.1 Hymenobacter coccineus | reverse complement strand
CGCCGACGCGCCCGGGGCCCCGGCCGATGCGCGCACGTTCGTGCTGGTGGGCGGCGGCGCGGCTGGCCAGTACGCGGCCCAGACGCTGCGCCACGAAGGCTTCGCGGGGAAAATCGTGCTGGTGTCGGCCGACGAGCAAGCGCCCTACGACCGCACCAAGCTCAGCAAGCCCTACCTGGCGGGCAAGGCCAAGCCGGCGGCGCTGCCCCTGCGCGAGCCTACCTTTTACGAAAAGCACCGCATTGACTTGCAGCTGAATACCCGCGCCACTGGCCTCGACCTGGCCCGGCAGGAACTACAGCTGGAGGGCCACCTGCCGCTGCGCTACGACCAGCTGCTGCTGGCCCCCGGCGGCACCCCCAACCGCTTGCCCAAGTTGCCCGGCCACGACCTGGCCGGCGTGCAGCCCCTGCGCACCCAGGCCGATGCCGACGCCATCCTGGCCGCTACCAAAGACGCCAAGCAGGTGGTGGTCATCGGCTCCAGCTTCATCGGGATGGAAGCGGCCAGCAGCCTCGTGGGCGAAGGCCGCGCCGTGACGGTGGTAGCCCAGGACAAGGTGCCCTTTATGCGGGTGCTGGGGCCCGAAATCGGGGCCATGTTCCGGGCCCTGCACGAGGAGAAGGGCGTGCACTTCGAAGCCGAAGCCGAGGTAACGGCCCTGCTGGGCGAGGCCGGCCGCGTGACCGGCGTGCAGTTGAAAACCGGCCGCGTGCTGCCCGCCGACGCCGTGGTGTTGGGCGTGGGCGTGCGCCCGGCCACCGCGTTCTTGAAAGACGCTTTTTCGCTGGAAAAGGACGGCGGCCTGGCCGTGGATGCGTACTTGCAAGCCGCTGAGAACGTGTACGCCGCCGGCGACATTGCCCGGTATCCGCTGGGGCCCCGCCGAGCCCACGCGCATCGAGCACTGGCGCGTGGCCCAGCAGCACGGCCGCACGGCCGCCCGCAACATGCTGGGCCAGCGGGAGGCCTTCGCCGCCGCCCCGTACTTCTGGACGCAGCAGTACGGCAAGAGCCTGCGCTACGCCGGCCACGCCGAAAAGTGGGACGAAATCATTTACCACGGCGATGTGGCCAAGCAGGATTTCCTGGCCCTGTACGTGCTGGACGGCCGCATCATCGCCGGTGCTAGCATGGGCCGCGACACGGCCATGATCCACTTCGCCGAGCGCCTGGAACAGGGCCAGTTGCCCGCCCCGGCCAACGTGCACGAAGGCATGGACTGGGCCGAAGCCACCACCTAGCTGGGGCCCCACGCGCTGGGCAAGTCCACAAAAAAAACCGCCGGAAAGGGCGGTTTTTTTGTTTAACCATGTGACTGGGAGTTAGTTGTGGCCTCGGCCGTGCCCTTGCCCGTGGCCATTGTCGTGGCCGCCGTTGTAGTCTGCACGGTAAGCCTTTTTAGCTTGGCCTGGCGGCAGGCCGCGGCTGTCGTAAGAGCCTTGGCGGTAAAGCTTCTTGGCTTGCCCGGGAGGCAAGCCCCGGGGTGGGCCCGGGCGGTACACCACCGGGCGGTACCGGTCGCGGTGGGCCCCCACGTACGTCCAGGGCTGGCGGCCGCGGTAGTCGAGCACCACGGGGTGGAATTGGTAGGGGTCGTAGCCGCTGAGCGCCGCCACCGGCAGCCACTGCCCGTTGCGCAGCACGATGTACCGCTGGGCTTGCAGGTCGTAGTACCCGTCAACCTCGGGGATGTAATAATACTGGGCGCCCTGCGGCACCGCGGGGCCCCAGGCGGGCTGCCCAACGTTCACGTTTACGTTGACCTGCGCATGTGCCGCGGGAGCAGCGGCCAACGCAAAGCCGCTCAGCAAAAGGGCGCAAAAAGTGGTTTGGAAAAATTTCATGGCGTTTGGATAGTAGCGAAGTGTGGTTAATTTAGAGCGGTTCTCAGGATGATGTACAGTACGGGAGTTATTTTTCCAGCGTGAAAGCCTATTCTCTTGATTTACGCGAACGTGTCGCGGCGGCTTGTACG
>NZ_MDZA01000252.1 GCF_001816125.1 Hymenobacter coccineus | reverse complement strand
CGCCAGGGGGGCGCGGGCGCTTCGGGTGCAGGGGCCCCGGGGCAGAGCGGCCGTGTCGCCGGGGCCCCGCGCCCTGGGCTACCAGGGAATGGAGGTGCTGGTGGTCTTGGTTTTGGTGCTGCCGCTGGGGCCCTTGCTTTTGGTTTTGATCTTGACCGGGGCGGCGGTTTTGGCCGCGGCGGCGGGGGCAGCGGCCGGGGTAGCGCCGGGGTCGGGCGCGTCCGCGGTTTCGGGCACGTCCTCGGCCTGCACGGCGGGGGTTTCCTGGGCGGCTTTTATTTCGTCGGGGTTTTCCACGCGCTTCTCGGCGCGCTGGGCCAGCAGCAGGTGGTCCTGGGCCAGGGTGTTTTTCTTGGCGGCGGCCAGCTCGGTTTCCAGGCGCGCCTTTTCGTCCTTGCTGAGGCGGTTGGGCGTCATGAGCTGGTTGAGGTCGGGCTTGCCGCCGTTTTGCCAGGCCGTGAGCCAGAGCGAGGCCACCGCCGTGGGGGCCAGCTTGAGGCGGTTGGCCACCATGCCGCCCACCAGCTTCTCGTACTCGGCCGCGAAGGCGTCGGAGTAGCGGCGTTGGGTTTTGCCGTAGAGGTGCGAAAACGTGTAGCGCTCGGGCCCCGGCATGGCCCGTTCCACCTTGCCGGCCCGATCAAACGTCTCGGTCAGGAAGCCGTAGCTGCGCTGCACCGTACCCCAGGCCTCGGCCAGCGGGTCCTTCACGTAGGAAGCCGGCTCGTAAGTGATGTTGTACTCGGCAATGTATTTCTCGGGCAACGCGCTTTCCCAGAGGCTGTGCAGGCCGGCCTGGTTGGTCAGTTGCCCGTCGTAGTTGATGGTGGTGTGCAGCGGCACGTAGGCGTCGCTCACGTAGTGCCCCAGCTCGGCCGAGTACTTGATGATGTCCACCGTGTCGCGCTCCCGGAAGGCGTTGGTGAGCTTTTCGGTGTATTCGGCGATGACCCACGGCACGGTGCCGTACTTTTTCAGCGTATCAGCCGAGAATTTTTCCACCGCCGCGGCGTAGTCCTGCGGCACCTTGCCGAAGGGGTTGTCCTCCGAGTAATGGTCCATGTCGATGAAGTGGCGGCCGGCCTCGTCGGGGTCGGTGTTGCGGCGCTCGTCGGGGGCGGTGCTCTGGCGCACCAGCTCGGCCATATGGCGGAAATAAAACCCCTGGAGGCTGCCCGGCAGCCGGTACACGGCCACCTGCGTGATGAGGCGGTGGCCAAAGAAGCCCCAGGCCCCGGCCGAACCCACCGCTAGCAGCGCCAGCGCAACTGGTAAGAATAATTTTTTCATAAAGCAGCGAAATAGGATAAATGCCACCAAAGGTAGCTCGCTGGCGAAGGTCGGCAGAAGCCGGCATTTGTTGAGCGCCGGGGCCCAAAAAGTAGCAAATAATGACCAGGCCGCGTAAAATAGCATTAGCCAGCCGCGGCCCCCGCCGCCCCGTCTGGGCTCCCCGCCTCGGTAATATTCCGCGATTGGGCACCCACTTAAAGAAGAAATAACGGCAATCGATTGAAAAATATTTTTACCTCCTGCGCAATGGATTGCGTAATTGTATTACATTTGTCTATCGAATTCTCTTTCCCACCCAGCCTTGCTGCGCAAGCGGCAAACAAAACACCCGGTTTCCTGCAAAGGGAGCCGGGTGTTTTGCTTTTAAGCGCAATAATATTCTTGTAAAAAATCCGGCAGTGGTCTAAAACGGAGTAGTCCGGCGAATTGCCCGAAGGGCTTCGTCGGGCCACTCTCACTAAAAAACAGCGGCTCCGGGCAATCGCAAGAGTGGTCCGACGACTGAAAAAGCCGCCGGACCACCCCGTTTTAGACCATCGCCGAAGACCCAATGTTCCGGGGTGTGGCTTGGGCTTTGTAGCCCAAGCCACACCCCGGAACGGGCTATTTACTTTTCAAGCACGCTAGTTAAAGCTATGCCCTTCAGGGCAAGACTTTAGTTGCTACTCCCTTTTGCGAGGTTGGTAGCTTTACGTGATGAAGCA
>NZ_MDZA01000251.1 GCF_001816125.1 Hymenobacter coccineus | reverse complement strand
GGCCAGCAGCCGGCCGCGCGCCCCGCCCGCCGCCCCGTCGGGGCCCGGCAGCCCGGCGGGCAGCGGCGCAGAAAAAGCGGCAGTGGACATGGGCGGTGCACAGGGGCGCGCAAAGGTGGGGCCCAGCGGCGGCACCGGCCCCGCCAGGCACAGCAAAGGCTTCCCAGCGGTGCCGGAAAGCCTTCTTAAACTATAGCGGGGTAGCGCGTAAGGCGGTGCCTCAGATTTTGCGCACGTTCACGGCGTTCACACCCTTGCGGCCCTCCTGGGTTTCGAATTCCACCCGGTCGTTTTGCTGAATCTGGCCACCGTTCAGGCCGGTGATGTGAACGAAGAAATCTTCGCGGGTGGCCTCATCGGTAATAAAGCCGTAGCCTTTCTCCTCGTTAAAAAATTTTACGGTCCCGGTGTTCATCGCAATAAAAGAAAAATGTGGAAGGGGCCTAAATAGGTGGCCAAATTACCTTGCCCCACCAACGCAGCCGGGCACCTTCTTTCATACGGCGGGGCCGGGCGGCGGGTTGAGGCCGCGGCTGGGGCCCCCACCGGCGCCACCGTTATTGGTTATCACGCCACTCGTACACCCACTTGGCCTGGATTTGCTCCAAGTGGCCTTCGGTGGCCTGCTCGCGGGTACCGGCAAAGTTGGGCAGCGTCAGCACCCAGTCAATCAGGTCGGTGAAGCGGATGCGGTAGATGCGGGCCTCCGGGTATTCTTCGCCGAATTTCTCGTACAGCGCCATGGCCACGTCCTCGTGGTCGGCCCACTGGATGGGGGGTTCAAAGTGGTTCATTTTTTTGTAGGGTATGGGGGTAGGCGGGTGTGGGGTAGGAGGTGGTGGGCATGGCTGGGAAATTTGTTTCCCCCTCCTACCCTCCTACCCCCTCACCCGCCTACCCTAATAAAACTAGTGCCCCAGGAAGTGCTGGTGCGGGATGGTAACGGTGAGCTCCATGCCGGCGTTTACTACGCACTGGCAGGCCAGGCGCGAGGTGATGCGCGGGTTCTCGGCGCGGTCGATGAAATCCTCCTCCTTATCGCTGATTTCGGGCAGGTCGTCGCCGCCACGCTCCACGTACACGTGGCAAGTGCTGCACCCGCACACGCCGCCGCAGTTGTGCTGGAGTTGGATGGCGTTGTTCAGGGCCACGTCGAGCACCGACTCGCCGGCGGCCGCCACGTGGGTTTGGGCCGGTTGGCCGTCCTTGAACTGAAACGTAATGGTGGTGGCGGGCACGAATTTGAGGTCTTTGGTAAGGAAAAAGCCGCCGGGGAGCCGGCAAGCCGCTGGGACTCAACCGCTCGGGCTGGGCTAGGGTTGGGCAGGGTGCCCAAAATTTTACCCGGCGCGGGGGTCCAACGGGCCCGCAAAGGTAGGGCCACCCGGCCCGGCGTCAAAGCCGCGGCTACGCGCCGGCCAGCCCGGGTACCGGGGGCAGCTGCGCCTGAATACTGGCCGTCAGCTGGTTATAGATTCCCAGCCAGGCCGGATGCGCCGCCAGCGCTGCCTGGTGGGCCCCTAGCGTGGGCGCGTCGCGGCGGGCGGCGGGGCCCGTCTGCACCGCGAAGGGCGAGCCGGTGGCCAGGGCCTTGTCCACGGTTTCGCGCACCAGCGGGGCCAGCAGGGCGGCCGGCAAGCCCGCTTCGGCCAGCAGCGCATCGGCCACGCCCAGCAGGTGGTTGGTGAAGTTGTTGGCAAACACCGCCGCCACGTGCAGCCGCAGCCGGTCGGCCGAGGCCAGCGGGCGCACGTCGGCGCTCAGGCTGCGGGCCAGTGCCAACAGCATATTTAGGGCCCCGGCGTCGGCGGCCTCCACGCACAGCGGCACGGCGGCCCAGGCCACGGCCCGGCCGGCGCTGAACGTTTGCAGCGGGTACAGCACGCCGCCCCGCACTTCCGGCTGGGCTTCGAATACGCTCAGCGGCAGGGCGCCCGCTAGGTGGGCCACCAAGGCCCCGGCCGGCCAGGCCACCGCCGCCAGCACCGGGGCCACGGCCGCATCGGGCACGGCCAGCAGGTACACATCGGCGGGCGGCAAGGGGGCCCCCAGGTCCGGCAGCACCG
>NZ_MDZA01000250.1 GCF_001816125.1 Hymenobacter coccineus | reverse complement strand
CGCAGCCGGTGCGGGCGCGGGCGGGCGGCGCGCTCAAGGGCCCCCAGACCAGCGCCACCAGCACCGCCCACCACGCCGGGCCCCGAAGCAAAATGGTGCGCACGGAGCCTAACGGGCGGTTAGCAGTTGCGACAAATAAGTATCGTAAGCGGCGGGGCCACCGGGGCGGTAACCGCTCTTGGCCAGCACCTTGCCTTCGGGCGAGAGCACCACTACCAGCGGAAACGTGCCTTCTTTGTTGAGCTGCGCGGCGGCTTGCTCGCTCTGCTTGGTTTGGGCGGGCGGCAATTGGTTTTTGCGGTTGCGCGGGAAGTCGAAGCGGGCCAGCACGAACTTATCTTGGGCGTACTGCGCAAACTCGGGCTGGTCGAACACCTCCTGCTTGAGCATAATGCACGGTTTGCACCAGTCGGAGCCCGAAAACACGGCCAGCACCGGCCGCTGGTTGGCCTTGGCCTGCGCCAGGGCGGCGGTAAGGTCGGTGTTCCAGGAGGTGGCGGGCGGCGTTTGGGCACGGGCCCCGGCGGCCATCAGCAGCGCAAACAGGAAGAAAATGGGGAAGCGCATAGCGGAGCAGCGGTAAAAAAACGGGATTTGCCCAAAGAACGCAGGCACGGCACGCCGCGGTGCCCAAAGCTGGTGGGTAAGCCGCTTTTTAAGCAAATTTTAAGCCGCTTGTGAGGCCGCTTGGGGCCCTGGGTGCGGGGTTGAATCCAGTGAAACATTTCTACCCAGGCAACCAGCACCAAAGCAGTAAGAGACTCTCCCGCCACGGCGGCATTCATCAGGTTCGGACCGATAGCTCGCCAGGACCACGGACCGGGTGCAGGGCCAAATCCTTTCCTTCTGGTTAACAAATGCAGACAATTTGTTAACACTTTCGCAACGCGCCGGGGCCCTCAAAAACCCAACTTTGTATTCGAAAAATGCCTCTACCCCTTGAGCGAATTGTCTACCGTCCTACCCGTCTTCTCAGCGCCGCGTTCCGGGTTGCAGCGTTGGCAGCTGCGCACGGGCGTGAGCCTATTCATTGGCTATAGCGCCTATTATGTATGCCGCTCCAACCTGGCCATTGCCGCGCCGCTGCTCATCCGCGAGTTTAGGGCCCAGGGCTTGAACAAAGAAGTGCTGGGCCAGGTGGCCTCGGTGGGCGTGCTGTTTTACGCCGCTGGCAAAGTGCTGAACGGCGTGCTGGGCGACTTTCTGGGGGGCAAACGGATTTTCCTGCTGGGCATGGTGGGGGCCGTGGCGGCCACCGTGGCCTTTGGGTTGGGGCAGGGCGTGGCGGTGTTTTTCGCGGCCTGGGCCGCCAACCGGCTGGTGCAGTCCATGGGCTGGGCCGGCCTGGTGAAAACCACGGCCAACTGGTTTTCCTACCAATCCTACGGCCGGGTGATGGGCCTGCTCAGCCTAAGCTACCTGTTTGGCGACGTGGTGGCCAAACTGGTACTGGGGCAGCTGCTGGTGCTGGGCCTGGGCTGGCGCGGCCTGTTTCTGGCGGCAGCGGGCGTGCTGGCGGTGGTAGCCCTGGGCTGCTCGTTCAGCCTAAAAAGCAGCCCCGAAGACGTGGGCCTGGCCGCCCCGCCCGCCAACCCGGACAACCTATTCGCCGCCGACGCCGGCCCCGCGGCCGACCGGCCGGCGTCGCTGGGCAGCTTGCTGGGGCCCTACTTCCGCAGCCCGGCCTTTCTGCTGATGCTGCTCATGTCGTTCGGCCTCACGGCGTTGCGCGAGGCGTTCAGCTTTTGGGTGCCCACCTACCTGGTAGAGGCGGCGCACATGTCCGAGGGCGCGGCTTCGCAGTGGAGCGCGCTGTACTCGGTGTGCGGCATGGCGTCCATCCTGGGGGCCGGCTACCTCTCCGATGCCTGGCTGCGGGGGCAGCGCGGGGTGCTCATCCTGGGGGCCTGCGTGGGCCTGGTGCCCGTGCTGACGTTGATGACCCAACCGGCTAGCGGGCCCGTCCTGCCGCTGGTGCTCACGTCGCTGGTGGGCTTACTGCTGCTGGGGCCCTATTCGTTTTTATCGGGGGCCATGGCGCTCGATGCCGGCGGGCGGCAGGGCGCGGCCACCGCGGC
>NZ_MDZA01000249.1 GCF_001816125.1 Hymenobacter coccineus | reverse complement strand
CAGGCCCGCCCGGGCCCCGCGGCCGCCGCGGCCGCCGTGACCACCGCCGGGGCCGGCAGCCAGGGGCCCACGTTCAGGGCGTAGAGGCGCTGCGGCACGGTGAGGGGCCCCACCGTTACCCGCTCGTTGGACACCAGCAGCCGCCGGGGCCCCGCGAAGCACACGCCCTCTACTTGGCCCACCAGCGCCGCGCTGGGCAGCGCAATGCGCCGCTTGTTGCCCCGGAAAAATTGCGTGCCCGGGAAGTCCGACAGCAGCCAGGCGAACGTGGCGCCGGTGGTTTCGTCGTAGCCGAGCAGGACCGCCGTGGTGCCGTCGGGGCTGAGGTCGGCGGCCGTGATCAGGCCGTTCACGTCGAAGGTGGCCTTGAGGTGGGCGGCGTGGGTGCCGGGCACGGCCGGCACGGTGTAGTAGCGGGTGCGGTGGTCGGCCCAGTCCTTGGTAAACAGGTGCAGCGAGTCGTTGCGGAAAAACACGGCCTCGCAGTCGTAGTCGTGGTTGTTCAGGCCCCCGCCGAACGTGATTTGGTCGGGGTAGTAGAAGTTGATGGCCTGGGCCGACACGGTATCGGCCCCGGGGCCCAGGCCGGCCCGCGGCACGCGCAGCAGGCGCAGGTCGCGCCGGGTGCCGTAGTTGTTGCCGAAGTCGCCCAGGTACAGGTAGCGGGCGTCGGCGGCAATGTCTTCCCAATCGGTGTTCGGGTAATTCACGACGCGCACCTGCTGCACGGCCTGGCCCGTGGCCGAATCCACGCGGAAAAGCACCGGGGGGTTGCCCCCGTCGTTGAAGGTCCACAGGGCCCCGGCGGCCAGCTGGAGGCCCGAGGTTTCGGGCACGGCCGCGCCGAGCGGGGCCCGGACGGGCAGGGCCGCGGTGGTGGGGGCGTACTGGCACGAGCCGTCGTTGGCGCGGGCGGCGGGGTTGTAGTTGGTGGCCTGCGGGTCGGGGCAGCCGGTTTGGGCGCGGGCGGCGGGCCCCAGGGCCAGGGCCGACGCTAGCAGAAGCAACGCGGTGGTTTTCATGGTGCTAAAAGTACGGCCGGGGCCCCGGCGCGGCGGCCCGGGCCACATTTACGGATTTCGTAGCAACTTTGCGGACGTACCGCGCCGCGGCGGGCGGCCCGCAACTCACTGCTTTTTATGAAAACCGAAGACCTGAACCAAGCCCTGGTGGCCCTCATCGAAAAGAAGGCCGAGCTGCACACCCTCACCTACGACGATGCCCGCTACGACGAGGTAGAGGAGGCCCTGCACGATTTGGAGGACGATTTCAACGACGAGTACGGCGACTACCTCGAAGAGGCGCTCGACAAGGTGCACGGCGACCTGAAATCGGACACCGACGTGCTGCTGCCCACCGCCTACCTGCCCAGCGACCCGCGCTCGGCCCCCTCGCCCAAGGAAGGCGTGTGGGTGGACTCGGAGAAGTACCCCGGCAAGGAGGCTCGCATCACGCTCATTCCCAACCCCGTGCGCATCATGCTCACGGTGGGCAAGCAGGTGCAGCAGGAGCTGTGGAAAGCGTAAAGTAGCTATTTGGCTTTTGCAACGCTGTAGAGACGCATCCTTGCGTCTCTACAGCGTTCTGACGTTAACTCCAACCGCTCCTAGCCCTTGCCTAACTTCCTCTACCGCCTCGCCGACCTGGCCGACTGGGAGCAGGCCCAGCGCACCGGCCACTTCGCCAGCGCCGACCTGGCGGCTGAGGGCTTCATCCACACCTCCGAGCGGCAGCAGGTGCTCGAAACGGCCCGCCGCCACTACGCTGGCCGGGGGCCCCTGGTGCTGCTCGAAATCGATGAAGATGCCCTGGCGGCGGCGGGGGTGCGCGTGGCGCGCGAGTGGGCCGCCGGGCGGCAGGAACATTTCGCCCACGCGTTTGCGCCCATCCCGGTGGGGGCCGTGGGGCGCACCTGGCCCTTCGCCCCGGGCCCCGACGGCGCCTTTGCGCTGCCGCCCGCCCTGCGCGACGAGGCGTAGCGGCTATTTGACTTAATTTTTCGGCTGCTGGAACGGGTTTGGCCGCTGGGACGGTGCAGAGACGCATCCTTGCGTCTCCGGTTTGAACGACTTGCCTGGACATCGTTCAAA
>NZ_MDZA01000248.1 GCF_001816125.1 Hymenobacter coccineus | reverse complement strand
CCACCTCGGGGCCGGGGCGCTACCTTGTGGCCTGCCCACCCGGGCCACCCTGCTTCCCCCTATGCCCCCACCGCCGCCTGCCCGCCCCGACCCGCTGCACCCGCGCAACCGGCACCGGGGCCGCTACGATTTTCCGCAATTGATGCGGAGTAGCCCGGCGCTGGCCGCCTTCGTGCGGGTCAATCCGTTTGGCGACCAGTCGGTTGATTTTGCCGACCCCGCCGCGGTGAGGGCCCTGAACCAGGCGCTGCTGCGGCACTTCTACGGCGTGGAGCATTGGGACGTGCCGGCCGGCTACCTGTGCCCGCCCATCCCCGGCCGGCCGATTACGTGCATCACGTGGCTGATTTGCTGGCCGCGAGCAACGGCGGCGCGGTGCCCCGGGGCCCCGGCGTGCGGGTGCTCGACGTGGGCGTGGGGGCCAACTGCATCTACCCGCTCATCGGCCACCACGAGTATGGCTGGCATTTCGTGGGCTCGGACGTGGACGCCGGGGCCCTGCGCGCCGCCCAGCACATTGTGGCCGCCAACGGGGCCCTGGCCGGCGCCATCGAGTGCCGGCGGCAGCCCGACGCCCGCCACGTGTTCGAGGGCATCATCCGGCCCAGCGAGGTGTTCGACGCCACGCTCTGCAACCCGCCGTTCCACGCCTCGGCGGCCGAAGCGGCGGCCGGCACCCGGCGCAAAACGACCAACCTGGGCACCGCCCGGGGCCCCCTGCCAGTCCTGAACTTTGGGGCCAAAACGCCGAGCTGTGGGCCCCCGGCGGCGAGGCGGCCTTCGTGCGCCGGCTGGTGCTGGAAAGCCAGCAGCGCCCCACCGCCTGCTTCTGGTACACCACGCTGGTCTCGAAAAAGGAAACCCTGCCTAGCCTACACCGCGCCCTGCACCAAGCCAGGGCCCTGGAAGTGCAAACCATCGACATGGCCCAGGGCCAGAAAAAAAGCCGCCTTGTAGCCTGGACGTTTCTAACGCCCGCCCAGCAAACCGCCTGGCAACAGGCCCGCTGGGCCCCGGTGGGCGGATAGGGGCCCTAGCCGGGGCCAATATTCCCCCGGCTAGGGCCCCGGCCGTACTTTCGCCCCACTTCCCGCTTCCCACTCCCCACATGTCCCGCAAGCTTTGGGCGCTGCTCGTGGCCTTTGCGCTGCTGCTGGCGCTGGCCACCTACGTGTACTACCGCCGCACCGTGGCCGCCGAGGCGGTGGACGCCTACGCCCTGGTGCCCGACGATGCGGTGCTCGTGCTCACCACCCGCGACCACCCCGCCCTGGTGCGCCACTTGCAGGAAACCCAGCTCTGGGACAACCTCACGGCCGTGCGCTACGTGCAGCAGGCCGCCGACCACCTGGCCGTGGCCGACAGCCTGGCCGGCGGCACTGGCCGCAGCACCAGCCTGCTGGCCTTGCTGGGCCGCAAGCAGGTCGTGACCTCCGTGCACGTGACGGGCCCCGGCGCGTTCGACGTGCTCTACCAGGTGCCGCTGGCCTCGGTGCGCGAGTACCGGCAGGTGCGGGGCCTGCTCGAAACCCTGGGCCGCGACCGCCGCTACCGCCTCAGCCAACGCCTGCTCGATGGGCAGGAGCTGAGCGTGCTGACGGAGGGCCGCACCGAAACCAGCCTGACGGTGTTTAACTACCGCAACCACCTGATTATTAGTACAAATGCGGCGTTGGTGGAGGCCGTGGTGCAGCGCCTGCGCCACCCCGGGGCCCCCACCGTGCTGGCCCGCTTTGCCGATACCGACGTGCTGCGCCTGCCCGAAATCGACGCCGCGCTGTGGCTGGATTTTCGGCGCCTGCCGCAGCTGCTCGACGTACTGTTCCGGCCCGCCGCCCACGCCCGCTTCGACCACCTCGCCACCCTGGCCGCCGACGGCCTGCTGGGCCTGAAGCTGACGGGCCCCGTGGCCGAGCTGGCCGGCTTCGCCAACCCCGAAACCGCCCGCGGGGCCCTGCAAGCGCAGGTGCAGGGGCAGCCGGCCCAGCCCTTTGGGCTGGCCGCCGTGCTGCCCACCCGCACGGCGCTGGTGGTGCAGCTGGCCGTGCGCCCGCTGGCCCCGGCGGCCGGCCGGGGCCGATTCGCTGGGCCTGCGCGTGGCCC
>NZ_MDZA01000247.1 GCF_001816125.1 Hymenobacter coccineus | reverse complement strand
GGCGGGCGGGCCTGGGGGCCCCCGGCGCGGGGCGTTCCGGCGGCGGGCCGTAAGTTGCCGCTGCAAACGGCCCCGTCCCCAGCCGCTAACCATTGCAGCCCATGAAAAAATTCGCCCTACCGCTGGTGCTAAACTCGCTGTTTATGCTGTTCGCGCTGCGCGGTTTTCTGCACGCCCTGGCCACACACGAGCCCTGGCGCATCGCCACGTCGTCGGCAGGCTTCGCCATTGCGGTGGGGCTGGCGGTGGCGCTGGGCCTGGCCATCAGGAAGAATGCTGCGGCCGACAAGGCGGCTTAAAAGTATCCGAATAGACGAGAAATTTGTCCTTCCGACGAAGGAGGAATCTGAGTGAAATCGGTCAAAGACGGCCCCCAGATTCCTCCTTCGTCGGAAGGACAACCTACTGAGGGGCCAGCAACGCAACAAGGCGCTTCCCCAGCCGGGGAAGCGCCTTGTTTTACTTTAACCTGCTGGTGCTTACGCCTCTTGCTCCTGCAAAGCGGGCCAGTCGATGGGCACTTGGGCGATGTGCTGCACGTAGTTGTTGAACGTGTTGAGGGCCACGAAGCCAATGAGCTCGACCAGGGCGGCCTTGCTGTAGCCGGCGGCGAAGAAGCGGTCGAGGCTGGCGGGCGCGGGGCGGCCGTTGCTGGCTACTACGTCGAGGGTGAGGGCGGCCACGGCGTCGAGCTTGGCATCGCCGGTGCTGGCGGTGCGCACGCCGCGGGTTTCGGCTTCGCTCAGGCCCTGGAGCTGGCCCACCGTTGTGTGGGCGGCGATGCAGTAGTCGCAGGCGTTGGCTTCGGAGGCGGCGAGGTAGATGGTTTCAATTTCGCGGCCGTCGAGCTCGCCCTTGGCTAGGGCCGCGCCGAAGCCGATGGAGCCGTTGAGGGCCGCTGGCGAGTGGGCGAAGGTGGCGTAGAGGTTGGGCACGAAGCCCAGTTTGCCGTGCAGGCCGTCGTAGGTGGGCTGGGCGGCGGCGGGGGCTTGGGCGCGGGGCAGTACTTCGAGGTGGGGCATGGGGTAATGTGATGATGTGAGAATGCGGAGATATGAAAATGAATGGGGTGAGATAGTTGGTCCTTTTTGCTGCATTTTCCTTCGCCCACAAGTAGTTGTCCCAAGGTTTCTGGCAGGTTTGCTCGGCGCACCAACGCGCACCGGCCAGCCCGGTGAACCGGACGCATCAACTACCCACAAGCAAGAAAAAAGGACCGCCAGACGGGGCGCCGCTAGCGGCGGCACCGGGGGCGCGGCCCGCGGGCCCGCGCCAGGAGCCGGGGAAAGTTGAGCGGCCTCAACAACCCCGGCCGGGCATCATCGCGCTCCAACACCGCCGGGCCGAAGCCAGGGCAGCGCGCAGAAAGGTGCCGGATGGGAGGAAAAGGGGGCGCATGGCAATTCGTTTTTATATGGTCAGGAATTGGCACCGTGCCAGCGGGTAGCTGGGGGTTGCCGGCGGTTCGTCGAGCCTGTCTCTCCGCGCCTCTTTATAAAAACAATCCTTTCAGAAAGAACTGCTGTGCCAAATGTAAAGCAGCGGTTGGAAGTTTTCCAAATTGAAGTATTGGGTAAAGGCCGGGCAAGCCCTAGTTTTGCCCCCTTACCCCCCGCCATGCCCCAGCCCAATCCGCCCATCCTGCTCATCCAAACGGCGTTCATCGGCGACGTGATTCTGGCCACGGCCGTGGTAGAATACTTGGCCCAGCACGAGCCCGCCACGCCTGTGGACGTGCTGGTGCGGCGCGGCAACGAGGCCTTGCTCCAGGGCCACCCGCACATCCGGCAGGTCCTCATCTGGGACAAGAAGCACGGCAAGTACGCCGCCCTGTGGCAGCTGTTGCAGCGGGTGCGGGCCGGTGGCTACGGGCGCGTCGTCACGCTGCAACGCTACGCCAGCACGGGGTTCCTCACGGCGTTTTCGGGGCCCCGAGCGGGTGGGGTTTGCCGAGAACCCGTTCAGCCGCTGGTTCACGCGGCGCGTGCCCCACGTCATCGGCAACGGCACCCACGAAGTGCAGCGCAACCTGGCCCTGGTGGCCCCCTCGCGCAGCACCAACCCCGCGGCACCAGCGCCGGGGCCCGCCCGGCCGGCCTGCCCGCCGTA
>NZ_MDZA01000246.1 GCF_001816125.1 Hymenobacter coccineus | reverse complement strand
GCGGCATATGCTGGCCCAGCGCCTGCCCCGCGGCCGTTCCAGCGCGCTCCGGGCCCCTGCGCCGCGCCGCTCGCCTGCCCCTCGTCGCGCCGTTGCCCCCGCGCCGGTAGTTGCGGCGCCCGCTGCTGCTGCCCCAGTGCCTCCAGTTCCTACCTTGGAAGTTATGCCGGCCGCGGCCCCTGCGCCCATCGCGCCCGTCCTCGGCTCGGCCGGGCTGACTGGCCCGGCTGAGGTGACCCCAGCGCCGGTAAGTGCCCCGGCTTTGCCACCGGCTGCCGCTGCGCCAGCGGGGAATCTTCCGCCTGAGCTGGCGCTGTTTGCCGAGCCGGGGAAGGCCATCCGGCGCATCGTTATTTTCTACCGCGACGGCACGTTTGCGGACTACCAGCCGGAATAAACGGTAGCCGCTTGGGGCCCGGCAGCGCCAGGGGCCCAAGCAATGCGCACGTCAATCGGCTCAACTACTCGGGCATGCCACCTTGTATGCAGAGGGTAAAAAATTGTGCTGACAATGCAATTTGTCAGTAATTGAATTTTCGTTGCCTAAGCAGGCAAAAACCAGTTGTTTTGGGTTGGTATAAAACGTTTGGCCCTTGCACTGTGCCATCCTGCGCCAAGGGGTAGTACTAGGATGTTTAGTGGTAACGAATAAAGCTGTTTTCTGATTTATAAATTGCTGTAAATCAAGAAATAATAGTCTGCTAATAGAATCGTTAGGAGAGGCTATTCCGATTGCCGATGGCAGCTAAATATAGTGTTTCCATTTTTGCCTTTTAGTTGGTAGCTAAAAGATGGTTCTCTGTTTTGTGCTTGAAGCGGTGCTAAGCCTTTTGGTGAAAACCACAACTTAAAAAAAGCTACTTTTTGATGATTTGCTTGCAGCGCTGCTGCTAAATAAATGAGCCTCGGTAACGTAGTTTCTGCTGCTGCTGCGGGGCCCCGGTAGGCCCAGTAGTAGGCACCGCAACCGTGTATAGCGGCAGCGGTGCCATCAGATAATGGCGCTGCGTACCTCTTCGGTGCGCAGTGGGCAGTTGCCAAATGTTATCAGAAGCTGGGGGTGTTTTCATGCCGCGCCCTGGGGATGTACGGCATAGCTCAGATTGGCGGTTTGGTGCCCTTTGGCTATCTTCGTGCCATGAAATCGACCCGAGCCATTGCCTTGCTGGCCACCAGCGCAGTTCTGTTCCTGACCGCCTCTTGCTCCCAGGCCCCTGATGCGGAGAAAGACCCCAACGCCGACGCTGCCTACAAGCGGGCCAACCGGTCCGAGATGTACCGCAAAGCCCAGGCGAGCGACGTGACCCGCAACTAAGCGGCCGCTCACTTTTTCGCTATTTTTAATTAAGCGCAAGAAAAAGCCCCCGCCGATTTTGATCGGCGGGGGCTTTCTGTATGTAGGCAGGTATGCCGGTAGCGGCGGGGGCTCTAGCTGGCCACCAGCACCGGCTGCGGGGCCGTGGCGAAGCTGGGCAGGGTGATGCCGGCCAGCAGCTGCTGCTCCAGCAGGTCGGCCCAGGTGCGCAGGTACAGCACTACGTCGTCGCGCTGGTTGTGGCGCAGCTGGTCGCGGCGCTCGAACGGGATGGCCCCCCGGATGGCGGGGTCGGCGAGGCGCTCGAGGTGGGTGAGGTCGGTGCGGGTGAAGCCCAGGGCCAGCATCTCGTCGATGGTGGTGTCGATGGGCAAGCCGCTGGTGGGGCAGTAGTCGATGAGCTGGCGCTCCCAATCGCCGTAGCGCTGCATGGCCCGGGCGTGGATCTCGCCCTTGGTCAGCTTCGTGACGGTTTGGGCCAGGTGGCCGCAGTTGCAGCTGCCCATGTGGCCCCACTGGTAGGGGGCCTGGGTAGCGAGGCGTTGGGCCGTGCTGCGCAGGGCTTGAATAACGGGGAGGGAGGTAGTGGCCATAACGGGTGCGAATGACGAGGTACTGCTCTGAAAAAGCAAAACGGGCCGGAAAAAGTTTTCCGGCCCGCTCAGGGAAATCAAAAATTAGCCGCTGAATTAGCAGCAGTTCGCCTTAGTACGAGCTGCGGCGCGAGCTCCCGCCTTCGCGGCGGCCACCGCCGTCGCCGGCCTGCACGCGCTGGCCACCGCTGCCGAAGCGGCGGTT
>NZ_MDZA01000245.1 GCF_001816125.1 Hymenobacter coccineus | reverse complement strand
GGCGGCATGCTGGGGGGGCACGGCCACCGGAGCGGCCCGCACGCTGGCCGTGGCCCGGCGCAGCTCAGCCTGCCCCAGACCATCGCCCTCGGCTTGGAAAACAACCTCACCACCCTGCTGGCCACCGAGCGGGCCACGGAAGCCCGGGCCCTGCGGCAGCAGGTGCGCTCCTTCCTGCTACCCAACCTCAGCGGCACAGCCTACCAGCAAAACCGCACCCTCAACCTGGTCGCGCAGGGCCTGGCCCCCAGTGGCAGCCAGGACATGGCGGCGGGTGGCGCGGGCGGCGGCACCGGTGGCGGTACGGTTGGGGGCATGGCCGCGGCGCCCACCATTCCGTCGTTTGTGGGGCCCTTCAACACGTTTGATGCGCGGCTCAACTTCTCGCAGGCCCTGCTGAACCTGGCCGCCATGCGCGAGTACAAGAGCAGCGCCGCCGCCGTGCGCGTGGCCGACCTCACCGCCGAGCTGGCCCGCGAGCAGGTGGCTACGTTCGTGTCCCTGGCCTACCTCACCGCACAGCGCGGCGCCCTGGAAGTGCGGGCCGCCCGCGCTGATTTAGCCTTGGCCGAAGCCCTGCGCCAGCTGGCCCAAAAGCAGCGCGACGTGGGCGTGGCCAACGGCATCGACGTGGTGCGGGCCGCGGCGCGCGCTTCGCAGCAGCGCCTGCGCCTGGTGCAGGCCGAGGCCAACGCCGAGCAAAACCGCCTCGACCTGGAGCGCGCCGTGGGCCTGCCCCAGGGCAGCGTCACGGTGCTCACCGACACGCTGGCCGCCCGCGCCGAGGCTCTGCCCACCGTGGAAGGGGCCCTGGCCCCCGCCCAGGCCGCCCGCCTCGATGCCCGCATCGCCGAGCAAACCATCGAGCAGCGGGCCCTGGACCGCCGCTCCCGCGCCGCTGCCCGCTACCTTGTCATCAGCGCCGCCGGCGACTATGGCCAGTCGGCCGTGACGCCCTTCAAGGACGACCGCGCCACGCGCACCTACGGCGTGACGCTGAGCGTGCCCGTGTTCGACGGCGGCTACACCCAGGGCCGCGTGAATGCCGCCGCGAGCCAGCAGCGGCAGGCCGAATTGACGCTGGGCAACACCCGCGGCCAGGTGGAGCAGGACGTGCGCACGGCCCTGCTGGGCTGGCGCCTGGCCGCCGAGCAGGTGCGGGCCGTCGACGAGCAATTCGACCTGGCCAACCGCGAGTTGGCGCTGGCCACCCAGCGCTTCCGGGCCGGTGTGGCCGACAACCTCGAAGTGCTGCAAGCTCAGGCCAGCCTGGCCAACGCCCGCGCCCTGCAGGTGCAGGCCCTGGCGCAGTACGGCGCGGCCCGGCTCAACTTCGCCGCAGCTACCGGCACGGCGCAGTCTTTTCGCTTATAAGTAGTTGTCGTTGAATACTTTCAGAAGACCAACCGACAAGAACCCGGATATTGAAACCAAATCTTAATGGCCAACAACCTTACGTCTCCCGCCCGGCGGCAAGTCGCCGACCCCTCGGATGCGCCCGACCGGCGCGTGGGCAACAACCCGCGCCGCACGCAGCCGCAGGCCAAGGATGCGCCCGCCGACACCACCAAAAAGCCCATTTACCGGCGCACCTGGTTCATCATCCTGGTGGCCATTGGGGTGGTGTTGCTCCTCATTTGGGGCGTGCGCTATTACCTGTACGCCAGCGACCACGAAACCACCGACGACGCCTTTGTGGAGGGCAACGCCGTGCGGGTGAGCCCGCGCGCGGCGGGCCAGGTGCTGAAGGTGTACGTGCGGGACAACCAGCTGGTGAAGAAAGGGGCCCTGCTGCTGGAGATTGACCCGCGCGACTACCAGGCGCAATTGACCCAGGCCGAGGCCACCGTGACCAGCGCCCGCGCCCAGCGCAACACCGCCGAGCAGGCCAGCGCTTCCCGGCGCAGCGTCATTGCCCAACAGCAGGCCCAGTTGGCCGCCGCCGAAGCCGGCGTGGCCCAGGCCCTGGCCCAGGCGCGCGCTGCCCAAGCCCAAGCTGCCAACGACGCCCGCGACGAGCAGCGCTACGCCGAGCTTTATAAGACCGATGCCGTGTCGCGCCAGCGCTACGACCAGGCCCTGACCACCGCCCGCGCCAGCACCGACCAGGCCGCCGCCGCGCCAGCCGCCAC
>NZ_MDZA01000244.1 GCF_001816125.1 Hymenobacter coccineus | reverse complement strand
GGGTGCGGCTGCCCGCCGCCCGCCGAGGCCCGGCCGCCGACCGGGGGCCGGGGCCCCGTTGGCCGGATGAATTCTGGCGTTCACCGAGGAGCACTTCCTAATAAAATCTTTACAAGCAACTGTTGCGAATGAATTCGTTCAGTGCATTATAAATAGTATTTAACCAATAATTTTATATCTGCCCTAGTACGCCACGGCTGGCTGGTGGGGCCCCTGACCGTGCTGGCCTGGGCCAACTGGGAGCCCCCCAGCCTGCACAGCTTCACCGCACCCATTGCCCTGGTGGCCTAGCAGGTGCCACACCTGCCCACGGGCCCCGCGGCCGGAGCCCTGCGCGCGCGCCTGGCGGCCCAGCCCAGCGTATCGGCCTGCGCCCTAAATGCCGGCACGGGCACGGTATCGTTCGTGTACCACCCCGATCGGGCCACGGCCCGGCCTGCGCCCGGTGCCGGCCGGCTACGTGCTGGCCCTGGAGCGCCTGCGCTTCACCCTCAACCTGCGCCGCTTTTTTGTGGCGGTGTAGGGCCCCTGGCTCGTTTCCGATTTCCTTTTTTCACCCATTTTTTATCACTTATTTTTCGATGAACACCTTTACTTTCATACTCACCGTGCTGTTATCCAGCAACATATTGCTAAACGCCGCGTGCAGCAAAATCAACGACCCCGCGCTTACCCCCGCGCCCGCCCCCACTTTGTACGCCCGCTTGGGCAGCGTTGGTGGCGTGTCGAAGGTCGTGGACTCGTTCCTGGCCAATGTGATTGCCGAAACCCAGACCAGCAACACGTCGCTCAAGCGCACCTTCGACCCCCTGCTTAGCTCGGGCAACGCCCAGCGCGTAACGCTGCTGCGCGACAACCTGATTGACCAGATCGGGCAGGCCACCGGGGGGGCCCTGGTATACAAGGGCCTCACCATGACGGCCGCCCACAAAGGCATGGCCACCACCACCCAGGAGTTTGGCGTGTTCGGCGTGGCCTTCACCAAGGCCCTGACCGACAACGGCGTGAAAGACCCGGAGAAGACCGAGCTGCTCACCATCATCACCACCCTGCAAAGCCAGGTGGTGGGCCAATAGGGCCCCCACCGGCCACGCAAAAGCCCCCGCCCGGATGTACCGGGCGGGGGCTTTTGCGTGGGGTGCTGACTGCGGAGAAGGACTAGTTCACCGTTAGGTTAGCCCGGATTTCACCGCCTTTGTTGGTCGCCGTGTGTAGGTTAGCGTACACTCCATTGCTAAGCAATGCCTTATCCTGATCTGGGGTAAGCTGTTTAGTACCGGTGATGGGCGATATGAAGCCATTACCGGCAGCATTGTTGAAGGGGAAGGGATAGAATACGTCGCCGTTTGCGCCCGGTGCCCCGGTGTGAAGATGTCCCATGATGGGCGTCAGGCCGGAGAACGTGACGGTGTACGTCAGTACCATCGCCGTTTTATCGTAGGTACCGGTGATGGTACCCGTGGCCGCGGATGCCACAACGGGCACTTCTTGGCTGCCGCTAAAGGTGCCCAGCGTGGGCTGCACCGGCGCATTGTTGGTAGTGTCGTCTTTTTTGCAGGATGTGGCAGATACCAAGCCGGCTAGTAATAAGAGAGAAGCGAGGAAATTCTTCATAAATCGAGGAATTGAGGGCGGGAAAAAGTACAATGGATTCTTACGTTAATCCTCAACCAACCGGTTTGCATTAAGTTAAAAAGAAATTTCCCGCTGGGCCCCCGGGGCCCTAATCAACTTCCACCACCTCGGCCACCGGCAGCACGTCGCTGGTCACGAGGTCTTTTTCCAGGCGCAGGTTTTCGATGATGAACTGCTGGCGGTCGGGCGTATTCTTGCCCATGTAGTAGGTGAGCACCTGCTGGATGCTGCGGTCGGACTGCAGGATGACGGGCTCGAGCTTGATGTTGTCGCCGATGAACTTGCCGAACTCTTCGGGCGAAATCTCGCCCAAACCTTTAAAGCGGGTGATTTCGGGGTTTTTGCCCAGCTTGCGCATGGCGGCTTGCTTCTCGCCCTCGTTGTAGCAGTAGATGGTTTCCTTCTTGTTGCGCACCCGAAACAGCGGCGTTTCGAGGATGAACACGTGGCCGTTGCGCACGAGGTCGGGGAAGAACTGGAGGAAGAACGTGAGCAGCAGCAGCCGGATGTGCATGCCGTCCACGTCGGCGTCGGTGGCGACGACCACGCGGTTATAACGCAGGTTTTCAATGCCTTCCTCAATATTCAAGGCGTGCTGCAAGAGGTTGAATTCCTCGTTCTCGTACACGATTTTCTTCTTCAGGCCGTAGCAGTTCAGCGGCTTGCCGCGCAGGCTGAACACGGCCTCCAGCTCCACGTTGCGGCTCTTTGTGATGCTGCCCGAGGCCGAGTCGCCCTCGGTGATGAAGAGCGTGGTGAGCAGCTCCTTTTCGGCGCCGTCCTTGGCGTTTTCGCCCAGGTGGAAGCGGCAGTCGCGCAGCTTGCGGTTGTGCAGGTTGGCCTTTTTGGCGCGCTGGTTGGCCAGCTTCTTCACGCCGGCCATGTCCGTGCGTTCCCGCTCGCTCTGCTCGATGCGCTTTTTGAGGGCTTCGGCGGTGGCGGGGTTCTTGTGTAGGAAGTTGTCCAGTTCCTCCTTCACGAAGTCCAGCACGAAGCCGCGCACCGTGGGGCCCTCGTCGCCCATGTTCAAAGAGCCGAGCTTGGTTTTGGTCTGGCTCTCGAACACGGGTTCCTGCACGCGCACCGAAACGGCGGCGATGATGGAGGCCCGGATGTCGGAGGCTTCGTACTTCTTGTTCTTGTTGGTTTTGGCGTAAAACTCCTGCACGGTTTTCACCACGGCCTCGCGGAAGGCGGCCAGGTGGGTGCCGCCCTGGGTGGTGTACTGCCCGTTCACGAAGGAGTAATATTCCTCGCCGTAGTCGTTGCCGTGGCTCATGGCCAGCTCAATATCGGGGCCCTTGAGGTGGATGATGGGGTAGCGCAGGTGCTCCACGTCGGCCTTGCGGCCGAGCAGGTCGCGCAGGCCGTTTTCGGAGAAGTACTTTTGGCCGTTGTAGTTGATGATGAGGCCCGCGTTGAGGTACACGTAGTTCCACATCTGGTTTTCCAAGTACTCCGGGATGAAGCGGTAGTTCTTGAAAATCGTGTCGTCGGGCTGGAAGGTCACCAGCGTGCCGTTGCGCTGCGGCGTTTTCTGGGGCTTGGGGTCCTGCACAAGGCGGCCCTGGGCAAACTCGGCCGACTTCAGCAGCCCTTCGCGCACGCTTTGCACCAGGAAGTAGCCGCTGAGGGCGTTCACGGCCTTGGTGCCCACGCCGTTCAGGCCCACCGACTTCTGGAACACCTTGGAGTCGTACTTGCCGCCGGTGTTGATTTTGCTCACCACATCCACCACTTTGCCCAAGGGGATGCCGCGGCCGTAGTCGCGCACTTGCACCCGCTGCTCCGATATTTTGATGTCGATGGTACGGCCGTGGCCCATCACGTGCTCGTCGATGCAGTTGTCGATGACCTCCTTCACCAGCACGTAGATGCCGTCGTCGTAGGCCGAGCCGTCGCCGAGCTTGCCGATGTACATGCCGGGCCGCAGGCGGATGTGCTCGCGCCAGTCGAGCGAGCGGATGCTGTCTTCGGTGTAGCCGTGGGCGGGGGCCGCGGGGGTGAGTTCGTCGCTCGTCATAAAAAATCCGTAGGAGGCAATTGCCAGGTAAAATAACGCACAAAACCCCGGCCGGCCGCCGGGGGCCCTGCCAGGCAGCTTAGCCGCCACCGCCAACCTGGTTAGCCAATTCACAACCCCGCCCGGGGGCCCCAGGTTCGCGGGGGCCCCGGCCTCACCCCTACTTCCCCCCCCCCTGCTATGCAACCCACCCGTACTGCTTCGGGCGCGCCACGCAACATGCCGCCGCCCAACAACCTCAACGCCCCCCGCAACCTGCCTTCGCCCATGCAGCACCACGCCCCGGCCGAGGTGAAGCAGTCGGGGGTTGTGCACTACACGTTCGTGCTCATCGGGCTTTCGCTGCTGGTGTACGTGCTGCACAAGCTCGACGGCATCTTGCTGCCCATCCTGTTCGCGGCGCTGCTCGCGGTGCTGCTGCTGCCGCTGGTGCTGCGCTTCGAGCGCTGGAAGCTGCCGCGGGTGTGGGCCATCATCTTCACGCTGCTCCTCGTCATTGCCGCGCTGGTGGGCATGTTCTATTTGTTCGGCTCGCAAATTGTGAGCCTGCGCGACGAGTTGCCCAAGCTGCAAGAACGGGGCGTGCAGTACTTCGACCAGATTCAGCAATGGGCCAGCCACAAGTTTGGCTACCAGCCCATCAGTAAAGACGAGCTGATTGACTCCGGTATGGAGTCGTTCAAGTCGTCGGCCGGCGGCTACCTAGGCTCCACGCTCAGCACCACGGCCGGCGTGCTGAGCGTGACGACGCTGGTACCGATTTACATTTTCTGCTTCCTGTACTACCGCGACCACATGCGGCAGTTCCTGTTCCGCTTCGTAAGCCCCGACAAGCGCACCAACGTGCTGCACACCATGGACAACATCCAGGTGGTGGTGCAGGCCTACATCCAGGGCCTGCTCACGGTGATTGTAATTGTGTCGGTGCTGAACTCCATCGGCCTGCTGGTGCTGGGGGTGAAGTTCGCCGTGTTCTTCGCCATTTTCGCCTCGGTGCTGGCCATCATCCCCTACATCGGCATTCTGGTGGGTTCGGCCATCCCGGCCCTGGTTACGCTCGTCGACACGGGCTCGCCCACCAAAGCGCTGGGCGTTGTGGGGGTGTTCGTGTTCGTGCAGTTTCTGGAGGGCAACTTCATCACGCCGATGGTGACGGGCTCGAAGGTGAGCATCAACCCGATGGCGGCCATCATCGTCCTCATTCTGGGCGGCGAGCTGTGGGGCACGCCGGGCATGATCCTCAGCATTCCGCTGGTGGCCGTGCTAAAGGTGGTGTTCGACGCCAACAAAAGCACGGAGCCGTGGGGCTTTTTGCTGGGCGACGTGAGCGACGGCACCGAACTGAAGTCGGCTAAGTCGGCAGCCAAAGAAGGCTTTTTTATGCGCACCTGGCACAAATTACGGCCCGGCTAGGGCCCCCGGGCGCAACCCCGCGCCGGGGGCCCCGTAAACGCCTGCACAAGCCCAGTGCTTCTTTTCCACTCCCACTTTCAATTTGATATTATCATGGCTAGTACCCTCACCGACACCACCGCCCGCGCCCTCACCGACCTGCTGAACCTGAACCGCACGTCGACCAAAGGCTACCAAGAAGCCGCCGAAGAAGTAAAGAGCGCCGACCTGAAATCGCAGCTCAGCCAGTTTTCGCAGCAGCGCGCTGGCTTCGCGTCCGACCTGGAGCGCTACGCCCAGCAGTACGGCATCGACGCCGCCGATTCTAATACCGTGGAGAGCGTGGCCACCGATGCCGCCGCTGCCGTGCACCGCGGTTGGATCAACATCAAATCGGCCTTCACCGGCCAGGACGACTCGGCTGTGCTCGAAGCCGCCGCTACCGGCGAAGCCACGGCCCTGAAAAGCTACGAAACCGCCCTGGCCGCCCAGGACCTGCCCGCCGACGTAAAAAGCGTGCTCCAGCAGCAGCACAGCAAAGTGCAGGAAGCCAAAACCTGGCTTTCGGCCCACACCACGAATAACTAAGCCGATGCGGCCCTTGCGGCCGCTTACCGCTTGAGTAATTGCTAAAAAGAGCGGCCCCCGGGCCGCTCTTTTTTTTTGTGGGCCCCGGCTGGGGCGGCTTGCAACCTTCCGGGCCGCTAAATTTGTTAGCCCAATCTCCTGCCCGCCCTTTTCCGCTGCCCTTTGTACGCCATTGTCGATTTAGAAACCACCGGCGGCCAGCCGGCCCAGGACCGCATCACCGAGATTGCCGTGTACATCCACGACGGCGAAAAAATCATCGACGAGTACGCCACCCTGCTCAACCCCGGGCGCAGCATTCCGCCGTTCATCACCCAGCTCACGGGCATCACCAACGACATGGTGCGCGACGCGCCCAAGTTCCACGAGGTGGCGCGCAAGGTGGTCGAGATTACCGAGGGCTGCGTGTTCGTGGCCCACAACGTGCGGTTCGACTACTCGTTTTTGAAGAAGGAATTTGCCGACCTCGGCTACAACTACCAGCGCAAAACGCTGTGCACCGTGCGACTCTCGCGCAGCCTCATTCCGGGCCAGCCCAGCTACAGCCTGGGCAAGCTGTGCCAGAACATCGGCATCCCGCTGAACGGCCGCCACCGCGCCGCCGGCGACGCCCACGCCACGGCCCTGCTCTTCGGCCGCCTGCTCGGCATCACCCAGGAAAGCGAGGCTGGGGCCCCGGGGGCCCCCACCGCCGACACGCTGGCCCAGGTAGATGCGCTGGCACCCGCCGGCCGCCGGCCCGAGGGCGCGGGGGCCCCACCAAGGCCCCGGCGGCCAAGCGCGTGGCCGCCGTGCAGTTGGCCATCAAAACTGCCCTGCTGCCGCCGCTCGTCAGCCCCGAAATGGTGGCCGCGCTGCCCCAGGCCACCGGCGTGTACTACTTCCACAACGAGGCGGGCGAGGTGATTTACGTGGGCAAGAGCATCAACATCTACAAGCGCATCCAGCAGCACTTTGCCGTGGATGTAAAGTCGCGCAAGAGCCTGGAATTCAAGAATTCCATCGCCGACATCACCTGGGAACTGACCGGCTCGGAGCTGGTGGCGCTGCTGTATGAGTCACACCTCATCAAGCAGCTCAAGCCGGCTTACAACCGGGCCCAGCGGCGCTCGGTGTTTCCGGCGGGCATCTATTTGCGCGTGGATGAGCAGGGCTACAAGCGCCTGCTCTACGGCCGCGCCGACGCCCGCAACGCCGAGATTCCCATCATTGCGCTTGGCAACCAGTACAAGGCCCAGGGCTTTCTGTACCACAAGGTGGCTAAGTACAACCTGTGCCAGAAGCTGTGCGGCCTCTACAAAACGCCGGGCGCGTGCTTCGACTACCAGGTGCACCGCTGCCTGGGGGCCTGCGTGGGCCAGGAAGCGCCCGAAGCCTACAACGCCCGCGTGGACGAGGCCATCGACAGCATTACCTACGAGCACCAGTCGTTCGTGGTGATTGGCGCGGGCCGCACCGAGCTGGAAAAGACCGTCGTGCTGGTCGAAAACGGCCGCTACCTAGGCTTTGCCTACGTGGACGAAACCTTCACGGCCCGCAAAATCGGGGACTTCCGCGACGTCATCAAGTCGTACACCGACAACAAGGACACGCAGCAGATCATCCGCCAGTACCTGCGCACCAAGCACAAGGGCGAGAAGGTAAAGGTGTTTTCGTGAACGACCCGGCAATCAGGGCCCTGCTCTACCCGCAGCTGACGGACGGCGTGTACGTGGACGAGCTGCCCACCGGCAGCACCCGCGCCGACGTGGTGCACATCACGCCCGATTTCATGCACGGCTACGAGGTGAAGGGCGACCGCGACACTTTGCAGCGCGTGCCCAACCAGTTGCGCTGCTACGCCGCGGCCTACGATTTCGTCACGTTCGTGGTGACGGCCAAGCACCTGCCCAAGCTGCTGCCGCTGCTGCCCGCGTGGGTGGGCATCCTGGTGGCCGCCGAGGACGGCCTGCGCCCGCACCGCCCGGCCGCCTACAACGCCACCGTGGAACGGGCCCCCATCGCCGCCCTGCTCCTGCTCGAAGAGGTGAAGCAGTTCCTGCTGGCCCTGGGCCTGACGGGCGTGAGCACGCTGCGGAGCCGCGACGTGGCCCACCTGCTGCGCACCAACAACCGCATCCCGCTGGCGCGCCTGGCCCAGTACGTGCGCGAGCGGCTGATGGCCCGCTTGCCCCAGCGCCTGCTGGCCCGCGCCGAGCGCAAAGTGGAGCGCGACCGGCTGGCGGCCATCCGGCAGCGACGACTCAAGCGCAAAGCAAAACCGGGCACTAAACCCGTTAAAAAAGCCAAGCCCGCGGGCGGCAAGCAGGCGCCCGCCAAATGATGCGGGGGCCCCATGGGCGACGGGGGGCGCCCGGGTGGGGTACTGCTATAGCAAAAACGCGAATTATAATTTGCAGCACCAAACCTGAGCCTTAGTTGCACCAAATCGCTAGATTATAGCTTATTCATCTTGAGTAATTTATAAGCTCAACCTTGCTGTAGTTTCGAGG
Organism: Hymenobacter coccineus; assembly: GCF_001816125.1. GTDB lineage: Bacteria > Bacteroidota > Bacteroidia > Cytophagales > Hymenobacteraceae > Hymenobacter > Hymenobacter coccineus. Next base: position 34,100 of record NZ_MDZA01000244.1, on the reverse strand, counting down.
CAAAAGGTTACTGCAACCTTGGCTATGCAGTTCAGTATTAATAAGTCAGTCAGCCGCGCGAAGGGCTTCTTTAGGAGTTGGGCGGACGCAAGTACCCTTGGGAAATGCTTGGCGCGGCAGTAGCTGTCTTCTTTCCTTTCCAGAGATTTTTTATGTTAGCAATGGAATACCGGGGCCCCAAGCGGGTCCGCGCCGTGCAAAAACCCATGCCGGAAATCAAGCATCCCCAGGATGCCATCGTGCGCGTGCTGCGCGCCTGCATCTGCGGCTCCGACCTGCACCTCTACAACGGCAACATCCCCGATACCCGCGTGGGCTCCACCTTTGGCCACGAGTTTGTGGGCGAAATCGTGGAAATTGGGGCCGACGTGACCAAGGTGAAGGTGGGCGACCGGGTGATTGTGCCGTTTAATATTGCCTGCGGCGAGTGCCACTTCTGCCGGCAGGGCATGTTTGGCAACTGCCAAGAGTCCAACACCGAATCGACGGCTGTGGGCGCCATTTTTGGCTACTCGCACACGGCCGGCGGCTTCAACGGCGGGCAGGCCGAGTACGCCCGCGTGCCCTACGCCAACGTGGGCCCGGTCATCATCCCGGACGATATGGACCTCGACGACGCCGTGCTGCTCACCGACGTGGTGCCCACGGGCTACCAGGGCGCCGAAATGGCGGGCATTCAGACCGGCGATACGGTGGTGGTGTTCGGGGCCGGCCCCATTGGCATCATGGCCGCGCGCTGCGCCTGGCTGTTCGGCGCGGGCCGGGTCATCATCATCGACAAAGAGGAGTACCGCCTCGAATTTGCCCGCAATTACTCGTACTGCGAGGCCTACAATTTCGAGGAAATCGGCGACCCGGTGGTGTTCATCAAGAAAATTACCGACTGGCTGGGTGCCGATTGCGTGATTGACGCCGTAGGAGCCGAAGCCGCCGGCAACGCCCTGCAAACCATTACCGGCCGCAAGCTGCTGCTACAGGCCGGCTCGGCCACGGCCCTGCATTGGGCCATCAACTCGGTGAAGAAAGGCGGCATCGTGTCGATTGTGGGCGTGTACGGCCCGACCGATAACTTGATACCCATCGGCAACGCCATGAACAAGGGCCTGACCATCCGGGGCAACCAGACGTCGGTGAAGCGCCTGCTGCCGCGCCTGATTGAGCACGTGCAGAATGGCATCATTAACCCCAAGGGGCTGATCACGCACCGCATGCCGTTGGAAGAAGTGGCCGACGGCTACCGCATGTTCTCCGACAAGCTGGACAACTGCATCAAGACCGTGCTCATGCCCCCTACCGCCAACCAGTAACCTTGCCTTCCCATGAAAGATAACACCGTAAATACCCCCGTCGACCCGAAGCAGATCAAGGGCTGGGGCATCGATGCCGACCCCAAGAACGACCCCACCTACCCCATGCGCGACCGCATGAACGTGGGCGAGGACCCCAAAAGCGACGAGCGTCCCTACTTACAGCCCGTGAACGAAGAGGTGCTGAAGTCGATTGAGCGGCCCAATGTGTCGGCCGTATTTGGCACGCCGGAGCCGCCCCGCGGCTTGAGCGGAATAATCCGCCGCCAGGCTTATAAATACAGTGAGAATCAGTATAAGCACTGGCTGCCCATGATTCTAGCCGACCGGGTAGACATGATAGAGGGTGTGTTGGCTGACCTCACGCACGGCCACGTGCCCAACATTTTCGCGGAGCGCGGCGCCAAAATGGATTGGAAATACAACCGCTCGGGGTTCATTACCCGGCTGGCTACCATTTCCTTGCTGACGGCCGGCGCCATTGTGTTATTCAGCTCCAAAGGCAAGAATAAGCGCTCCAAGAAGCGCCGGCGCTACCAAGCCTAAGCACTCGTGCGGCGACGCAACGTAAAAAGCCCGCCCGGTTACTGTACCGGGCGGGCTTTTTGCGGCCCAGGGCCTAGGGTAGCTAGCCGTTGCGGGGCCCCGCGCGGGCTACTGCACAGCCTTCAGGTCGGGGCCCAGCAGGTCCTCCCAGCGGTAGTAGTGGAAGGTTTTGTTGTCGGACATGGCCACGAACAGGCCGTAGGGAAACTGCGGGTTCAGGGGCACGTTGGTCACGTCGGAACCGTCACTGAAGTGGGCGGCCACCCGCACGGCGCGCAGCTCGGGGTGGGCGTTGGGGTCGGCGGGGGTGCCCTGGCGGGGGAAGAAGCGGAACTGGCTGGCCCCCTGGTCCGACACCAGAAGGTAGCCCGTCCGGGGCCCCGTTTTGTAGATGGAGATGCCTTCGTGATCTTCGGTGAAGCCGGTTTGGGCGAACAGGGCCAGCTCGGCGTTGCCCCGGGCCGGGTCGGCGTAGTACTTGCGCACGCCCACGCCCTCGTCGGAATAGTAAATGAAGCCCAGCTCGTTATCGACGGCGATGGACTCGATTTCCTTCTTGCCGCTCCAGGCGCCGAACTGGCGCACGAGCGCCATTTTCAACTGGCCGGCGCCGTCGTCGGCCAGCTGGTACTGGGCCAGGTAGCCTGCTCGGGGCCCCGTTTTGCGGCCCACCACGGCAAATTGGGCCCCGTCGGTGGGGCGGGTGTAGATGGCCACGCCCATCGGCATGCGGTCGCCGGCCGCGTCGCCGGCGAACACGGCGAGGTTGCCGTGGTCGAGCGGCTGCATGTCGGGCAGGCAGAAGGCGCGCAGCAGGCTGGTTTCGCGCTCCGTTACGAGGGCAAAGTCGGTGGGGTGGCCACCCAGCAGCAGGCCGTAGCCGATGTCCACGTTGTTGGGGCGCTTGAGGCCGTGCACAGTTTTGCCCAGCACCTCTTTGCCTTGCAAATCAAACACGTACAGGCCCCCGTCGGAAGCCTTATCGGTGCCAACAACCAGGCTCTGGGCCGGGTCGGCGGGGTTCACCCAGATGGCGGGGTCATCAGTATCGTAGCGCACGGGGCTGGTGACGACCACCGGCTGCACCACGCCGCGGCCCGCGTTCAGGGCCCCCACCGGCGTGCCCAGCACGCCCGACACGGACTGGTGGCACTGGGTACCCAGCAGCGCCAAGGCGGCCAGCAAACCGGCCACGGCTGGGAAGCGAAAAGGAACGGAAACGGGCATCGGGGAAAGGATTGTAGAACGGAGTGGCACTCCGTTGCGGCCAGGTACCGGAACGGATTACCACTCCGTTTTACAGCGGGTGAGGCCCTCTACTGCTGGTTGCCGGTGCCGTCGGCTTGGTAGGCCCCGGCGTCGGAGCCCGGCGCGCTGACGGTGGGCGTGAACAGGCCCCCGATGCGGAGGCCACCCACGGCATTAACGGGCGAGAACGTGGTGAAGCCCCGGCCCAAAGCTGGCGAATTGGCCAGCAGGCGCAGGCCGCCGGGGCCCCGGAGGAAGTTGGTCCACTGCATGGCCGTGTTGGGGGCGGCCGTGGTACCGGCGGCAGTGGTAAGGTCGGCAGCCTGGAACTTGGGGTCGAGGGCCCCGGCGGCGCCGCGGGTATCGTTTGGCTGGTTGGTGGTGACGGAGCCAGCCGTGGCGGCGTTGAACTCGGCCACCTGGGAGGCGGTGCCGCCGTAGTAGTACTGGTTGTTGTACTTGATTTTGCTGAGGTCGGGCAGGTCGTCGGAGCGCATGCGCAGGCCGAAACGGCAGTTGACAATCAGGTTATTGTACACCACGCCGGCAGCCTGCACCTCGTAGTTGATGGAGCCGCCGCGGCCGGCCTTGGTTTGGCGATAGCCGCAGTTGAGGTAGGTATTGTTGTAAGTGTTCACGGTGGCCTGCACGGGCGCGGCGGCCACCGAGGCCACCTTCGAGCCGTTGGTGGCGCCGCCCACAAAGGTATTGTAGGCGATGTCGCCGAGGCAGCCGGCCTTCACGTTCACGCCCTCGCCGCCGGCCTTGCCCATCTTCTCGAAGCGGTTGCGCATCAGGCTGAACCGGCAGCTTTGCAGGCGCATGAAGTCGTCCACGGAACCGTGCAGGTAGCAGTCCTCCACCACCAACTGGGCGGTGGCTTTCTTGGCCAGCATCGAGATGCCGTACTTGGGGTCGCCGGCCGCGTAGCCGGTGGGCGCGTTGGCGCCGTAGGGCCCCCCAACGTAGCCAATTTCCGTCCAGCGCAGCACCAGCAGCGCCGCGCCGTCGGCGTTTATGCCGCCCCAATAGCCCTTGAAGGCCGGATCGGTGGCGGCGCTCACCACGGCGTTGGGGTCACCCTTGAGGTTATCGGCGATGGTCATCACCACCGGCGCCTCCTTGGTGCCCAGGCTCAGCAGCGCGCCGTTCACCACGAAGCCGGGGTTGTTGGTGGCCTGCCCGAACGTGCTAGTGGACTTGGGTTTACCAATCACCAGGATCTTCACGCCCGCCTGGATCAGCAGCGTGTCGCCGTCGTTCACGGTCACGTCGCCCACCATGTAGTACGGGGCCACCCGGCCCGCAATGATGCCCTTGATGGGGCTGCGCAGCGTGTCGCCGGTGAAGCTTTGGCCCACCGAAGTCACGGGCGCGGCCACGTAAATCACGCTCTCGCACGACGAAAACAGGGCCCCAGCGCCCAGCAGGCAAGCGGCAGCCGCGGCACGGAACAAGGGAGTAGAGAAGGGCATAGTCGGAATAGAATTCAAATTTGTAAGCGTACGAAAGGCCGTCATGCTGAGCGAAGTCGAAGCATCTCTACTGCTCCACTAATCTTGATTACTGCCGCAGTAGAGATGCTTCGGCTACGCTCAGCATGACGGCCTCCGGGGCCCCTAATTATCCGGGGACCCTCAGAGCCAGGGCCCCTACAGCCGGAAGCGCAGGCCGGCCAGGTAGTAGGCGCGGTAGGTTTGGTTGACGACGCTCACGCGGTCGGCGCGCTCCTGGTAGGGGTAGTTGGCCACGGCGGGGGTGCCGAGCAGCGCCGGGGCCCCGGGGGCCAGGATATCAACCTGGTAGGGCGTGTTCAGCAGGTTCTGCACCTTGATGTAGGCCGTCAGGCCGAAGCGCTTGTCGGACTTGGTCAGCCGTTTTTCGGCCGAAAAATCGAGCTGCGACTGGGCCCGCTGCCAGTAGTCGAGGCCCAGGAACTGGCCCACCTGCACGATGCGGGCCCCGGTGTACACGTAGGCCAGCTGCACATCGAAGCCGCTGCGCGGGTTTTTGTAGAGCAGCGAGGCGTTGGCCACGTGCTTCGACTGGCCTTGCAGGGGGCGTTTTTGGGCTACGCTGACGCGGGTGTCCTCGGCGGTGGCGCTGCGGCCCTTGTCGGTGGTGATGGCCGACTGAGTGAAGGTGTAGTTGGTGGACAGCCCGAAGTTGCCCAGGTACTTCACCCCCACCCACTCGAAGCCGAAGTTGGTGGCCGCGCCCGTGCCGGGATTGATGGGCTGGTACACCGTCACGGTGCTGCTGGGCAGCGTCACGAGGCCGTACTCAATTGGGTTTTTGATGTTTTTATAGAAGGCCCCCAGCATCACCTGGTCGTTGCCGGCGCCGAAGAATTCGTAGCGCAGGTCCAGGTTTTGGGCCTGGGTGTGCAGCAGGTAGGGGTTGCCGGCTTCGGCGTACACATTGCTCTCGCTCACGCTGCCCGCGTTGTTGTGAGGCGTCAGCTCAAAAAAGCTGGGCCGGCTGATGCTGGAGAAGTACGAGGCGCGCAGGTTCTGGCGCTCGTCGAGGGTGTAGCGCAGATGCAGGCTGGGCAGCACGTCGAGGTACTTCTGGCCGCCGCGGTTGGCCGCTTCGGAGGCGGGCAGGCTGGTGATGTACGACTGGTCGGTGTACTCGGTGCGCACGCCGCCCAGCACCTCCCAGTGCCCCCGCACGAAGCGCGCCTGGCCGTAGGTGGCCGTTACTTTCTCGGCCGCCGTGTAGTTGTTGTTGCCCACGTAAATGCCCAGCGGGTTGAACACCGAGTAGGCTTCCGAGTTGATGTCCTGCTCGTTCGTAGCTGGCTGGCCCGAGGGCCGCAGCGAGTACGCCAGGTAGTGGTTGGTGCGGTCCTTGTCGCGGTACAGGGCCCCAGCCGAAAGGTCCAGGCCTTCCAGGAAAGTGTACTTCAGGTTCAGGTAAGCAGCCTTGTCCTGGTCGGTATTGTCGAGCCAGGTGCGGGTGGCATTCTGGTAGTAGTTGCCCGAAGCCGTCAGTTTCAGGTCCTGCTCCACCACGTCGGGCACGTTGTTGGTGGCCCGCGAATACACCAGCGACCAGGTGGCGGCCAGGCGCGGGGCCAGCTGGTGCTCGCCCTGCAAGGTGGCGTTGGCGATGCCCTGGCGCTGGTAGCGGTTGCGCAGCAGGCGGTCCACGTCGGGGCGGGCGGTGCCCTTGTAGGTGGTGTCGGTTTCGGCGCGGGCCTGGGCTTCATCGAGTTGCAGGTACACGCCGTAGAAGCGCAGCGTGTTGCGTGCGTTGAGGCGGTAGTCGAGCTTGGCGTTCAGGCCCAGGCGCTGCTGGGCCGTGGAGTACTGCTGCACGTGCAGCGTGCGCAGGGCGGGCTGGTTGTCCTGGGTGATGCCCGTTTCGTAGAAGTAGCCGTTCGAGCCCCGCGTTTGGGCCTGGTACGAGCCGGCCAGCAGCACGCCCAGGCGCTGCTCCTTGCCGTAGCGGCTGCCGAAGGTGAGGTTGCCGAGCAGGTTGGGCCGCGCGGTTTTGTGGGTGTAGTTCACCCACGGGAAGTCGGCGGGCGTGGCCTGGTAACCCGAGCCGTTGCGCTCGGCCGGCGACTTCATGTTCACCTGCCCGCGGTCGAAGCCCAGGAAGGAGCGGTCCGTAAACAGCTGGCCGTAGCCCGTGCCCAGCTGCCCGCTCAGGGTGCGCTCGGCGGGCGCGTCCTTCATCACCAGGTTCACCACCCCGCCAATGGCGTCACCTTCCATGCTGGGCGTCAGGGCCTTGGTCACTTCGAGGCGCTGGAGCAGCTCGGCCGGGAAAATATCGAGCGGCACGTAGCGGTTGTAGGGGTCGGGGCTGGGAATTTTGATGCCGTTGACCAGCGTGTAGTTGTAGCGCTTGTCCATGCCCCGCACGATGGCGTAGCGGCCGTCGCCGTTGGTGCTACGCTCCAACGTCACGCCCGACACGCGCTGCAACACGTTGGCCACCTGGATGTCGGGCGAGGTTTGGATGGCCTGGGCCGAGACAACGTTGACGATGCTGGGGGCCACCTGCTCGATGCGGCGGGCCGTTACCTCCCCTTCCGGGTCGCGGTGGCCCTGCACGGTCACCTCATCCAGGGCGTTGTTTTTGTCGCGCAGCCGCAGGTTCAGCACCTGGTCGGGCTGGGCCGAGGTAAGGGTAATGCGCTGGCTGACCGACTCGTAGGTAATGAGCTGGCCAATGAGCTCGTACTCGCCCGCCGCCACGTTGCGGATGGTGAAGGAGCCGTCGAGCTGGGCCTGGTCGCTGTGGCCGGTGCCGCGCAGGTACACCGTGGTGCCCACCAGCGGCTCGCCGGTGCGGGCGTCCGTCACGCGGCCTTTAATGGTGCCGCCCAGCACCGCCAGCGGCAGCGTGAGCAGGCAAATCAGCAGGGCGTAAAGTCGATTCATCAAGTGCGGGGAAGAGGGTAATTGAGTTGCCGGTGCAAAACTCTTTCTTCCTCACCCCCAGCGCCAAGAAGCCCGTGTTATCAAAAAGCTACCGCCGGGCCAGGCCCCCCAAAATGAATGACCAATCAGGCAACTAACCTATATAAAATATTACTAATCAAGGTAATTAATGATTAACCTACGACACACAAACTTCACATTACGCCCGTGCCTAGGCCACCGCCGCGCGGTGCCGCCGCTCCGGCCCAGCGCCGTGCTACAGTCCGGGCCCGGGCGCGCTGGGCCCCGGGGGCGCGCTGCGGGGGGCGTGCAAAAATGCCCTGCCGGCACACGGCCAGCAGGGCATTTTTGCCAACGGCAAGCCGTTGCTGAACCAGGAAAAAAAGCACTGGCCCGGGGCCTCACCTACTTGCGGCCGGCCAGAATCTCGTCCACCACCAGCGGTTCGAGTAGGGTCGTGACGTCGCCCAGGTTGGTAGTTTCGCCCTCGGCCACTTTGCGCAGGATGCGGCGCATGATTTTGCCGGAGCGGGTTTTGGGCAGGCCGCTCACGAGCTGGATTTTGTCGGGCTTGGCAATGCGGCCGATGGCGGCCACCACGGCCTCTATGATGCTGGCCTCGGCCATTTTCAGGTCGAGGTCGGTGGTGGGCACGCCGTGCTTGCAGATGACGTAGGCGTAGATGCCCTGGCCCTTCACGTCGTGCGGGTAGCCCACCACGGCGCTTTCCACCACGTAGTCGCTCTGGTTGATGGCGTTCTCAATTTCGGCCGTGCCGAAGCGGTGCCCGCTCACGTTTATCACGTCGTCGACGCGGCCGATGATGCGGAAAAGGCCTTTTTCGTCGCGCCGGGCCCCGTCGCCGGTGAAGTAGTAGCCCGGGTAGGGCGTAAAATAGGTTTGGCGGGCGCGCTCGTGGTCGCCCCAGGTGGTGCGGATCACGCCCGGCCAGCTGCCCTTGATGGCGAGGTAGCCCTCCTGGTCGTTGCCCTCAATTTCGGAGCCGTCCTGGTTGAGCAGCACGGGCTGCACGCCGGGAAGCGGCAGGCCGGCGCGGGCGGGCACGCTGGGCGTAATACCGGCCAGGGCCGAAATCATGATGCCGCCGGTTTCCGTCTGCCACCACGTGTCCACGATGGGGCAGCGGCCCTTGCCCACGTGCTGGTCGTACCAGTGCCAGGCCTCCTCGTTGATGGGCTCGCCCACCGAGCCCAGCACGCGCAGGCTGCTGAGCGAGTAGGCCAGCACGTGGTCGAGGGAGTGCGCCATGAGGCTGCGGATGGCCGTGGGCGCGGTATAGAAAATGCTGACGTGGTGCTTGTCAATCACTTCCCAGAAGCGGCCCGGCGACGGGAACGTGGGCACGCCCTCAAACAGCAGCGTGGTGCTGCCGGCCAGCAGGGGCCCGTACAGGCCGTAGGTGTGGCCCGTCACCCAGCCAATGTCGGCGGTGCACCAGTACACGTCATTTTCCTCCACCTGAAACACGTTGCGGAACGTGTAATCGGCCCACACCATGTAGCCGGCCTGGGTGTGCACCACGCCCTTGGGCTTGCCGGTGCTGCCGCTGGTGTAGAGGATGAAGAGGGGGTCTTCGGCGGCCATCTCTTCGGCCGGGCAGTCCTTTTCCACGTCCTGCACCTCGTCGTGGTACCACACGTCGCGCCCTTCCTGCCACTGCACGGGCCAGCCGGTGTGCTCCACCACGATGACGCGCCGCACGCTGGGGCAGGTTTCGAGGGCCTCGTCCACCACGCTCTTGACAGGGATTTGCTTGGCGCCGCGGTTCAGGCCGTCGGCGGTGAGCACGAAGGTGGCGTCGGCGTCGTTGATGCGGTCGGCAATGGCCGAGGCCGAGAAGCCGGCGAAGATGACCCCGTGCACCGCCCCGATGCGGGCGCAGGCCAGCACGGCAACGGCCAGCTGCGGAATCATGGGCATGTAGAGCACCACCCGGTCGCCTTGGCCACGCCGTTCTTTTTCAGCACGTTGGCAAACTGGCACACCTGCTCGTGCAGCTCGCGGTAGGTGAGGCGCGAGTGGCGGGTTTTGGGGTCGTTGGGCTCGAAGATGATGGCCAGCTTGTTGGCGCGCAGCTCAAGGTGGCGGTCGAGGCAGTTTTCGGTGAGGTTGAGGGTGGCCCCGTCGAACCAGCGGCTGTCGCCGGCCGGCGAAAACTCGCCGCTACGCACGGTGTCCCACTTCTTGCGCCAGGTGAAGGGCTCGGCCGCTTCGGCCCAAAAGGCGTCGGGGTCGTCGATGGATTGCTGGTAGTCGGCGTGGTATTCTTCGAGGGTGCGGATGCGGCTGTGCATGGGAACGGGTAAGAAGTGAGAATAACAAAAGAACGAATAAGCGGCACGGTACGCCGCCGGGGTCCCCAGCGCCGCACCCGGGGCCCCCGGGGCAGCAAGCTAGGCCGGCGGGCCGGTTAAGGCCGCTACGGCTGGCCAATCGGCGCCGCCCGTAGCGGCTTATAGCGACGGCTTGCCGGCCAGCAGCTCGCGCACTTTTTCCATCAGCTGGCGGGTGCTGAAGGGCTTGGGCACGTACAAATCGGCCCCCACGTCGTAGCCCTTCTGCACGTCGGCGTCGTGGCTTTTGGCTGAGAGGAACACAACTTTCGTGGCGGCGCGGTCGGGGCGCTGGCGCAACTGCTGGCACACTTGGTAGCCGTCCACGTCGGGCATCATCACGTCGAGCAGCACCAGGTCGAAAGGCGTTTCGGCGATGGCGGCCAGGGCCTCGGTGCCGTTGCGGGCAATGCCCACTTGGTAGCCGTTTTTGCGCATCAAGAATTCGAGCGACATGACGATGTTGGGCTCGTCGTCGACGATGAGGATGTGGGGCGTTTTCATAGCAAGCCGGGGGTGGGAAGCGGAAGGCGGGGAACGGAAAGTGGTGGGGCCGCCGGTGGGGCCCCGGGCTGGCCGGCCCCGCCCGCCGGCTCGGGGCCCCCACCAGCGGCAGCTCCACGAAGAAGCGGGCCCCGTGGGCCAGGGCGCTTTCGACCCAGATGCGGCCCTGGTGCAGCTCCACGATGCGGCGGGTGATGGCCAGGCCCAGGCCCGAGCCCTCGGGCTTGCGCAGGGCCTGGTGGCGGGCCTGGAAAAACTTGTCGAAGATGAGGTGATGCTCGGCTGGCGCGATGCCCTTGCCGTTGTCCTCCACGCACAGCAGCACGGCATCGGCCGCGGGCCAGGCCAGCACCGCAATGCGGCCCTGGCCGCTGGGCGGGCAGGCCTTCACGGCGTTCGAGAGCAGGTTGATGAGCACCTGCATCAGCCGGTCGCGGTCGGCGGGCAGGGCGGGCAGGTCGGCGGGAACGTCCACGCGCAGCTCGATGCCGCGGGCGCTGGCCAGGGGCCCCACGGCGGCCACGGCGTCGGCTACCACCGCGGCCAGCGCCAGGGGCGCGCGCTCCAGCGTGGCCTGGCCGCTCTCGTACTTCTCCAGGTCCAGCACCAGCGAAATGAGGCGGGTGAGGCGCTCGGCCTCGCGGCCGATGGTGAGCTGGAAGTTCTCACGCTCGGCCACGTCCAGGTCGGGGTTGTCGGCCAGGATTTCGGCCAGGGCCCTGATGCTGGTGAGCGGTGTGCGCAGCTCGTGCGTCACGGTGTAGAGGAACTCGTCCTTCTGCATATCCAGAATTTGCAGCTGGTCGTAGGCCTGGCGCAACTCGTCGGTGAGGCGCTGAAGCTGGCGGCTTTGCTTCTGGAGCTGGCGGTTGGCCTCCAGCAGCTGCTGGCTTTCCCGCAGGATGCCCACCACGTTGTCGTAACTAATTTCTTCGGCCCCCGCCACCGAAGCCAGCAGCAGCCGAGCCGAGGCCGGGCCCAGGGTGCCGGCCAGCAGCTTCTCGGCGTAGGTGAGCAGGCGCGGGTCGGCCGACACGAACGACTGGGCCCCGGGCGGCGGGCCCGAGCGCACGGGGCCTGGGTCGGGCGCGGGCAGCGCGTCGGGGAAGCGCACGGCGAAGGCGCCCAGGGCCTGGTTGGTGCGGCGCTTGCCCAGGAAGCCCAGCAGCAGGGCCCGCACGTCGGGCAGTGGGGTGCGGCCCTGCCAGCCGGCCACTTCCTCGGCCAGGCTGCGGCGGGCAAACACGTCCACGAACACGTCGGCCTGGCGCCGCTCCAGGGCCGTGGGGGCCCGGTACAGCGAGAGGCCCACGTAGAGCCCGATGTTGAAAAACCAGCTCCAAAACAGCCCGTGCGAGAGCGGGTCGAGCCCGTCGAGGCCGAACAGGGCTTCGGGCCGCAGCCAGGCCACGCCGCCCACGCCGGCGCTGAGCACACTGGCCGGCAGCCGCCCGGGGCCCACCAGCGTGGGCAGCACTAGCGTGAAAAACCACACCGCGAAGCCCGCCAGTAGCCCGCCGGTGGCCCCGCGCCGGGTGCCGCCCTTCCAGTACAGGGCCCCCAGCACGGAGGGCACGAACTGCGCCACGGCGGCAAACGACACGAGGCCGGTGTTCACCAGCGGCAGCTGGCGGCCCACCTCGGCGTAGTAGGCGTAGGCCAGCAGCAGCACCAGCACCACGGCCAGGCGGCGGCTTCGAGGGCCGCGCGGCCCAGGTAGGCAAACCAGCGGGCGGGACGGGCGGGGCCGGCGGCCGGCACGCGCACCAGCAGCGGCATCAGCAAGTGGTTGCTGATCATCACGCTCAGGGCAATGGTTTCGACGATGATCATGCCGCTGGCCGCCGACAGGCCCCCCAGGTAGGTGAGCAGCGCCAGCCACGGGTGGCCGGTGGCCAGCGGCAGGGCCAGCACGAAGGTGTCGGCGTCGAAACCACTCCCCCCCAGGCGCAGCATCCCGCCGAAGGCCACCGGCAGCACAAACAGGTTGATGACGATAAGGTAGAGCGGAAAGAGCCACATGGCCTTGCGCAGGTGGTCCTCGTCCACGTTTTCCACCACCGCCACCTGGAACTGGCGCGGCAGCAGCAGCACCGCCGACATGCCCAGCATTAGCAGCGTGCCCCACGCGGCGGGCCCTGTGCCAGCCCCGCGCAGCGTGAAGAGCTGCCGCAGCGCCGGCACCGCCGCCGCTTGGTCGAACACGTCGGCGAAGCCGTGGAACAGCCCGAACGTGACGAAGCCGCCCATCAGCAAAAAGGCGAGCAGCTTGACTAAGCTTTCCACGGCCACGGCCAGCACCATGCCCTCGTGGCGCTCCGTGGCCTCCACCGAGCGCACCCCGAACAGGATGGTGAACACCGCCAGGGCCCCCGTGGTGTAGAGGGCCGTGGTGGCCGCGCCCCCCACCCCGCTGCCCGTCAGCACCACGAACGAAGCGGCAATGCCCTTGATTTGCAGCGCGATGTAGGGCACCACGCCCAGCACGCACACCACCGTAACCAGGGCCCCCAGGGCGGCATTTTTGCCGTAGCGGGCCGAAATGAAATCGGCGATGGAAGTGAGGCGCTGCTGCCGGCACACGCGGATGATTTTGCGCAGCACCAGCCACCACACCGGTGCCAGCAGCGTGGGCCCCACGTAGATGCCCACGAAGCTGAGCCCCTGGTGCGCCGCCCGCCCCACCGAGCCGTAGTACGTCCAGGCCGTGCAGTACACGGCCATGCTAAGGGCGTACACGTAGGGGTTGGCCACCAAGCTTTTGCGCGCCGCCGACCGACGCTCCGCCGCGTAGGCCACCCCGAAGAGCAAGGCCAGGTAGCCGAACGAAAAGCCAATGACGAGCAGCTTGTTCAAGGAGTGAATCGGTGAAGGAGTGAGTTGTGAATCGGTAATTTTTTAGGTAAAAGCCGTCATGCTGAATGCAGCGCAGCGGAGTTGAAGCATCTCTACCGCGTCAGTGCTTCAATCGAATGGGTTGCTCAGCAGCAGAGATGCTTCGGCTGCGCGGACGCCAGATGAGCATGACGGCCTGGGGCCCATTCCTCAGCTCATTCACTCCTTCGCTCCTTCACCAAATCACTCATTCACCGCGCCGCCGCACCAAATAGCCCGTCAGGCCCACCACCAGCACCCACATCAGCAGCACGTAGAGGTAGAGCACGGGCACGCCGGCCACGCGGCCGGCGCGGTCGAACACGGCCAGCAGAGGGAAGTTGAGCAGCACACCGAACAGCACGGCCACGAACAGCAGGCGCTGGCCGCGGCGCTGCTCGGCCTGTTCGCCGGGGGGCAGTTGGGACATGGGGCGGGAACGAAGAACGGGCGAATTTGGGGCCCCGGGAAAACAAAAATCCGCCGGACACGGGGCCCGGCGGATGGTGTTGGCTAGCCAGGCAAACCAGGAATTACTTGTCCATCAGCTTCACGTCGCGGGTGTCCTTCATTAGGGCCATGCCTACGAAGAAGCAGATGAGGGCAATGACCACCGGGTACACGAGGCCGAGCAAGCTGCTGTGCTCTTTGGAGAACGTGCCGGCCGGCTGCTTGGCGGCCCACACGCCAATGGCCGTGGCAATGAGCGGCACGAAGCCCCCAAACACGCCGTTGCCGATGTGGTAGGGCACCGAGAGCGAGGTGTAGCGCACGCTGGTCGGGAACAGCTCGACGAGGTAGGCGGCGATGGGGCCGTACACCATCGTCACAAACAGCACCAAGATGAAGGTGAGCACCGTCATCATGAACACGTTGGGGGCCAGGGCTTTCATCACGGCTGGCACGGCCACGCCGGCGGCGTCTACGGTGGCGGGGGTGATTTCCGACAGGGGCCCGGCGTAGGCCTTGATGCCGTAGAAGAGCGGAATGGTGAACAGGGCCCCGCAGATCATGCCCGTCATGATGATGCGCTTGCGGCCGATGCGGTCGGAGAGCGAGCCGAAGTAGATGAACAGCGGCGTGGCCAGCACCATCGCCACCACCAGAATGGTGCTGGAGTCAATGATGTCGAGCTTCAGCGTGTTGTTCATGAACGAGTAGGCATGGAACTGCGAGGTGTAGAAAATTACGCCCTGGCCCATCGTCACGCCAAAGAGCGCAATCAGCACCAGGCGGCGGTTCACGGGGTTCACGAACGAGTCGCGCAGGGGGCTCTTGCTGGTGGTGCCGGTGGCCTTGGCCTTGGCAAACAGCGGCGACTCGTGCAGCTTCTTGCGGATGTAGTACGAGGCAATCACCAGGAAGCCCGAGAGCAGGAACGGCAGGCGCCAGCCCCACTCTTTGAAGGCCGCCTCGCCCATCGTTTTGCGGGTTATTACAATGATCAGAATGCTGAGGATGAGGCCCCCGGTGGCCGTAATCTGGATGAAGCTGGTGTAGTAGCCGCGCTTCTTGTCGGGGGCGTACTCGGCCACGTAGGTGGCCGCGCCGCCGTACTCGCCGCCCAGGGCCAGGCCCTGCAACAGGCGCAGAATTACGACGATAATGGGGGCCGCAACGCCGATGGTGTCGTAGCTCGGCACGAGGCCCGTCACGAACGTGGCCCCGCCCATAATCAGCAGCGTGACCAGAAAGGTGTACTTGCGCCCAATCATGTCGCCGAGCCGGCCGAAGAACATGGCCCCGAACGGCCGCACCACGAAGCCCGCCCCGAACACGGCCAGGGCCCCCAGCAGGGAATCCTCAATCTTGCCCGCGTGCCCAAACAGCACCGGCCCGATGATGGCGGCCAGCGACCCGAAGATGTAGAAGTCGTACCACTCGATGACCGTGCCCACCGACGAGGCCGTGATGACCTGCCAGATGGTTTTGGAATCGACCTGGTTGTTGTCGTGCGCGGCCGGCGCATCCAGGTCGGCCGCGTAGGCGGAGTTGGGGGTTGGGTTCATGCAAGGGAGGGTGGGAAATGGTGGCTGGTTGAATGGGGTTGCGCGGCTCTTGGGGCCCGACGGCTGGTGCTTGGGGATTGGTGCGTAGTGCTTGGGTCATAGGCTTCTAGAACGACCCAAGCACCACGCATCAACTCCCAAGCACCAGCGTCGGGCCCTAAAAGCGCTACAGGAATACCTGCGTTTGCAGCGTCACTTCGGGGCGGTACTTCACGTCGTTGACGTTGGTGAAATCGGGGCGGGCGCGGTAGTTGAGCGTCACCTTGGCGTTGTGGCCGTCGATGAGCACGTTGGCCCCGAGGTCGTACACGTTCACGCCCTTGATGTTGCCGTCGGAAGTGCGCAGGCCCTCGTAGTTGCTGTGCAGGTAGGCCACGTAGGGCTGGAGGCGGGCCTTTTTGCCGAGCGTGTTCTTGGGCATCAGGAAGCCCAGCTGGCCGTACACCGACCCACCGGTGCCCGACTGCGGCACGGCGTTGCCGCGGGTGGCCACGCCGCCGTAGCCGGGGTTTTCGGCCCCCACGAAGCGCACGTAGTTCGGCCCGAAGTTGTAGTTATAATACACCCCGTAGAAGGTTACGGCTGTGCGCGAGGCCGTGTCGAGCGGCGCATCGTAAAACACGTCGGCCCCGAAGAGCTTGATGTCGTGCTTCTCAGTAGGCACGGCGGCGTAAAGGTCGGCCCCCGGTGTCAGGTTGGCCAGGGTAACGGCGCTGCCGGAAGAGCGCGAGTACATGCCGTTCTGGTTGTACATGAAGCCCGCCCCGATGCTCAGCACGCGCTTGGTGCCCAGGTAGGTGCCCTGGGTGTAGGGCAGCAGGTTGGCCTCGGGCTCCAGGAAGTTGTAGCTGAAATAGCCCTGGTACACGTGCCCGTCGTTCTGGGGGTTGTACTGGGCGGCGTTGGTGCCCCGGTTCACGCCGCCCACCGTGCTGCCCAGGGCCAGGGGGTTGCCGGTTTGCACGCCGCCCGCCACGTAGTTGGGGTTGGTGGGCAGGTTGGTCAGGAAGGGGTCGCTCATCGACACGCGGTAGTCGAACTTGCCCACGCGGCCCTTGGCGTACACCCCGATCCAACGCGCAAACTGGTCGAGCGCGTCGATGGTCGGGAAGTTGGTGAGCGGCAAGTCCATCGTCAGGATGCTCGTGGTACTGGCGTTGGTCAGGCGCGAGATGCCGTTGTAGTAATGCAGGCCCGCCCCCAGGCTGACGTACTTATTGACTTTGTACTCCGTCACGGCCTCGTGGATGAAGAACTGCGGCTTCTTGCCGTCCACCCCTGGCGACACGCCGCCACTCACTGCATTTTGGTTGTTGATGCCCAGGTGGGTATAAACCAAAAAGCGCGGGCTGAGCTGGGCCAGGATCACCATGCGCGAGCGGCGGATGCCAAAATCCAATTGGCTCGATTTGGGGTTGTTGGGGCCCCGCAGCGTGTTGGTGTTGTTTTCGTTGAAGCGGGCGTACACCTGCGTCCAGAGCAGAAAGCGCAGGTACTTGGAGCCGTCGGGCGAGAGGTTGACCTTCATGCCCGGCCCGTAGGCCGCCGATTTGGCGGGGGCCACCGGGGTAGGCGGCGCGACCGGCTCGGCGGGCGGCGGCGACGTGCCCACGGCCGGTGGCGCTACCTGCCCGAACGCCGACCCGATACCGGCCAGCAGCAACCCGGTGAGGGCCAGCGTGTAGCGATTTTTTTGCATAACGAAGAAAGGAATGATGGGAATTGGATTGTGGACAGGGCCCCAAAGCGGGCACTGCCACAGTTTGGCACGGCTAAGTACCATTACCGGGCGGCCGGTTGGTGTAGCCGTGCAATCGTTTTGCTAACGCGCTATAGCTTTAGGGGCTCCTGGCCATGCGCATTGCTTATAGATTAGTTTCTGGGTGACTACGGCCGGCCGGAGCGGCGGCCGTCTTAGGGAGCCTCAACCCCTGGCCCCGTCGCTGGTGGCACCATTCGGAACCAGCCAGAAAGCGCTGGCAGCATTGGTTGGACACTTATTCTTAATAAATTCAGTCTCATAAAACCAATCTGGCTAACTACATCAGATGAGCAAATCTATATTAATTTAGCGAGAAAATTGCTTCTGCCTAATATAATCATCCGCCGCCAGGAGCAATAAAAAGGGGCAGCCCCGGGTAGAGGCTGCCCCGGGGCAAGCGGGCGGCGGGGGCCGTGGCTACTCCAGGTAATCCAGGTCTTTGGCGTAGGTTTCGGGCAGGGTGCTGGCGCTGAAAAAGGCCAGCCCCAGCAGTACCGCCCCGATGATGCTGGCGGCGCCCACCATGCCCAGCGCCGGGTAGGCCTTGAGGGCCTTGTAGGTAGGGGCGATGAGCACGGTGGCCCCGCGCGCAAAGTTGGGGGCCGTAGTGGCCACCGTCGAGCGCAGGTTGGTGCCAAACTGCTCGGCCGCCACCGTCACAAACAGGGCCCAGAAGCCGCCGGTGAACCCGATCAGAAAGCACACCGTGTAGAACACCGCCGTGCTGGCCCCGTCGAGGGCAAACAGGTAGGCCCCCACCGTGACGGCCGACGAGAGGATGAAGATTTGCAGCGTGCGCTGGCGGCTCTTGATGAGCTGGCTCAGGCTGCCGCTGGTGACGTCGCCGAGGGTGAGGCCGAAGTAGCACCAGAAGATGCTCAGCCCGCCCGTGACGGGCCCTTGCAGGTGGAACTGCTGGCCAAACTCGGGGGCCAGCGTGATGAGGATGCCCACCAGGTACCAGAACGGGGCCCCCACCAGCAAGCAGCGCAGGTACTTATAAAACCGGGGCCCGTTGGCGAACAAGCTCAGGAAGTTGCCGCGGGCCACGTCGGTGCGCTTGGTTTGCTCGAACATGCCCGACTCGAACACGCCCGCCCGCAGCGCCAGCAGCCCCAGCCCCAGGGCCCCGCCGATAAAGTAGGCGTTGCGCCAGCCAAACTGCTGGCCCACCAGGTAGGCCACCATGGCCCCGCTCACGCCCACCGAGGCCACGATCATGGTGCCGTAGCCGCGCTTTTCCTTGGGCAGGCTCTCGGCCACCAGCGTGATGCCCGCGCCCAGCTCGCCGGCCAGGCCCACGCCCGCAATCAGGCGCAGCCAAGCGTATTGGTCCACGGTCTGCACGAAGCCGTTGGCGATGTTGGCCAGCGAATAGAGCAAGATGGAGCCGAACAGCACCGACAGCCGGCCCTTCTTGTCGCCCAGCACGCCCCACAAGATGCCGCCCAGCAGCATGCCCCACATCTGCATGCTCAGCAGGTACAGGCCCTGGTCCGTCACGGCCGCGGGGTCGGTTATGCCAATGCCGTTCAGGCTCTTCACCCGGATGATGCTGAACAACACCAGGTCGTAGATATCAACAAAGTAGCCCAGCGACGCCACGATGACGACGGC
Source organism: Hymenobacter coccineus (assembly GCF_001816125.1). Lineage (GTDB taxonomy): Bacteria > Bacteroidota > Bacteroidia > Cytophagales > Hymenobacteraceae > Hymenobacter > Hymenobacter coccineus. The sequence goes on along the minus strand of NZ_MDZA01000244.1, from coordinate 15,482 downwards.
GCTGAGCAGGCCCGCCGCGGGCCGGCCGGTGGGCACAAGCGAGGGTTGGGGAGCGTGCATAACAGAAAAGCAAAAAGTGAGAAAAATGCGGGCCGGTAGGGCCCCGGGGCCCTACCCGGCCCGGAACCGCTCCCAGCGGATCATCATGTACTTGTCGCCCAGCTCGGTGACCACCAGGCCGGCGCTTTTCAGGTTCTCCGGCTTCTGGAAGAATTCGGCCAGCTCCTTCTGGTTCAGGATTTTATAGGTCGGGTGGTATTCGGGCTGGCGCGGGGCCTTCACGCCGTACTTCTTCACCCAGTTCATCACGCTCACGTGGCTCACGCCCAGCAGGCGCTCAATTTCGCGGTAGCTCACGCCCTCGATGTAAAGTTGCAGCGCCTTCACCACGTAGTACGGGTTCACCTCGCGGCCCACCTTGGCCACGGTGTAGTGGTAGCCGCAGGCCCGGCACTTGAAGCGCTGCCGCTCGTTCACGACGCCACTTTTGGTGGCATCCTTCGAGTCACACTTGGGGCAAACGGGCGTGGTCATCAGCGTAGAGCAAGGAGCAGCAGGACCCAAATCTATAGCTTTTTAGCATAAGAACAATCGTTTGTTTAAAATAGCAGACCGCTCAACGACTTTAGGCAAGGGGGCTACATTTGGGCATGGCTGGTCTACCCAATAAAATTTCCCCTTGGAAGAGACGCAAAAAGCGAATTCGCGGGTTTCGGCGGGTGCTACGCGCCCACCGGCGCCGAGTAGCCACTCCGGAAGAGTTACCTATCGAATGGCTTTCGGAGTCCAACTATGAGGTTAAGAAACTTGGGCTGGCCCCCTGGGCAGTCAGCGAAAAGCCGCCGCTAGTCATCCGGCAGCTTTGGGTGGGCCGGCTGGTGGCCGATTTTCAGGCGTGGCGTCAGGGATTAATGGCGCATTATCCTGATTTTTATTTGGCCGTCTGGATTCACGAGCCGGAGTTCGGCCGCTCGCAGCTGGTCGCCGGCATCGACGCCCGCCAGACGCGGTACGAGGGCTTGTTCGACAGACCAGTGAACGTTTCCTTTCCATCGGAATATTATTCGGTGCCCGGAGTGGGCGCCTTGCACTGGACCGCCTATGCGGATGGAGAACCGTTTTGGCCAGATGAATTTGCTGAATTGGGGCCCTTATTATTACAAAGAGCGCATTGGGAAGCCAAATCTGACGACGGCAAGCCTTTCTTCGTTGTTCAGACGGGAGTGGTATGGGTTGGGCGCGCGGCGGCAGCCTGAGCAAAGGCGGTAGTTTTGGGCCCCATCCTTATGCTTCGCCCCGTGCCCGCCCCCACTCCCACCGCCTTCCACTCCGTTTCCCCCGCCGACCTCACGCCCGCCCAGTGGATGCCGCTGCTCGGGGGCGCCGTGGCCCCGCGCCCCATCGCCTTCGTTAGCACCGTGGACGCCGAGGGGCGCGTGAACCTGAGCCCGTACAGCTTCTTCAACATCTTCAGCTACACGCCGCCCATCCTCGTGTTTTCGCCCGTGAACCGCGGGCGCGACGGTTCCGAGAAGCACTCGCTGCTGAACGTGCGCGCCGTGCCCGAGGTCGTCGTCAACATCTGCGACTACGCCATGGTGCAGCAAATGTCCTTGGCCAGCGCTGAGTACCCGGCCGGCGTGAACGAGTTTGCCAAGGCCGGTTTCACGGCGCTGGCCAGCGAGCAGGTGCGCCCGCCCCGCGTGGCCGAGGCCCCCGCCGCCTTCGAGTGCGTGGTGGAGCAGATTGTGCCGCTGAGCAAGGGCCCCGGCGCGGGCCACCTGGTGGTGTGCCGCGCAGTGCGGGCCCACTTCCGCCAGGACGTGCTGCTGCCCGACGCCGCCGGCATCGACCCGTTCAAGCTCGACGCCGTGGCCCGCTTGGGCGGCGACTGGTACGCCCGCGCCAGCGGGGCCAGCCTCTTCGAGGTGGTGCGGCCCAACCGCCGCCTGGGCATGGGCCACGACCAGCTGCCGGCCCACATCCGCACCAGCACCGTCCTCACCGGCAACGACCTGGGCCAGCTCGCCAACGTGGAGCACGAAGCCCTGCCCACCCCCGCGCAAGTGGCGGAGTTCAAAACTGAACCGATGGTGGCCTATCTGTTGAACAAACACCCCGCCGGGGGCCCCGAGCTGCCGAAGCAGCTGATGCTCCTGGCCCAGCAGCTGCTGGCCGAAGGCCGGGTATTGGAGGCGTGGAAAACGCTGCTGATTAAGTGAATGATAACGCAGGTTAGTAAAAACTATAGCGGTGGTTTAAACCGGGGTGGTCCGGCGACTTTTTCCGTCGTCGGACCACTCTTACCAAGCCCCGGGGCCGCTGTTTTTTAGTAAGAGTGGCCCGACGAAGCCCTTCGGGCAATTCGCTGGACCACCCCGTTTTAGACCATCGCCAAAAAACTATTCGTGCGACATGCTACACAAAATCCTTGCTTTTCAGTTGCCATTACTCGCAATAAATAGCTTCCCCGTATGACCGACATTGCCATTGCCGAATCCGTAGTTCTGCCGCCCATTAAAGAAATAGCTGCGCGCCTGGGCATTACCGAAAACGACCTGGAGCCCTACGGCCGCGACAAAGCCAAGCTGCCCCTGCACCTGATTGCCCCGGAAAAGGTGGCCGAGGCAAAGTTGATTCTGGTCACGGCCATCACGCCCACCCCGGCCGGCGAGGGCAAAACCACGGTGTCCATCGGCTTGGGCGACGGGCTGCGCAAGCTGGGCAAAAAGGCCGTGGTAGTGCTGCGCGAGCCCTCGCTGGGGCCCGTGTTCGGGGCCAAGGGTGGGGCCACCGGCGGCGGCCGCTCGCAGCTGAGCCCGATGGTGGACATCAACCTGCACTTCACCGGCGACTTCAACGCCGTGGAAAAGGCCAACAACCTGCTGGCCGCCCTCCTCGACAACGCCATCCAGACGCCCAACCACCCCCTGCGCATCGACCCGCGCACCGTGCTCTGGAAGCGCTGCCTCGACCTGAACGACCGCAGCCTGCGCCAAACCATTGTGGGCCTCGGCGGCAAAGCCAACGGGGTGATGCGCAGCGACGGCTTCAACATCACGGCCGCCTCCGAGGTAATGGCCATCCTGTGCCTGGCCACCGGCCTGGCCGACCTCAAGGCCAAGCTCGGCAACATCCTGGTGGCCTTCAGCTACGCCAATGAGCCCGTTTACGCCCGCCAGTTGCAGGCCGAAGCGGCCATGACCATCCTGCTGCGCGACGCGCTGAAGCCCAACCTGGTGCAAACCCTGGAGCAAACCCCCGCCCTGGTGCACGGGGGCCCCTTCGCCAACATCGCCCAGGGTACCAACACCGTGCTGGCCACCCGCATGGGCCTCTCGCTGGGCGACTACGCGGTGACGGAAGCCGGTTTCGGAGCCGACCTCGGGGCCGAGAAGTTCCTCGACATCAAGTGCGGCTACGCCGGCCTGGACCCCGCCGCCGTGGTGCTGGTGGCCACCGTGCGCGCCCTGCGCCACCACGGCGGGGCCCCGGCCGCCGAGCTTAATACCCCCAGCCTGGCCCGTTGCGAGCGGGGCTTTGCCAACCTGGCCAAGCACATTGAAAACGCCCAGAAGTTTGGCTACCAGCCCGTGGTGGCCATCAACCACTTCGTCAGCGACACGCCCGAAGAGGTGGCCCTGGTGCAGCAGCTGTGCCGGGCCCGCGGCGTAGAAGCAGTGCGCAGCACCAGCTGGGCCGAGGGCGGGGCTGGGGCCACCGCCCTGGCCGAAGCGGTGCTGGCCAACATCGCCGCGGGCACCAACCGCCTGCGCCCGCTCTACGCCTGGGACCAGCCGGTGAAAACCAAAATCGAAACCATCGCCCGCGAGGTGTACGGGGCCGCCGGCGTGGACTACACCGCCCAGGCCGAAGCCGACCTGCGTCGCATCGACCGGCTGGGCCTGGCGGGGCTGCCCATCTGCATGGCCAAAACCCAGAAGTCGTTTTCCGACAACGAGAAGCTCATCGGCCGGCCCGAAGGCTTCCGCGTCACCGTGCGCGAATGCGAGCTGGCGGCGGGAGCGGGCTTCCTCATCCCCATCCTCGGCACCCTGCTGCGGATGCCGGGCCTGCCGCCCGTGCCCGCCTCCGCCGGCATGGAAATCGACGACGACGGGGTAATTACGGGGTTATCGTAATCAAAACGGTTGCCAGCTGGGCAAGCTTTCCGAACTGTGCGGAGGCGCATATAGCCCAACAAGTAGCAGCGCTGGCGCTTTTAAACTATTCGCCCTGAGGATAGAATAAACACCTCAGCGATATCCTGATGCTGAGGAAACAATTGTTTCAGCTGGCCCGGCAGTTTTTGGTTGAGTGTTAGACGGTGGATTCGTAGAAGGTATTGTTAGTCAACTAACCCGACAACTATAATTTTCTCTTATGAATCAGACAGTAATACTTAGGGTCACAATTTGTGATTTCACACCCACCCAGATATGGTTTGTTTTTTTAGCTTTTTCCATTATTCTGGCAGGAGGCAAGCCATAAAAAATGGGTACTATCTGGTCGGTATGACCGCCAATGCATAGGGGTATTTTGCCACGAGTGTAAGTGTAAGGGCAGAACCCAGGCATCAGGATGCGTAAAGGTGCAGGGTTGGATGCTAAACCAATGAAAATCAACGTTTTGCTTTGGTATCCTGGGCATTTCACTTCAATTGCGTAGTCTGTTACCGCGGCTTTAGTTAATTGAAAGTCGCCGTTCTGGTTTGTACCACACCCGGCTATAATTGTCGCTTCTAATTTCAGTAGTACAGTAACGCCCGGCACCCCTGTGTTTGTATCACTATCAATTACTTGCCCTGATAGCAAATACGATTGGGCTGCGCTGGTAAATGCCAAAATAAGTGCAGCAAACAGGAACAATACCCGGTCCATAATTTCAGCAACTATCTTTTTTTGCTAATTCCGCACCGCAATAAGCAGTCCTAATTCCTTATACCGCATGTTGTATTTCTTGCCGATGGCCGCGTTGGTAAGCGAGCCGCGGTAGATGTAGACGCCGGCGCGGAAGTGCTCGTTGGTGAACAGCACTTCGTTGATGCCGCCGTGCTGGTGGATTTCCTGTAAAATCGGGGTGAAAATGTTGCTCAGGGCATTGGTGGCGGTGCGGGGCACGCGCGAGGCGATGTTGGGCACGCAGTAGTGCACCACGTCGTACTTGCGGAAGATGGGCTGCGAGTGGCTGGTCATCTCGCTGGTTTCGAAGCAGCCGCCCTGGTCGATGCTCACGTCGATGACGATGGAGCCGGGCGTCATGCTGGCCACCATTTCCTCGGGCACCATGAACGGGATGCGGCCGTCCTCGATGCTCAGGGCCCCAATCACCACGTCGGCCCGGCGGATTTGCTGGCTCAGGGCAAACGTATCCAGGGTGCTGGTGTAGAGCTGGGTGCCCAGGTTGTGCTTGAGGCGGCGCAGCTTGTAGAGGTGGTTGTCGAACACCTTCACCTCGGCGCCCAGGCCGATGGCGGCGCGGGCGGCGTACTCGGCCACCGTGCCGGCCCCCAGGATGACGACCTGCGAAGGCGGCACCCCCGTGATGCCCCCCAGGATGATGCCCTTGCCCTCGTTGGAGCGGGCCAGGTACTCGGCCGCCACCAGCATTACCGTTGAGCCGGCAATTTCGCTCATGGCGCGCACCACGGGCATGGCCCCCGAGGGGTCGCGGATGAACTCAAACCCGATGGCATTCACCTTTTTGCGTTGCAGCGCGGCGATGTACTCAGCCGTGAGCGTGCCCATTTGCAGGGCCGAAATCAACGTCTGGCCCGGGCGCATGAACTCGATTTCGTCGCGCGTGGGCGGGGCCACCTTCAGCACAATATCGGCCTGGAACACCTCCTGCGGCGAGTACACGATTTGGGCCCCCGCCTCGGAGTAGTTGTGGTCGGAGTACTTGCTGGGCTCGCCGGCCCCGGCCTCCAGCACCACCTCGTGGCCGGCCGTGACGAGGTGCTGCACGGCTTCGGGCGTGAGGCCCAGGCGGTTTTCCTGGAGCGTGGTTTCGCGCGGCAGGCCAATGAACAGCTTGCGCTTGCGCGTTTCCACGGCCAGCATCGACTCCTGGGTGAAGTAGGCGCGGCTGGCCGCGAGCGACTCAAAACCGGAGGGTAGTTGTTCGGGCATCGGGGAAAAAAGGGAATTAAAAATTATAAATTAAGAATGAAAAATGGAAAGGCAAAACCTTTATTTTCAATTTCTTGCTTACCCTTTTTAATTCTTAATTTATAATTTTTAATTCAATCTCCCGGGCTTCGGGGCCCGTGGGGGTGAGGGTGAGTTCGAGCCGGGGCACGGGCAGCAGCGCGGCCACGCGGTTGGGCCACTCGACTAAGCAAAGATACCCCGAATCGAAGTACTCGGCGGCCCCGATGCGGGCGGCTTCGTCGACGGAATCGATGCGGTAAAAGTCGAAGTGGTACACCGGGGCCCCGCGGCCGTCGCGGTACTCGTGCACCAGGCCGAAGGTGGGGCTGCTGATGTCGTCGGCCACGCCCAGGGCCGCGCCCAGGGCCCGCACGAGGGTGGTTTTGCCGGCGCCCATTTCGCCCACCAGCGCCACCACGGGGCAGCCGCTGGCGGCAATGGCGGCGGCCAGCTGCCGGGCGGCGGCGGGCAGGTTGGCGAGGGCGGGCACGGAAAGCTGAACGGGAAGCATCGGGCAAAAATACCAAAGGCCCGGTGGCCGGCTCTGCCGCGGGCCGCGGCCGGGCCCCCGGGGCCCCGGGCAGAAAGCCGAATTAGCCGTTGGAAAGTGAGGGACTTTGCCTATATCTTCCAGTCCTGCTAGTCATCCAATCGCCACCTTTTTTAACCTAAATGCCTGACTGCAATTGGTTCAGCACCTGCCAACACTGGGTCTGGGAAAGGCTCCAGACCCAGGCAATGGGGGACCTCTTCACAATTACGTCATGTGCCTTCCACGGGTCTGCTCCTGGTTACGATTTTTTTTAGCTGCCGGATAGCCTATGCACAATTTTTTCTCAACAAGGTTATATTTTATTTTCACCCGCTGCTTCGTCGTGGCCGGGCTGCTGGCGCTACCACTAGCGGGTATGGGCCAAGCGGGCACCGCCGTTAACGGCACCGTGGCCGACAACGCGGGGGCCCCGGTGGTCTTTGCCACCGTCACGCTGCACCGCGCCGCCGACTCGGTGGCGGTGAAGGCAGAATTTACCGGGGCCCAGGGCACGTTCCGGCTGGCGGCGGCCCCGGGCGGACGCTACTTGGTGTCGGCGGCGCAGGTGGGGTTTCAGCGGCAGTGGAGCCCGGCGTTTGAGCTGCCAGCCGCGGGCCTGGCCCTGGCGCCGTTGGTGCTGGCCCGCAGCGCCGGCACGGCCCTGGCGGAGGTATCCGTGACGGCCGCCCGGCCGCTGTATGAGCACCTGGCCGACCGCACCGTGCTGAACGTGGAGAACAGCCCCCTAGCGGCCGGCGCCACCACCCTCGACCTGCTGGGCCGGGCCCCGGGCGTGACGGTGGATGCGGGCGACAACATCGGCCTGCGCGGCCGCCAGGGCCTGTTGGTGCTGCTCGATGGCAAGCGCCTGGCCCTGACCGGTACCGAGCTGGCCGACCTGCTGCGGGCCCTGCCCGCCGAGCAAGTGAGTACCATCGAGCTGATTACCAACCCGCCCGCCAGCTACGACGCCCAAGGCACGGCCGGCGTCATCGCCATTCACCTCAAGAAGGACCAGCGCCTAGGCACCAACGGCAGCGTGAACGCCGCCTACGGCCGCGGCGAGTTCGGCAAGTTTACCAGCGGTGGGGCCCTTAACTACCGCCGCCAACGGTTCAACGCCTTCGGCAACTACACCTACTCCGACCGGCGCAATTTCACGCGGGTTGACATTGAGCGGCAGTTTGCGCCCGCCGGGGGCCCCGGCCGCAGCAGCGTACAAAACAACGATTTGGTGAGCCACTTGCAGTCGCACGCCTTTAAGGTGGGGGCCGACTTCAATCTTTCGGCCCGCACCCTGGTAGGCGTGACCGCGGGCGGCCTGGCCCACCAGCTCGCCAGCACCAACCAGAACCAGACCACTACGTACGACGGCGCGGTGGCCCTAGCCAGCCGCTACCGCGCGGTCATCACCCAGGACGTGCACCGGCCCAACGCCACGCTCAACGCGAACCTGCGCCACGTCTTTGCCGATTCTGCCGGGGCTGCCACGCTCTCGGCCGACGCCGACTATGCCCGCTACGACACCCGCCGGCTCACCGGCCTGACCACGGCCTACGACCAGCCCAGTGGGCCCCTGGGCCTGCTCGCTGGCAACCAGCAAAGCCGCCTCTACATTGAATCGGTGAAGGCCGACTACGCCCGGCCCCTGCCCCACCGCGTGCGCCTGGAGACCGGGGCCAAGGTTACGAGCGTGCGCTCGGACAACGACGTGGCGTTCGACCGCACGCAGAACGGCGTGACGGACCGGGACCTGGGCATTTCCAACACGTTTCGCTACGACGAGAACGTGAACGCCGCCTACGGCATCCTGCGCCGCGCCGGGGCCCGCACGGCCCTGCAAGCCGGCCTGCGCGCCGAGCAAACCAACACGCTGGGCCAGTCGGCAAACGGTTCTGACGACTTCGAGCGCCACTACTTTCAGCTCTTCCCAAGCCTGTCGGTGGACCAGACCTTCAACGACCGGCACGCGCTGAGTCTGGCCCTGAGCCGCCGCATCGAGCGCCCCATCTACAACCAGGTGAACCCGTTGCGCGTCTACATCGACCCCACCTCGTACGGCGCGGGCAACCCCAGCCTGGTGCCCGCCACCAGCTACAACGTGGAGCTGACCCATACCTTCCGCCAGAAGTTCAGCACCGGCCTCAGCTACAGCCGCACCGACCGGCCCATTGTCATCCAGAGCCAGCCCAGCCCCGAAGGCAACCTGCTGGTGGTGAGCCAGAGCGTGAATCTGGCCGTGCAGCACAACTACGCCCTCACCCTCACCGCGCCGCTCACGCTGGCCCCGTGGTGGACGTTCTACGGCAACGCCGTGCTCTACTACGCCCGCTTCGTGGGGGGCCCCGCGGGGGGGCCGCCCATCAACCGCCGGCCAGCCCTCACCTTCTCGGGCAGCAACACGTTTGCCCTGCCCGGCGGCTGGTCGGGCGAGCTGAGCACGAACTTTGAAACCGGCGAAACCTTCGGCTACGAGCGGCTGAAGTACCGCGGCCAGGTGGCGGCCGGCCTGCAAAAAAGCCTGTGGGCCAAGCAGGCCACGCTGCGCTTGAACGTGGCCGACATCTTCTACACCACGCCCATCCGCTCTACGCAGAGCTACGCCACCTTCGCGGAAACATTCTACCAGCGGCTGGACACGCGGGTGGCCACGCTGGCCTTCACCTACCGCTTCGGCAGCGCCACGGTGGCCGGGGCCCGCAAGCGCGCCGCCGGCGCCGAAGAGGAATTGCGCCGCGCCGCCGGGCAGTAGCCGCGCAACAGCCACAGGGCCCCCGGCCCGGGCTGCCGGCTTTTCGCCGGCTGCCCGGTAATCGCTGAATCGTTAGGAATCGTTGGTCAGTCGGCAATGGCGCAAGCGCCCACGTAGCCTTCCCGCAACGATTAGCGGGCTGCCGGCGAAAAAGCCGGCAGCCCGCCCCAGAGCCCCCCGGCAACCCAGACGCCCTTCCGGTTGTTGCGGGGATAATACCTTCGCTGCGCCAACCGGCCGTCTTTCCTTTTCTCTTCCCATGAAAATATCGCACCTGGCCGCGGGCCTCAGCGGCTCCGAAATCATCAAAATAGGCAACGAGGTGAGCGAGATGGTGCGCCAGGGCGCGACCATCTGCAACCTCACCATCGGCGACTTCGACCCCGCCCTGTTCCCAATTCCCGACGGCTTGCAAGCGGGCATCATCGCCGCCTACCAGCAGCACCAAACCAACTACCCGCCCGCGCCCGGCATCGCCGAGCTGCGCCAGGCGGCGGCCGACTTTGTGCATGATCGGCAGGGTCTGACGTACACGCCGGCCGAGTTTCTGGTGGCCGGGGGCTCGCGCCCGCTCATTTACGCCGCCTACCGGGCCCTGGTGGACCCCGGCGACCGGGTGGTGTTCCCGGTGCCGTCGTGGAACAACAACCACTACTGCCACCTCACCGGGGCCGTGCCCGTGGCCGTGCCCACCCGCCCCGAGGCCGACTTCATGCCCACCGCCGCCGACCTGGCCCCCCACCTGGCCGGGGCCACGCTGTTGGCCCTGTGTTCGCCGCTGAACCCCACGGGCACGGTGTTCACCAAGGCCGCGCTCGAGGAAATCTGCGACCTGGTGCTGCTCGAAAACCAAAGCCGGGGCCCCAACGAAAAGCCCCTCTACATCCTCTACGACCAGATTTACTGGCTGCTGACCTTCGGCGAAACCGAGCACTTCGACCCCGTGAGCCTGCGCCCCGCCCTGCGCGAGTACGTGCTCTACATCGACGGCCTCTCCAAGTGCTTCGCCGCCACCGGCGTGCGCGTGGGCTACGCCTTCGGGCCCGCCCTGGTCATTGACCAGATGAAGGCGATTCTGGGCCACGTGGGGGCCTGGGCCCCCAAGGCCGAGCAAGTGGCCGCCGCCAAGTTCCTGCCCCAAACCGGGGCCGTTGATGCCTTCCTCGACGGCATCAAGGCCGGCTTGCAGCGCAGCTTGCAGGCCCTCTACGACGGCCTGGGGGCCCTGGAGGCCCAGGGCTACCCGGTGGCGGCCATCGCGCCGGCCGGGGCCATCTACCTCACCACCCGCATCGACGCGGTGGGCCGCACCACGCCCGCCGGCCAAGTGCTGGCCACGGGCAAAGACCTGGCCTCGTACCTCATCCAAGCCGCCGGGCTGGCCATGGTGCCGTTCAGCGCCTTCGGGGCCGAAGCCACCGATCCGTGGTTCCGCCTCTCGGTCGGCGCCGAGTCGATGGCTTCCATCGAAGCGGCGCTGCTACGCCTGCCGGCCGCCCTCGACGCGCTGGGCGTGCGCGAACCGGTGGCGCACTAACAGTTAAAAGTTTTGAGTTAAAAGTTAAAATCCTGGCTTCGTAGTGAAGTCAGATTTTACTTTTAACTCAAAACTTTTAACTGACTAACTACTGCTCTTCCACGATTTTCACGCCCCAAGGGGCGAGGGCCAACGACTGGTTTTTAGCCACGGCCTCGCCCGAGAGCAGCTCGCGGCCGCGGCCGTGGGGGTAGGTGGCGGTGGCGGGCGCGGCGGCGTAGTTGAAGTAGTAGTGCACCGCCTTGCCGCGCTGGTTGACGCCCGCACGGGTGATGATTGGGAAGGCCAGGGCCTGGTCGGGCCCCAGAGGTTGGCTTTTTTCACGGCGTCGGCCACAATTTTCTCCACCAGCACCGGGCCGGTGTGGCAGCCCACGTAGGTGGCCAGGCCCTTGCCGTAGCGGTTCTCGGTGATGGCCGCGTACTTGCCCCACACGGGGTGGTCGTAGCTGGCCAGTACGGTGGCCGTGGTGGGCGTGAGCAGCTCCATCCACGTAGTCACCTCATTGTCCTTAGCGCCCACGTGGTACGGGTCGCCCTTCAGGCCGACGTTGACGGGGGCCGTGAACTGGCTGTACGTCACGCCGAGGGCCGCGCTGAGCACGCCCGGCTGCACGGTGCTGCGCACCTGCACGTTCTCGTCCGAAAAGCCGCTGCGGTAGGTGCACACCAGGTGGCCGCCCTTTTGCACAAACTGGTTGAGCCGCTCCAGCAGGCTGGTGGGCGCGGCGTAGAGCATGGGCACGATGAGGAGCTGGTACTGGTCGAGGTTGGGGCTGCTGGGGTCCACCAGGTCGCAGCCCACGTTCTGGCGGTACAGCGCATCGTAGAAGGGCCGCAGCACCTCGTTGTATTCCAGCCCGTTGGCAAACCAGCCTTCCGCTGTCAGGGCCTGGTTGCTGAAAAGGATGGCGACTTTGTTGGTCTTCTTTAGGTTGACAAGCTGCGGGCTCAGGCGCTGGAAGTCGCGGCCGATGGTGCCGGCCTCGTCGTAGGTCGGGCTGGGCATGAAGTCGTGGCTGAGCAGGCCCTTCCAGTACGTTTCGGCCGAGTTGTGGATGCTGCTCCAGTGCCAGTACTCCACCATATTAGCCCCCGAGGCCAGGTGGCTGAAGGCCTGCAGGCGCAGCTGGCCCGGGTAGGGCACCCACTGCGGGAAGCCCTGGGCCTCAGTTTCGAGCACCAGATAGTTTTGGCCGCCTTTCATTGAGCGGGTCAGGTCGCCGCCGAAGGCAATTTCGGTACCCGTGAGCTGGTCCTGGCTGGGGTGGTAAATGTCGATGCCCGCCACGTCCAGCGCCTTGGCAGCGGCGAAGTGGTCCACCTCGGGCTGGATGCCGTAGGAGGCGCCGCGCCAGCCCAGGTCAAAGTTCTGGGTGACGAACTGCTCCGGCTTCTTGTACTCGCGCACGATGGCTGCCTGCCAGGCCAGGTAGTCCGTCACGAGCTGCCGCTGAAACGCGCTGAACTCGCTGCCCAGGCTGGCGTTGATGGTGCCTACCGTGGACGGAAAATCCTCCCAGCTGTTGATGCGGTTGCTCCAGTAATCCAGCCCGTAGGCCTTGTTCAGCACGTCGAGCGACGGAAACTTCTGCTGCATGTGCTTCACGAACAGCGCCTGCACCGCCGGCCCGGCCGTGCCGTAGGCCTTCGTCTCGTTGTCCACCTGGTAGCCGATGATGGCCGGGTGGTTCTTCACGTGCCCCACCAGGGCCCTAATCACCGCCTCGGCGTGGCGGCGAAAGTCGGGGTTGCTGATATCCATGTTCTGGCGCACGCCGTACTGGTTTTGCCCGCGCGCAGTGACGGCCAGGATGGCCGGGTACTTGCGGGCCAGCCACGTGGGCACCGCGTAGGTCGGCGTGCCGATAATGACGCTGATGCCGGCCTTGTGCATGGCGTTCAGCACCCGGTCCACGTGCGAGTAGTCGAACACACCCTCCTGCGGCTCCAGCGTGCTCCACGTCGATTCGGCGATGCGCACCACGTTGATGCCCGTGGCCTTCATCATGGCCACGTCCTTGTCCAGGCGGTCGTAGGGCATGTACTCGTCGTAGTACGCCACGCCGTAGAGCAGCTTGTCCTGTTTGATGGGCCGGGTTTGGGCCCGGGCTCCGGGCAGGGCCCCGGCCAGCAGACCAAGGGTGAGCAGCAAGTGTTTCATAAGCAAGAAAGTATGCAGGGTACAAGCACGTAGCGCGGGCTTTGTCGTCCGCGCCGCTTGCTTCGGCCTACCGATTATCGGGTAGCGACCGGGCAGCGACGCGAACGATAGAGTCCGCGCTACAAGGTTACAAGCTTATGGTTCTACAGCTTCACGGTGCCGGTTTGGCGGATGTCGCGCGAGGAGCTGCCCACCAGCAGGTCGAACGTGCCGGGGGCCAGCACCCACTGCTTTTTGCCTTCGTCGTAGTACTTGAACGATTCGGCGGGCAGGGCTAGGGTCACGGTTTTAGTTTCGCCAGGCTTCAGGAATACCTTCTCGAAGGCCTTCAGCTCCTTCTCGGGGCGCTTCACGGCGGTTTGGTTGTCGTGCACGTAGAGCTGCACGACTTCAGCGCCGGCCACCTTGCCGCTGTTGGTCACGCTCAGCTTCACGGTGGCGCTCTGCGGGCCGGGCGTCACGGCCAGGGCCCCGTACTTGAAGGTGGTGTAGCTCAGGCCGAAGCCGAAGGGGTACTGCGGCGCCACTTTGTAGGTGTCGTAGTAGCGGTAGCCCACGTAGATATCGTCCTTGTACACCTCCTTCAGCGGGTCGCCGGGGCTGCTGGGGTACTCGCCCAGCTTGTACACGGGCGAGTCTTCGAGCTTGGCGGGGAAGGTGAACGGCAGCTTGCCCGAGGGGTTCACGTCGCCGAACAGCACGTGGGCAATTGCGTTGCCGCCCTCCATGCCGGGGTACCACGCCTCCACCACGGCCTTGGCCCGGCCGGCCCAGGCCGACACGTCGATGGGGCCCCCGCCCAGCAGCACCACCACGGTGCGCGGGTTGGCGGCCAGTACGGCCTGCACCAGCTCGTCCTGGCCGAAGGGCATCTTCATGTCGGGCTTATCCACGCCCTCGGCGTCGTAGGCGTTGTCGCTCCACTTGCTGTAGTCGTAGCCGTGGATGGAGCCGCCCACAAAAATGACCTCGTCGGCGGCCTTGGCGACGGCCACGGCCTGGGCAATGAGGGCGGGGTCGGCCTTCTGGTCGCGGGCAATGGTGTAGCCCGGGGCATACGTCACGTTCACGCCGCTGCCCAACTCGTTCTTGATGCCTTGCAGGGCCGAAATCTCGTACTTGGCCTTCACCTGGCCGCTGCCGCCGCCCATCGAGTTGGCCCGCTCGGCGTTGGCCCCAATCACGGCCACGGTCTTCACCGACTTCTTAAGGGGCAGGAGGCCGCCCTCGTTTTTGAGCAGCACCATGCCTTCCTCGGCTACGTGCAGCGCGGTGGCCTGGTGCTCCTTGGTGTTGTAGGCACCGGGCTGGCGCTTGGCGCCGCCGAGCTGGTGGGTGGCGTACATCACCCGCAAAATGCGCCGCACCTTATCGTCCACCAGCGGCACCAGGCTGGGGTCTTTCTTGAGGGCCGCCAGGGCGGGGTCGGCCAGGAAAAACTGGTCGTAGTAGCTGCGGGCGGGCGCCGCGGCGGTGCTGGCGGTGGCCGTGGCCTGGCTCTGGTCCACGCTCCGGTACATCAGGCTCAGGTCGGTGCCCATTTCCAGGTCGGTGCCGTTGCGCAGGGCTTCCTGGGTGTCGTGCACCGAGCCCCAATCGCTCATCACCAGGCCTTTAAAGCCCCACTCTCCCTTCAGGATGGTGTTCATCAAGTAGGCGTTTTCGGTGGCGTAGGTGCCCCGAAACTTGTTGTACGAGCCCATCAGCGAGTACACGCCGCCCTGCTGCACGGCGGCCTTGAAGGCCGGCAGGTAGATTTCGCGCAGGGCCCGCTCGCTCATGCTCACGTCCACGTCGTCGCGGTGCGTTTCCTGGTTGTTGGCCGCGTAGTGCTTCACGCAGGCCGACACGCCCTGGTCCTGCACGCCCCGGATGTAGCCCACCACCAGCTGCGATACCAAAAACGGGTCCTCGCTGAAGTACTCAAAGTTGCGCCCATTCAGCGGCGCCCGGATGATGTTGACGCCCGGCCCCAGGATGATGTCCTTGCCGCGGGCGTTGGCTTCCGAGCCCAGCACCGTGCCGTAGGCGTGGGTCAGGGCGCGGTTCCAGGTCGAGGCCAGGGCGTTGTTGGTGGGCAGGGCGGTACCGGCGTCATTGGCGCCCACGGGGGGCTTCCAGTTGCGGCCCTGCTCGGGGCGCACGCCGTGGGGCCCGTCCGAGGTCATGATTTCGGGGATGTTCAGGCGCGCCACGCCGCCGGCGGCGAAGGCCGAGTTGCCGTGCAGCATGTGCACCTTTTCCTCCAGCGTTAGCTTTTGAAGCAAGGCCTCAATTTCGGCTTCGTGGCCCATTAGGGCTTGCTGGGCATTGGCGGCGGTGGCCCGGGTGGTGGCCGGGGCGGGG
>NZ_MDZA01000243.1 GCF_001816125.1 Hymenobacter coccineus | reverse complement strand
CGCGGTGGGCGAGTGGCGCGGCGAGCATTACCGCCAGCTCGGCCGGGGCCCCGCCGCCGGCCGGCCTGATACGGCCCCCAACTTCCTGAAGGCCCTGGCACAGGTACTGGGCCCGCTGCCCGGCGCCGGCGTGCCCTACATGCGCATCGCCCGCTGATGGGCGCGCTCCTGGGCTGGCTCCCGCCCGCGCTACTTCTTGCTCGAAGCCACCCCTGGGCCGCAGCTCCGACGAGGCCGGCAGCCCACCGCGGTGGGCGAGTGGCGCGGCGAGCATTACCGCCAGCTCGGCCGGGGCCCCGCCGCCGGCCGGCCTGATACGGCCCCCAACTTCCTGAAGGCCCTGGCCCAGGTACTGGGCCCGCTGCCCGGCGCCGGCGTGCCCTACATGCGCATCGCCCGCTGATGGGGCGCGCTCCTGGGCTGGCTGGAAGCGGCCCTGCTCACGCGCCCGCCCCGGCTGCTGCACCGCCTGCTGCCGGGGGCCGAGTGGCAGGGCCCCGCCGCGGGCCCCAGCGGCCGCCCCGTGCCTCTACCTCACCTTCGACGACGGCCCTATCCCGGAGGAAACGCCCTGGGTGCTAGCGCAGCTGGCGGAGTACGGCGCCCAGGCCACGTTCTTTTGCGTGGGCGACAACCTCGCCCGCTACCCCGAAATTGCCCGCGCTGCCCTGGCCGCCGGCCACCGCCTCGGCAACCACACCCAGCACCACCGCAGCGCCTGGCAAACCCCCCGCGCTGAGTACCTGGCCGGCGTGGCCCAGTGCCAGCAACTTCTGGACTCATTGTTAGCTGTTAGCTCCCAGCCGTTAGCCATTAGCTCTACAGTTGACGAAAAGCTAAGAGCTAACAGCCAACCGATAACAGCCAATAACAAGCCGCTGTTCCGCCCGCCTTATGGCCGCCTCACGTGGCCGCTGCTGCGGGTGCTGCGGCCCGAGTTTCGGGTGGTGCAATGGTCGGTGCTCACCCGCGACTACGACCCCCAGCTGCCCCCGCCGAGTGCCTGCGCCTAACGCTGGCCGCCGCCCGCCCCGGCGACGTCCTCGTGTTTCACGACAGCCGCAAGGCTAGCGCCCGCCTGCGCTACGTGCTGCCGCGGGTGCTGGCGCACTTTACCCAGCGCGGCTACGAATTCAGATCACTGATTTAGACTGATTAACCGTGATTTCGCGGATTCAAACGATGTTTGAAATGCGGTTGCCCATAAAAAAAATCAGCTAAATCACGGTTAATCAGTCTAAATCAGTGATTATTTTACTACTGCTATACTGCTCGTTGTGGCTGCTGGTGCTGGCCGGCTCGGCGGGGGCCCTGGCTACCCGGCGCGGGGCCCCCGCCGCGGGGCCGCTGCCTGTGCCGCTGCCCCGCGTCAGCATTTTGCTGGCCGCCCGCAACGAGGCCGCGGCCCTGCCGCGCTGCCTGGCCAGCCTGCGCGCCCTGCGCTACCCGCCCGAACTGCTGGAAATCCTGCTCGGCGACGATGGCAGCACCGACGGCACCGCTGCCGTAGCCAAGGCCGCCATGCGGGGCTTCGCGGGGCATTTTGAGGTCGTGCCCATCGCCGAAACCTTGGGCACGGCCCGCGGCAAGGCCAACGTGCTGGCCCACCTGGCCCGCCGCGCCACCACTGATTACTTCTTCGTCACCGACGCCGACATCCACCTGCCCAGCACTTGGATAACCGCGCTGCTGGCCCACGCCGCGCCCGGCGTGGGCACCGTCACGGGCATCACCGCCGTGCAGGGGCCCCGGTTGTTCGACCGCCTCCAGGGCCTCGATTGGCTGATTTCGCTGGGCCTCATCCAGGTGGTGAGCGCCGGCGGCCGGCCCGTCACGGCCATGGGCAACAACATGCTCGTGACGCGCGCCGCCTACGTGGCCACCGGCGGCTACGAAGCCCTGCCGTTCTCCGTCACCGAAGACTACGCCTTGTTCCGGGCCGTGCTGGCGCAAGGCTACGGCTTCCGCCACGTGTTCAGCGCCGCCGCCCGGGCCGATTCCTTGCCCATGCCCACCTGGCGGGCCCTGCTGCGGCAGCGCCACCGCTGGCTGCGCGGGGTGCAGGCCCTGCCACTGCGCCTGCGCCTGGAGCTGCTGGTGTACAGCAGCTTCTGGCCGGCGCTGGGGGCCCTGGCCTGGGCGGGGGCCCCGGGCCTGGCGCTGGCCCTGG
>NZ_MDZA01000242.1 GCF_001816125.1 Hymenobacter coccineus | reverse complement strand
CTTGGCGGGCTCCTTGGGCGCGTCGGCGGCGTCGGCCGCGGGGCCCCGGAAGCGGTGGGGCCTCGTCGGCGGCGTCCTTCTTCTTTTTGCTGTTTTCGCCGGCGGCGCGGGGCGCTTTGCTTGCGGGCGCGCTCGGCGGCCTTGCGCTGCGCCTTCACCTCGGCCGGCACGGCGGCGTGGGCAGCCGGTAGGGGTGAAACAACTTGCAGGAGCCCAGCAGCGCGCCCAACAACAGGAGGATAAATAGACGGTTCACGGGGGGCATAGCATAGAATAAGGGCCGGAAGATAAGCACGGCCTAGTCGCGGCGGCGCCCCGCTGGGCCCCGTCTTGGCGGCTCCCAATTTCATCTTGCCACCTTGCTATTTTACCCCGCCGCCGGGCCGGGCGTAGGGGCCCCGGCCGGCGGCGAGCGGGCGGCTTTGGAATGCTGGGAACCAGTGCGTTGCTTTGGTGCGCCTTCCTAAACGAACATAACGCCTTGCTTATGCCCAATTTTCTACGCCGCTGGCTGCCATTGCTCGGGTTGCTGCTGTTTGCCGCGCTGGCCACCTACCTGGCGCGGGCCCCGCGGCCGGTGCCGCCCGGGGCCCCGGCCACCGCGTTTTCAGCGGTGCGGGCGCTGCGCGAGGTGGCCGTGGTGGCCCGGCGCCCCACAGCATCGGCACGCCGGCCAACGCCGCCGTGCGCGACTACCTGCTGCGCCGGTGCCGGGCTCTGGGCCTCACGGCCACCGTGCAGGACACGACCGTGGTGGTGGCCGGGGGCCCCGGGGCCCTCACCGGGGCGCGGGTGCAGAACGTGGTGGCCCGCCTGCCCGGCCGCGTGCCCGGGGGGCCCCGCCGTGCTGGTGCTCACGCACTACGACTCGCAGCCCCACACGCCCGGCGCCAGCGACGACGGCGCGGGCGTGGCAGCCGCCCTCGAAACCCTGCGGGCCCTGCACGCCGGCCCGCCCCTGGCCCACGACGTGCGGTGGGTGTTCACCGACGGCGAGGAAATGGGCCTGCTGGGGGCCCGGGCCTACGCCGCCGACACCGGACGGCTGCGGCGCGAGGTGGGCGTGGTGCTGAACTTTGAGGCGCGGGGCAACGGGGGCCCCAGCCTGTTGTTCGAGCTGAGCAGCGGCAATACCTGGGTGTTGGAGGAGTTTGCCAAGGCCGCACCGCCCGCGCCCCTGGGCTCGTCGCTGGCCTACGAAATTTACCGCTACCTGCCCAACGGCACCGATTTCACCGCCTTCCGCGCCGCGGGCCTGCCGGGGCTCAACTTTGCCTTCACCGGCGGCTACGCCTATTACCACAGCCCCATCGACACGCCCGAGCGGCTCGATTTGGCCTCGCTTCAGCACCACGGCGACTACATGCTGCCCCTGGTGCGGCACTTCGCCAGCATCTCGCTGGTCCACGCGCCTACTTCCGACAGCTCCTTCTTCAACCCGCTGGGCACGTGGCTGGTGCTGTACCGCGCCGGCTGGAACTGGGCGCTGAGCGCCGCGGGTTGGGCGCTGCTGCTGCTGGCCATCGGGCAGGCCCGGGGGCGGGGGCGCCTGCGCCTGGCGGGCCTGCTGGGCGGGGCCCTGGCCTGGCTCGTCGGCACCGCGCTGGTGCTGGCCGCGGGCTGGTACCTGGCGCGCGCCGTGGTGGCCGCCTACCCGCAGTACGCGGTGTTCTACGACCACGCGTTTTACAACGTGGGCTGGTACCACCTGGCGCTGGTGGCGCTGGGCGGGGCTCTTTTCACGGCCTACTACGGGGTGCTGCGCCGGTGGCTGCGGCCCGATTCGCTCACCGGTGGCGTGCTGCTGGTGCTGGCCGGGCTGCAAGTCTTTTTGCAAGTGAAGGCGCCCACGTCGGGCTTTCTGCTGGGCATCCCCATTGTGTGCGGGGCCCTGGGCTGGCTGTGGCAGACGGTGACCACGCCGCGCCCGTTCGTGGGGCCCCGGGGCCGGCGCGAAATTTATTCGCTGCCGCTGGGCCCCGTGGGCGCGCTGCTGGCCGTACCGGCGGTAGAGCTGCTGGCACCCGACCTGCGCGCGCTGCTCACGTTGGCCGGCTTGGGGCCCCTGGTGCTGGCCAGCCTGTTTTTCCTGGCGGTGCTGCTGGGCCTGCTGCTGCCGGCGCTGCTGCCCGCCCTGGGCCGCACCGAGGCCACCGGGGCCCCCGATGGGCCCT
>NZ_MDZA01000241.1 GCF_001816125.1 Hymenobacter coccineus | reverse complement strand
GTGGCCCCGCGAACGCCGCCTTCACCTTCACGTACCCCCAAAACCTGGCGGCGCTGGCCCGGTTCGGCGAAATCACCTACTTCAGTCCGCTGGCCGACGCAGCCCTGCCCGCCGGCACCGATTTTCTGTACCTGCCCGGCGGCTACCCCGAGCTGTTCGCCGGGGCCCTGCACGCCAACGCCGCCCTGCGCGCCAGCATCGCCGCCTACTGCGCCGCCGGTGGCGCGACCTACGCCGAGTGCGGCGGCCTCATGTACCTGGGCCAGAGCATCATCGACGCCGCGGGCCAGGCATTTGCGATGGTGGGGGCCCTGCCCTGCACCACGTCGATGGAAAACGCGAAAATGACCCTCGGCTACCGCGCCGTCGAGTGGAACGGATTGACCATCAAAGGCCATGAATTTCACTATTCGGCCTTGCACGACCACGGCCTAACGCCCGTACCGGCGCGCATCACCAGCGCCAAGGGCGCGCCCGTATCCGCAGCAATTTACCGCCAGGGCAACGTGTGGGCCTCCTACCTGCACCTGTACTGGGGCGAGGATTCGGCGTTTATTGAACGGTTGCTAGGGGTTGCGGCCGGGAGCGGCGCTGGAGTGAATAACAAATTGGGAAACACTTTTTAAATAGAAACAGCCAGAGCTTCTTTGAAATTTTAATAATCGACATTTTTTCAAGAGTATTTAAATAAAATTTGATACAAATTAAAGCATTGATTATTAATAGTTTAAATAGAAATACCCTGGCGATAGCGCTTGACGCTGGCACGGCTAATACCGGTGAGCGTCACAATCTCGGCCACCGACAATCCCTTCGCTAGCGCCTTTGCCACTTTGGCCAGTTTCTCCACGTCGCGCCCTGCTGGCCAGCCCAGATGCCTGTCCTGTTGCTTGGCCAACTCGATGCCCGCCAGGGGCTTTTTCGGTTGTTCTCGCGCTCGTACTGGTTGAAGGAAGAGAACACGTCAATGATCACCTTGCCAGCTGGTGTGCGCGAGTCGATGCCCAGGTCGAGCGCCCGAAAGTGAACGCCACGTCGGTCAAATTCCTCCACCAGCTGAACGGTGTGCACGGTGTTACGCCCAAACCGCGCCAGGCGGTTCACCACCATATCGTCTTCTCGCACGGACGCCAACAGCTCGTCGAGGGCCGGGCTTTGGGTGCGCGTGCCGGAAATCTTCTCCTAAAAAATACGCGTGTAGCCCACCTGGGTGAGTTCTTCAACGTGCGTGGCCAGGTTCTGGTCGGTCGCGGAAACGCGGGTGTAGCCGAATGTATGTTGTACGGCTCAAAAAGTATGGGTCACAAAGTCACATTACGCAACCCGATTTTTGAGCTGCCACTAGGGCCGGCCCAGTGGGTCGGAAAGGCGCACCTTTTTGAGCCGGATAGGAACATCGTGTTATGTCCTGCTTTTACGCACCTAACCTAAACCATCCTGCAACTCTATTTACTTGAAATATAGTATTTTATCATCATCCAACACCTTAAACGGCGAGACACCTTAGCTTTTTCGGTTAAGTAACCTTAATAAGAATATTCAGTAAAAGCATTTAACAATGCAAAGAAAAAATGTAATCAAACGATTAAAACAGCTAATACTATTTAAATAAATCCACCTTATTGCCTTTTAATAAGCATAGCTAATACTAGCGCATCATAAGCATTCGTCAACAGCAGCGCTGCTGTAGCATAAAGCAAATAACCTGTTGGTCTCCTTTGTGCCTTTTGCCTGCACCGGACCTTCTAGTCGATAAAACCACTACATGATAAATGTTACAAAGCCTTTTTTACCGCCCCAAGAGGAATATAATCATTACTTACAGGGAATCTGGTCACGGACATGGCTCACGAATAATGGGCCTTTAGTCAATGAACTGGAGCTCACGCTAAAAAACTATTTTAACGTTCCCATTTATTTTATGTAAGCAACGGGACCATTGCGCTACAATTAGCAATCAAGGCCTTAGGGCTACAAGGAGAAATTATTACTACGCCGTTTTCCTTCGTTGCGACAACAAGCAGCATTATGTGGGAAGGCTGCACTCCGGTCTTTGTCGATATTGACCCAGCCACGTATAACATTGACCCTAGAGCGGTTCTCAGGATGATGTACAGTACGGGAGTTATTTTTCCAGCGTGAAAGCCTATTCTCTTGATTTACGCGAACGTGTCGCGGCGGCTTGTACG
>NZ_MDZA01000240.1 GCF_001816125.1 Hymenobacter coccineus | reverse complement strand
CCGGGCCCCCCGACCCCGCCCCCCAACGTGCTGCCCCAGCCCATGGCCCAGCCCGCCAAATCGGCCCCCTACGGCCCGGGCATGAAAATCAATATCTCCCCCGACGGCTCGAAATACGTGCGCCTGATGACGGCCGTGCAGTTCTGGAGCCGCTACACCGACAACAACACGGGCACCGTCAACGGCACCGAGGAGCCCGTCAGCAGCCAGCTCGATTTTGGCATCCGCCGCGCCCGGCTGCTGCTGGTTTCGCAGCTCAACTCGCGCTTCGTCATCGTCACCCAGCTCGGCATCAACTCGCAGAGCACCATCTCGGGCGGGGCCCCGGCGAGGCCACCGGACCGGGCAAAAAGGCGTCGTTCTACATGCACGACGCCATGCTGGACTACAAGGTGAACAAGTACCTGAGCATCGGCGGGGCCTGCACGCCTACAACGGCATCTCGCGCCAGAGCAGCTTCGCCGCGTTTTCGCTGCTCACACTCGACACGCCCGGCACGCAGTGGCCGGTGCTCGACGCCATCGACCAGACCGGGCGGGGCGTGGGGCTGTTCGGCCACGGCCGGGTGGGCAAGTTCGACTACCGCCTCTCGGTGAACGACGCCTTTAAGAATAACACCGCCAGCACGCCCGCTACCCTCACCACCGGCGTGGCGCAGTTCAACCCGCGCGCCCGCGGCAAGGTCTACCAGGGGTATTTCGCGTGGGAATTCCTGGAGAAAGAGGCCAACCTCGTGCCCTTCCCGGTGGGCACCTACCTGGGTAGTAAGCGCGTGTTCAACCTCGGCACGGGCTTCCTCTACTACGCCAACGGTCTGTACCTGCGCGACCAGGCCGCCCCTACCGCCACGCCGGCGGCCGGCGCCTGGGCCATTCCCTACCGGCAGCAAGATCTGAGCGTGTTCGCGGCCGACGTGTTCTTCGATACGCCCGTGGACACGGCCCAGCGCACGGCCTTTACCATTTACAGCGCCTTTTATAAATACAACATGGGCAACAACCTGGTGCGCTACGCCGGCAACCTCAACCCCGGCTACGGCTCGGCCGCACTGCGCGGCAACGCCGTGCCCGTGGTGGGCACCGGCACGGCCCAAACCATCCAAACCGGCTACCTGCTGCCCCAGCGCCTGCTGGGCCCCAAAGCGCGCTTGCAGCCCTACGCGAGCTATACCCACGGCCACTACGAAGGCCTACGCCGCGAAGACGGCCGCATCCAGGACGTGCATTTGTTCGACGGCGGGGTGAACGTGCTGCTCGACGGCCACCAGGCCAAAATCACGCTCAACTACCGCGCCCGCCCCGATTTTACTAACGTGAACGACGTCCGCTACCGCCCCGAGGTGACGATGCAGATGCAGGCCATTCTGTAATTAATTAATTAATTAGGGCCCCTGCACCACCCGCCAGCCCCATGAAACGGGGATGGGCCAGAACGAGGTGGTCTGGCGACTTTTTCTGTCGTTGGGCCACTCTTACGATTGCCCGAAGCCGCTGTAGTGAGAGTAGCCCGACGAATCCCTTCGGACAATTCGCCGGACCACCCCGTTCGGGACACGACACATAGAAGGGCCGCGCGAACCACTGGTTCGCGCGGCCCTTCTATGTGTCGTGTCCGCGCCCGCCCCGCCCCACGTGTAGCTGCCGGGCCGGAAGCTCCGGTTAACTCACTCGCCGCTTCCGGCGCTTAGCACGCCGCCACTAGCGGCGTGGCCCAGCTTGTGGTGGCCAAAAACGAGGACGAATCTAACGAGGCCCGCCACCGACTGGCACCCGCGGGGGCCCAAATAGCAGGCAAGGCCCTATCCAATATAGTATTTAACAAAATCAGGCAGTTATCATAATTTAATGTTCAGGTACATTATGGATGAGGTTATTTTTTCTAAACACTCCGGCCAGCTACGGGTTTTTCGTGTTCTAGCGACATTAAAATAACATTAAAGCCTAGTGCTGGCGGGTATGCGAAATCTGTATTTTCGGCCGGGCCGCTCCTATCGGGTCGCAGCCGCCAGCCTGGGGCTACTGGCCACGACGTTGGGCGCGGCGGCACAGACCAGCTCACCGGCCACGCGGCCTGGTTCGGCCGGCGGCAGCCAAACCGGCGGCGTTGGGGGCCCGCCCGTGGGCCAGCAGCAGCAGGAAGCGCTGCGGCAGCGGCAGCAGCAAATGCAGCAAACCCCGCCGCAAGGAGCCCCGCCACC
>NZ_MDZA01000239.1 GCF_001816125.1 Hymenobacter coccineus | reverse complement strand
CCCGGCCGAACCCATGCACCCAGCCCTGGCCAAAGCGGCTCGCGCGGCCGCTGGCAACGCGGCCGCCGCGCCCGACGCCCCCGAAACCCGGGAGCGCCTGCGCCAGCTGCTCTACGCCGGGGCCGTGACGGCCGGGGTGCTGGTGCTGGCGTGGCTGGCCAGCTTCAGCTTTGATTTTGCGGCGCCCGTGGACGCCAGCTTGGTGCAGGGGCCCCAAAACCCCGGCGGCTTTCCGGCCCCGCTCATCGGGGCCCTGCGCGCCGACCGCGCCGACTTGCTGCGCAACGACGTGTGGCGCGGGCTGCTGTTCGTGGGCCTGGCGCTGGGCACGCTGTACTTTTACCTGAAGGGCAAGCTGGGCCCGGGTTCGGCCGCGGCGCTGGTGGCGCTGCTGGTGCTAGTGGACCTGTGGAGTGTGGACAAGCGCTACCTCGGCGAGAAAAACTTCCAGCCGACCAGCATCGCTCAGAGCTTTGAGCCCAGCGCGGCCGACCAGGCCGTGCTGCAAGACAAAGACCTGAGCTACCGGGTGTTAAACATCCAGAACCCGTTCAACGAGGCCCAAACGTCGTACTTCCACAAGAGCATCGGCGGCTACCACGGGGCCAAGCTGCGCCGCTACCAGGACCTGGTGGAGCGCGAGATTTCGCCCGAGATGCAGGCCTTGTTCAGCCAAAACGGCGGCGACTTCCGGCGCACGCCGGTGCTCAACATGCTGAACACCCGCTACTACCTGACGGGCAACGAGAAGCAGCCCGTCATCCGCAACCCCGGGGCCCTGGGCAACGCCTGGTTCGTGCGCGCGGTGCAAACCGTGGCCACGCCCGACGCCGAGCTGGCCGCCGTGGCCGCCGGCAACCCCGGCCGCACGGCAGTGGTCGACCACGTGAAATTCCCGGCCGTGCAGGCCGCCACCTACGCCGACACCACGGCCACTATCAGCCTCACCACCTACGCCCCCGACGCGCTGAGCTACGGCTACAACGCCGCCCAGCCAGGCACGGTGGTGTTCTCGGAGGTGTACTACGCCGACGGTTGGAACGCCTACCTCGACGGGAAGCCGACCCCGTACTTCCGCGCCGATTTCGTGCTGCGCGCCATGAACGTGCCCGCCGGGGCCCACAAAATCGACTTCAAGTTCGAGCCTAAAGAGTATGCCACCGGCAACACCGTGTCGCTAATATCCAGCATCGGCCTGGTGCTGGTGCTGCTGGGCGCCGGCGCCTACGTGGCCAAGCGCCAGCCCGAAGCCGACGCAGCTTAGCAGTCCTTTGGCTCCGGGCAACCGGCGAAAAGCCGGCAGCTCGGGCCGTCCCGGTGCCCAAACCCACACCGCCGATGAGCCCCTTCCTCCAGGCACTGCCCGAGCCCGTGGCCGCCGCCCGCGGTGTGCGCCTGCTGCTCTGGCGCGACGACCTGGTGAGCCCCGAGCTGCCCGGCAACAAGGCCCGCAAGCTGAAGTACAACTTGCTGGAAGCGCGGCGCCTGGGCCACGGCCGGCTGCTCACCTTCGGCGGGGCCTATTCCAACCACCTGGCGGCGGTGGCGGCGGCCGGGCGGCTGCACGGCTTTGCCACTGTGGGCTTGGTGCGGGGCGAGGCCGCCGGGGCCCCCAACCCCACCCTGGCCCGCTGCGCCACCGACGGCATGGCCCTGCACTACCTCGACCGCACCACCTACCGCTGCCGCACCGAACCCGCCTTCCTAGCCGAGCTGCAAGCCCGGTTCGGCCCCGCCTACCTGTTGCCCGAAGGCGGCACCAACGCGCTGGCGTTGATAGGCATGGCCGAACTAGCGACCGAAATCCGCCAGCAGGTAGCGTTCGATGCACTGGCCGTGGCCGTGGGCACGGGCGGTACCCTGGCTGGCCTGCTCACCGGCCTACGGGGCCCTGAAAAGGTCGTGGGCGTGGCCGCCTTGAAAAACGGCGGCTTCCTGAAGGACGACATCGACGCACTGACGCGGGAGGCCACCGGGCAGATTTTTGGTAAATACATGCTGGCCAAGGATTACCACTTTGGCGGCTACGCCAAATACTCAGCTGATTTACTGGCGTTCATCCGGCAGTTTGAGGAACGGCACGGGGTGCTGCTCGACCCCATTTACACCGGTAAGCTGCTATTCGGGGTGTTGGATTTGATTGGGCAAGGGTACTTCCCACCGGGCAGCACGGTGGTGGCGGTGCACACCGGCGGCTTGCAGGCCTGGGCCGGGTGGCACGCCCGGTTCGGCGAGCGGCGCTAGAGCCTGTTATGAACTTGTGCCGAAATTCGGGGTATGGCTTACCCCAGCGATGTAAAAGACGACGAATGGACCTTCGTGGCCCCGTACCTGTGCTT
>NZ_MDZA01000238.1 GCF_001816125.1 Hymenobacter coccineus | reverse complement strand
CCCCAGCGCCCCCGCCCCCGGGGGCCCCCCAATGCCCGCACCCTGGGCCGCCGCGCCGGGGACCCCGCGCATCGGCCGCATCAGCTGGCGGGGCAATGCGGTGGTGCCCACGGCCCGCCTAAACGAGGTGCTAGGCCTGCGGCCCGGCGACGCCTACGACTCGCTGGCCGTAGAAAAGCGGCTGAGCTACGACCCCGCACGCCCCGATATCACCTCCTTATACATGGACCACGGCTACCTGTATTTCCAGGTGGCGCCCGTGGCCAAGCGCCAAGCCGACGGCACCGTGGACCTGGCCTTCACCGTCACAGA
Organism: Hymenobacter coccineus; assembly: GCF_001816125.1. GTDB lineage: Bacteria > Bacteroidota > Bacteroidia > Cytophagales > Hymenobacteraceae > Hymenobacter > Hymenobacter coccineus. Next base: position 2,043 of record NZ_MDZA01000238.1, on the reverse strand, counting down.
AGGCCGGATGGCCCGGCTCCGCCACGTTTTCATCACCGGCAACCTCGACGCTTCGGCTAAAGCGGCGCTGCTGAAGCGGCTGCCGCTGCGCACCGGCGATGACTTCAGCCGCGCCAAGCTCATGGAGGCCAACCGCCTACTGGCCCAGCAAAACCGGTTCGACCCGAAGAGAATCGGTATCAACCCTCAACCCGTGTGGCGCCCCACCGAAACCACCGATTTGGTGGACATTGAGCTGGTACTGGTGCCCAAGGCCTGATGGTAGTGTGGGCGCTTTAGAAATCAGTTAATAAGCCGGCAAGGGCCGTGGCACAACCTACCAAGTGCGCGCCACGGCCCTTGCCGGCTTATTCGGTTCATCACAGAAAATGCCCCACCGCGCTTATCGGTACATTTTGAGCAATTGCTGGGCAACGGAGGCGCCCCCGGGGGCAAACGGCAACCTGCGCCGCGCCGGGGCCCTAAATTGGCTTTCTTAGCTAACCCAAGCGCTTGCCATTGCCATGTTCAACCCCCGCAAAATGATGTTTCTGGTGGCTGCCGCCGCCCTGCTGCTGTCCGCCGCTGCCCAGCCCCCTATCCGGGCCGCCAATGCCAACGCATTGCTAGACAACAAACTTATTGCTGCACCAACCGCGCGGCCCGCCAACTTTGTGCGCCAGCACGGGGCCCTGCGGGTGGAAGGCACCCAGCTGGTGGACCAAAAGGGCCAAAAAATTGCGCTGCGGGGCGTGAGCTTCGGCTGGCACAGCCTGTGGCCGCGCTTCTACAACGAGCAGGCGGTGGGGTGGCTGGCCCAGGATTTCCACTGCAACGTGGTGCGGGCGGCGATGGGCGTTGAGGTGGGCGAGCGGTGCTATACGAAGGACCCGGCCTTCTCCAAAGCCAAGGTGAAGGCGGTGGTAGACGGCGCCATCAAGGCGGGCATTTACGTCATCATCGACTGGCACAGCCACAACATCAACCTGGCCGAGGCCAAGCAATTCTTCGGCGAGGTGTCGAAAACCTACGCCAAGACGCCCAACGTCATCTACGAAATCTTCAATGAGCCCGACCAGGAAACCTGGCCCGAAGTAAAGGCCTACGCCGAGGAAATCATCAAAGTAATCCGCGCCAACGACCCCAACAACGTCATCCTCGTGGGCTGCCCGCACTGGGACCAGGACATCAACCTGCCCGCCGCCGACCCCATCCGCGGCCAGCGCAACCTGATGTACACCATGCACTTCTACGCCGCCACGCACGGCAAGGAGCTGCGCGACCGCACCGACGCGGCCCTCGCCAGCGGCCTGCCGGTGTTCATCTCCGAATCGGCGGGCATGGAAGCCTCCGGCGACGGGCCCCTGAACCCCGCCGCCTGGCAAGCCTACATCGACTGGATGGAAGCCAAGGGCCTGAGCTGGATCACCTGGTCGGTGTCCGACAAGGACGAAACGTGCTCAATGCTCGAAAAATCAGCCAACTCCACGGGCCCCTGGAAGGAGGCAGATTTGAAAGAGTCAGGCCGAAAAACGCGGGAATACCTGCGGCGCTACAACGTTGATAAATAAGCACTTGCCTCACCCTGGCGCTGGCCGCAGTTTAGCGCGCAGCGCGTAACTGCTGGCCGATAAATGGGGCGAGTTTGCAACTCGCTGCCGCGCAGCGGCAAGCTCGCCCCAGGGCCCCCAGGAGTGCAATTCCGCCGGGCCGCTGCGCGGCCGTGAGTCGCAGACTCACCCCGTTTGCCGGCCGACAGTTGCGCGCTGCGCGCTAAACTGTGGCCAGCACTGGGCCCCCCCGGGGCCCTAATCGTAGCGGCGGCCCTTCCACACTACGGCCCCGCCGAAGAGGCGCACGTAGCCCATGCCCAGGGTGAGGGCCAGCGTGTAGCCCTCGAAGAGCGGCAGCAGCCAGGGGCGCAGGCGCAGGCCGGCGCGGCGGTAGCACACGGCCGCCAGGGCCCCCTGCACCACCACGCGCCCGCCCCCCAGGGCCAGCGCCAGGCCCGGGGCCCCCGCCCAGGCAGGGCCCCCAGCGCCGGCCAGAAGCCTGCTGTACACC
>NZ_MDZA01000237.1 GCF_001816125.1 Hymenobacter coccineus | reverse complement strand
GGCTGGCGACGGCAGTGCGCAGGGCCTCGCGGGCCTGCACGGCGGGCACGCCCAGGTGCTGGGCCAGGGCGTCCACGAGCAGGCCGTCGTTGCGGGTCAGGGCTTGGTTGAAGGCCACGAGGCGGGCCGGGGGGGCTCACGGCATGGCGGTTGGCCTGCACGCGGGCCGGCACGGCATCGGCCACCAGGCCCCCAAAATCCGGGATAATCACGCAGTCGTGGTCGCGGAGTAGGGGGCGGATGTGGTCGGCAAGGTGCATGTAGTACAGGGTTGAATTGTTGAGGGTTTAATTGTTTATCGTTTAAATCCACTTACTGACGGAGAACTCCATATCAGCAGGCAAACCTTTAACAATCAACAATTAATCAGACGACAAGTAGGCTATTTAAAACGTGTAAGTTACCCCGCCGATGATGTTGATTCCCTTGACGGGGTAGCGGTAAAACCGCTGGTATTGGCGGTTGGCGAGGTTATTACCCATTGCAAAGATGGATAAATTTGACGTAACACGGTAGTCGGCGCGCAGGTTGAGGTCGTAAATGGGCGACGTGGCGCGGTAAAAATCGGGCACTTGGTTGACGTAGCTGACGCTGTAGCTGGCCGAGTAGAAGTAAGTTTCGAGGCCCAGCAGCAGCTTCTCCGATACGTTGTAGGTGCCGAACACGGTGGCCTGGAACTCGGGCCGGCCGTAGGGCTGGGCCAGCGCCCGCGTGCCGTAGCGGTTGTAGTCGGCCCGGGCCCCGATGCGGTACTTCTCGCCCGTGCCGTACGAGGCCTCGGCGTGCACGTTCACATTGGTGGTGCCCTCGTCGTCGTACACCAGGTTGAATTTGTCCTGGTGCAGCGGGTCGCTGAGGTAGAAGTACAGGTTCTTGTCGCGGCTGAAGGTCACGCGGCCGTTCAAGGCCAGGCCGCGCGCCGGGGCGGCGGTGAAGCCCGCGTACACGGTGGGGCCCCGGCGGGTATCGGCCACGTACACATTTTGGTTCAGCCAGGGGTTTTCGGCGGTGATGTCGTTGCGCGTCACGCGCTGAATGGCGCCGCCCAGGCCCCCGTATACGGTGAACTGCTCGGGCACTACGGCGTAACCCACCCGAATGGCCGGGTACACGGCCCCGCGGCTCACGCCGTTGAGCAGATCGGAGGAGTAGCCCAGGGTGAGGCCCAGGGCCAGGTTCAGGCGGTCGCGCTTCACCTCGTAGGCCGGCGTCACCTGCACGAAGTTGCGCGAACGGGTGGCCGAGTCCTTGTCGGTGATGAAGGAGGCATCGCCGTTGAGCACGAAGCGGCTGTCATCGCTCAGGGCGTAGCCCAGCTTGGCGTTCAGCAGCACGTTGCTTTCGGAGGCCGAAAAGTTGTCGTTCCAGTACTTGTAGCCCAGGCCCAGCTCGTATTGCAGGGCGGCGCTGGGGGCTTGGTTGCGGGCGTAGGCCCGGGCCCCAAAGCGGGTGAACACCTGCTTGATGTCGCCGGCGTCGGGCGTGGGCTGCGGCACCGGCGAGGTGGCCGGCCCGGTGTAGCCGTAAAAGTTGTAGCGCTCACGGCTTACATCCAGGGCCCCGCCGAAGGCCGCGTTGCCGCGGTAAATCTCGCCGGTGAGGGCGGCGCTGGTCTGCGACACGCCCGAATTCTTGCCGTCCACGGGCCCGGTCAGGGAGTTGATGTGCTTGACGTCGAGGCCGTAGCTGTGATCGGTGCTGCGGGCGCTGTGCAGGTAGGCCCGGCCGTAGAACGTGCCATAGTTGCCGATGCCCGCCTTGAGGAAGTTGCCGGTGAGGGGCGTCAGCTCCTCCTGCTTAATGGTGAGCACCTGTACCGAGGGCACGAGGCGGTCGGGCGGCAGCCGGAAATCGGGGAAGGTGTAGGCCGGGGCGGCAGCCGTTTTGGGCGGGGCCGGCACCGCCACTTTATCGAAGTTGCGGGGGGCCGTGCCCAGCTCGTTCACGCGGTCCTTCACAATCTCAATCTCCGCCTCCTGAATGGTGCCGCCCTTGCGGGGCTTGGTGGTCTGGGCCTGGGCGGGCAGGGCCCCGGCTGCAGCCAGCACCCCCGCTCCCACCAGCGGCAAGCGCAAACCTTTACTTAAGCGGCGAATTGAAAAATACTTCATTAACAAGGAGGTAAGCAGCGGTTTTTTTAATTAAAAATGATGAATTAAAAATTAAAATTTGAGCGGGCCAACGTTACGTTTTTAGGGCCCCAGTGGCCGGTTTTGCACAATGTTCACGGAGTTTCACAGAGCAGAGTTGCCGGGTGAAAGCTGACGTGACGGTCCTGATTTTTAATTTATAATTCTGAATTTTTAATTCTTAATTGACTTAGTGCTGTCGGGGGCCGGTGCGGCGCGTTGCAGCGTATCGGCCGGGGCCCCGGCGGCGGGGGT
>NZ_MDZA01000236.1 GCF_001816125.1 Hymenobacter coccineus | reverse complement strand
TATTTGCGCCGCTTATCCGGCGTCTTCTTGCTCTTTTCTGCGCTCATGACTCAGGAAATATACGTCCTGCTTCTGTGCGCCTAGTCTAGACCACCTCAAACAGATTACTGCTGGCGAAAAACGGTCGGCGTAATGCCCGTTTCTTTCTTGAAAAACCGCGTGAAATACGTCGGGTACTCAAAGCCCAGCGCATAGGCAATCTCGCTCACCGTCGCATCCGAGTGGCGCAGCCGGGTCTTGGCCAACTGCACGACGTGCTGCTGAATGTGCGTCTGCGGCGGCTGCCCGGTGAAGGACTTAATTAAATCACCGAAGTAGTTGGTGGACAGGGCCGCTTTCTCGGCAAAGTACGCCACCGTGGGCAACGCGTTTAGGTCGTTTTCTGGGGTGAAATACTGCTCCAGGTGGGCGTAGAAGTCGGCGACTACGCGGTGATAGAGCGTGGCGCGCGACTGAAATTGCCGCTCGTAAAAGAGTTGAATGTAGGAGAGCAACAAGGCCGCGTAGGACACCACTATGGGCTTGGTAAAGGGCTCTTTCTGGTACTCGGCGTAGGCCTTTTCAAACAAGTCCTGCAACAGGGTTTTTTCCTCGGGCAGCAGATAGAGCGCCTCGTGACTGCTGTAGGTGGCAAATGAGTACTGCTTGACGTAGGGCTCCAACAGCTCGGCGCTGACCAGCAACCCGTAGCCGGAAAGGAAGGAGCCGGGCGAGGCGTCGCAATTATCCCACTCTAGCGTCTTATGAGGTGTATCCAGGTAGATGTACGGTTCCGTCAGGTCCATCATCTGGGAGGGACCATTGACGTACTCTTTCAGCGACAAGGAATAAAAGTAGATGCTTACCGGCGGCGACTGGACGCGTAGGGACTGCTCGTCGTACCGTATGACGTGCAGGGCGTCGTCCTTTGCCCCACGAACGCCCAGGTAGTCCAAGAACTGGGGGATAGTATAGGTGTTGCTCGTGCTCACCGTAAGTAGGCTGTTGTCTGTGAAGGACAAAGGTCTAATATTACCTGGCCAGCGATTGAAACGCTTCGGGGATACAATGAAACAGATTACGGTTTCTGCGCGCAAGGAGTTGGTCTAGTAGTGTACAGCTTAGGGCTCGTTCTTCTGAACAGCGCTCGTTTGCCTTCGGACCCTTTTCCTGAACTCGCCAAGTGCAGCAGCTTGCGGGCCTTTTCAGGAGGCTATCAAGTGATGTTGAATCAGCTGCAGCTCCGCCTTGAATTCAGCCATGTTTTTTGTTAAGGCCAGTGCTTCGTCGTGAGACAACTCCCGGTGTGCTCGTTGGAACACTTCCAAAGAAGTCAATGCCCAAACTTTAACCACACACTGCAAGCACACATTACGCAAGGAACTGCCCACGTCTGTTGAGCCCAGCATACGCAACATGCCGTTCATAATTGCAGGGTCTTTCGTGCCGTGGTAGCATTCGGCCAACCCCGTGGCGGCCCACAGGCGGACCTCAAAATCTTCGTCGCCATCGTTCAAAATGGCCAAGGCGCGCTCTTTATACCCCTCGTTTTGCCGTTTGAAGTGGAACAACAAGACGTAGAGCCCCACCTCTTTCAGGTACCAATCCGGCTCGTTGAGCAAGGACTCGTACACTCCAAGCAGCTCAATGGCGTGCGGGTTTTCCTCCGCGAGCGTTCTTAAATAATGGCCCAGTGCGTCGGGGTGGTGCCGCAGCGCTGCTATTTCCGCCAGTGTTGCTTTCCGACTAAACGCCATGGGTAAGCTAGATAATTTAAGCCTGCGCCGGACGCATGTCGTCGCGTCCTGCGTAATGGCGCCGATCCGCGCAGTCCGAGTCCGTATGAAAGGTAACAGAATTCAAACCCTCCTTTCCCTGAACGCCTGGCAGCTGGCTGGCACCAGGTGCCAATGGGCCACTGTAGGGTCGAGGGAGTTTAAGAAACTCGTCTACGATTGAAAGTTTACGAAATGCACCGAGGAGATGAGTTTCGTAAACTGGTTATCGCGGCCTGATCTTGCGCGCCATCCGGTGGTTTTAGTGAACTGCTAGCGCCTTGTTCCGAAAACTACTGTTTCTCGAACACCAATCCTACCTATGCCAACGGCCCCGAAAACACCGTTTTCAGGGCCGTTTTGCGAGGAGGTTTTTCGAACGCACCTGTTGGGTCAGAAAGTACCGGTTTCCTACTACTGATTCAGAACCCACTTCTTGAACTATTGAGGCACCCCCTAGGCTAGCTTTTAGCACTCCTCAAAGGGAGCCTCAGAAAGGCGCGCCTTTCTGAGCCACTAGAGCCTGTTATGAACTTGTGCCGAAATTTGGGGTATGGCTTACCCCAGCGATGTAAAAGACGACGAATGGACCTTCGTGGCCCCGTACCTGTGCTTGATGCGCGAGGACGCGCCGCAACGCGACTACG
>NZ_MDZA01000235.1 GCF_001816125.1 Hymenobacter coccineus | reverse complement strand
TTCGGCGGCCGCCTGGCCACGGCTGCCGCCGCTGGGCCCGCTGGCCAATCCGCGCTGCCCGTCGCTACCCTCACGCTGCTCCAAGCGGCCTACTCGCACTACGGCCTCTCCAACAACTACGACGGCACCCACCCCGGGTTTTTCCGCGCCGTGCTCACCCTGCCCGCCGTGCGCGGGCCCGTGCTCATCACGCACTCGGACCACGACTCGGCCGTGGGCACCATGTACCCGCTGGCCTCGATGCTGGCCCACCAAGTGGCTTCGGGCCTCGGCGATGCCCGCGACAAGTACGGCGGCATGGGCCGCAACGGGGCCCAAAAAACCCCCGAGGCCACCGAAGGGGCCCTGCTGGGCGTGGGGGCGGCCTACGCCTTCGCCGCCGGCAAGGTGTTCAACCTCAACGCCGACGCCATTATTCAGGACCATTCCGACATCTGCCACCCCGAAGTGGCCTACGCCCTGCTTCAGGCCGTGGCCACCACGTAGCCCGGCCGGTAGCGGGGGTTGTTCAACCTGGATTTATTTTTCATCCATGCCATGAAGCCGTACTTATTGCTCTTTATCCCTCTGCTGGGCGCATGGGGCCCGTTGGGGCCCCTGGCCGCGCCGGTGGCCGGCGTTCCCCTGGCCGCGCCGGTGGCGCCCCGGCCAATTGCCGAGTTCTTGCTCATCAAAGGCCAGGTGGTGGACGCGGCCGGCCAGGGGGTGCCGCAGGCGGCGGTGGCGCTCGTGGGCACGGCGCTGGCCACCGCCACCGACGCGGTTGGCAAATTCGCGCTAACCGTGCTCGCGGCCGTGCTGGCTCAACTGCCCGACGGGCCAGTGCAGCTCCGCCTGTCGTACGCCGGTCACCTTGCCCGGCTGGTCGAGCTGGCCCCCAACCTGGTCGACCTGGCCGGCACGGCGGAAGTAACGGTACTGGCCACACCGGGCGAGGTGCAGGTAATGCGCACGCCGTTGCCGCGCCGGGCTACCCCAATCCGCCGCCGGCCAGTTTTTGCCCGCCAGCCACCCCCGCCGCCGCCCCCGCCTACACCGACGGCGGGGGAGGCGCCCACGATCCGGTCGGCGGAAAAAAAGCGGGCGAATGCCTTCGCTTGGCCGCCGCCCCACCCCTCGGCGTACTGCCTGTTGCCCGAGCGGTTCACCACGGGCGTACAGCGGCTGGGCCAAGTGGATGCCCGTCTGCGGGTCGCCCTCGTCAAAGCCCGGTTTCAGGACCCGGCCTACTACAGCATTCCGGAAGGGTTCGCCCTGGTTACGCGCATTGAGCAGCTCGACGGGCAAGACAACCCGCTGCCCGAACCCAACCGCTGGGCCCCCGAGGCAGTGGCGGGCAGCAGCCTCGCGGCCTTCTTGCGCAACCTGGTCAGTGCCCGCACCGGGCGGTTCCGGGTGGTGGTGTTCGCGGTGACGGCCACCGCGTTTGCCCCCACCGACGAAACCGTGGACAAGCAGCAGGCCATCGACTGGCTGACGCACGGCACCACCTCGCTGCCGACCGCCGTGGGCCGCCTGCCCTGGACCGCCGATTCGCACTGCACGGCCCTGGTGTACGAGTTCGAGAAAAAGGAAAATCGCCCCGCCGCGCTCGTGGACGCCAGCCTGTTCTCGGGCCGGCAGCACCTGTCCAAAGCCGGCATCGCCGTCGGATTTTAGTCCCGTTCGCCCCCTTGTTATGCCCGATACCCTGCCCAAAGCCCAGGCCCAGCACCGCCTGGCCATCCTCTGGTTCGTGCTGGCCACGGGGCCCACGCTGCTGCTTTTCTACAACACCATCCAGGGCCGCTTCGACGACCCGGCGGCCATCTGGCAGTGGTATAGCCCGTTTCTATTCCCCACGCTGCTGCTCATCATCGGCACGCTGCGCACGTCCGAAACCGCCGACGGGCCGGCCGCCAGCAGCACGTTCTACTTCCGGCTGTGCTGGGGGCTCTCGTTCTTTTACGGCCTGTGCCTGTGGGCGACCCTGGCCGTGGGCCTCCAACACCAGGCCGACAGCACCCGCCAGCTCCTGGACAGCCTCAAGCTGGCGGGCCTCATGCTCACCGCCGTGCAAAGCCTGGTGAGCCTGGCGCTGGGCGGCTTCTTCGTGGCCGCCCCCACCGCGGCCCCGGTGCGCAAAGCCGCGTAGAAAAGCAAAGGCAGCAGCAGTAGGAGCGGAGTAGGCCCGCCGGATGGCCCAGGGCGGAGAAACCATTTCCTCCTGGACAAGGGGCATTTCGTAGCCAGATAGACACAAAAAAACAGCCCCAGCAAGATTGCTGGGGCTGATGAGGCAACGTGGGCGGGGCCGCTGGGCGGGCTAGCGCGGAATGCCGCCCGGCGTGGTGGTCGTGCCCGGCGCGGTGGTCGTAGCGGGCGTCGTCGTTGAGGCACCCGGAATGGTCGCGCCCTTGGTGGTGGGGCTGCCCACCGGGGTGCTGCCGCGGCGCGCGTTGCGGGCGCCTGGCTGCCGGTGGCGGTGGTGCGCCCGTTGGCGTCCCCGT
>NZ_MDZA01000234.1 GCF_001816125.1 Hymenobacter coccineus | reverse complement strand
GGGGCACGGGGAAAACGCGGGAAAACCGGCCGCCCCGGGCGGGGCGGGGCGGGCCTGTGGGCCCCGCCGGCGCTACCTTTGGGGCCCCGTGGGGCATTGGGCCCGCAAAAATACACCCGTTAGCCCCTCCGTGCTTCTTCGCCGCCTCCAGTACGCCAAGCTCGTGGCCGCCGATTTTCTGGCGGCGCTGCTGGCTTGGGCGGCGTTCTTCGGGCTGCGCAAGTACCTGCTGAATGAGCTGGCCGGCTACCGCTTCACGCCGGAAGCGGCCGCGGCGCTGGCCCTGGCCGCCCTGGCCATCGGCCTGGCCTGGACGGCCTTCTACGCCCTGGCCGGGCAGTACCGCAACGTGTTCCGCAAGTCGCGGCTGTCCGAGGTGCTGCGGCTGCTGCGGGTGTCGGCGCTGGGGGTGGGGGTGCTCTTCTTCGTGTTGCTGCTCGACGACCAGGGGGTGAGCAGCTACCACCTTTACTACCGCACGCTGGCGGCTTATTTCCTACTGCATTTTTCGTTCACGGCCTTGCTGCGCGTGGCCGCCGTGCGCAGCGTGCAGGGCCTGGTGCGGCGCGGCGCCATCTACTTCCCCACGCTGCTGGTGGGGGGCACCGCGCTGGTGCTCGACACGGCCCGCGACCTGGCCCGCACCGGCCGCCACCTGGGCCTGCGCGTGGAAGGCTTCGTGGCCCCCGAGGACGGACCCGTGGACGGGACCCTGGCCGCGGCGCTGCCCGCCTGCGGCACCTACGGCCAGCTGCCGGCCCTAGTGGGGGCCCTGCGCATCGAGGAGGTCATCATTGCCATCGACCCCAGCGAGCACCGCCGCATCCAGGAAATCCTTAGCCTGTTGGAAGGTACCCCCGTGCGCATCAGCATCCTGCCCGATCTGTACCAAATCCTGCTGGGCTCGGTGAAGGTAAACCACTCGTTTGGCACGCCGCTCATCGAAATCAAGCAGGACCTGCTGCCGCCCTGGCAGGCGGTCACCAAGCGCTTGTTCGACATGGTGGCGTCCCTGGGCTTCATCCTGCTGGCCTGTTGGGCGTATGCGTTCACGGCGTGCATGGTGTGGATTTCGTCGCCGGGGCCCGTGTTTTACCGGCAGGAGCGCATCGGTAAAAACGGGGTGCCGTTCGCCATCATCAAGTTCCGCTCGATGTACCTCGGCTCGGAGCGCCTGGGGCCCGCGCTCAGCTCCGACCGCGACCCGCGCGTGACGCCCTGGGGCCGCTTCATGCGCCGGGTGCGCCTCGACGAGCTGCCCCAGTTCTGGAACGTGCTGCGCGGCGATATGAGCGTGGTGGGGCCCCGGCCCGAGCGCCAGTTTTTCATCGACCAGATTGTGCAAGTGGCGCCCCACTACCGCCACCTGCACCGCGTGCGCCCCGGCCTCACCAGCCTCGGCCAGGTGAAGTACGGCTACGCCGAAACCGTGCCCCAGATGGTGGAACGCCTCAAGTACGACGTGCTCTACATCGAAAACATGAGCCTGGCCATGGACGCCCGGGTGATGCTCTACACGCTGAAAATCATCCTCGAAGGCCGCGGTAAATAAATCGCTGATTATGCAGATTAACCGTGATTTCGCTGATTTTTTCGTCGTTGCCGTTGTTTAACCCAAGCGCCTTTTTAATTCTCAAAAAACCCGTGATTAACCTGTGTAATCAGCGCTTTAAAAATCAGCGAAATCACGGTTAATCCGCATAATCAGCGATTTATGTTTACTGGCATCATTGAAACTTTGGGTACCATCAGCGCCGTGCGGCGCGAGGGCTCTAATACACACTTTACGGTTGAATCAAACTTTGCCCCGGAGCTAAAAATTGACCAGAGCGTGGCCCACGACGGCGTGTGCCTGACGGTGGTGGCCGTGGACGCGGCGGCGGGCACCCATGTGGTCACGGCCATCGCCGAAACCCTGCGCGTGACGAACCTGGGCCAGTGGGCCCCCGGCCGCAAAATCAACCTCGAACGCTGCCTGGCCGCCAACGGCCGCTTCGACGGCCACATTGTGCAGGGCCATGTGGACGCCACGGCCGAATGCGTGGGCATCGAGGACCAGGACGGCTCCTGGATTTTCCGGTTCCGGCACGCCCCGGGCCCCGGCCGCGTCACCGTCGAGAAGGGCTCCATCTGCATCAACGGCACCAGCCTCACCTGCTTCGAGAGCACCGACGACGCCTTCGCCGTGGCCATCATCCCGTACACCTACGAGCACACTGGCTTCCACCAGTTGCAAGTGGGCGAGGTGGTGAACCTGGAGTTCGACATTGTGGGCAAGTACGTGGCCAAGCTGCTGGGCCGCTAGGGCCCCGGCCCACCGGCCCCCGGCGCCCGCAGGAGCCTGAAAACGGGCCTTTTGCGGGAAAATGGCGGCGCGCCAGTGGTAGCGGGCGCGGGCGCTATATTGCGCGGCTCATTCGCCGTCTCTACCCGCGCAGATGGGCCACTTGATGGCATACAACGTATTTCCTGGCGCCTCCCGGCGCGGCGCCGTGCGCCGGTGGCTGGTGGGCGGGGCCGCCGTGGGGGGCCCTGTTGGGCC
>NZ_MDZA01000233.1 GCF_001816125.1 Hymenobacter coccineus | reverse complement strand
CGTTTTCGGGGGCGCGATTTTACGGCCGGGGCGGGCGGGCTGGTGCTGGCGGCGGGCCTGCTGCGCAGCCACTTCCGGCGGGTGCAGGCGGGGCCCCTGGCCGGGCGGCAGGCGGCGCTGCGCAGTGCCGCGTGGTGGCTGGCGGCGGGTCTGTGCTACAGCTACAAGTTTCTGCTGGTGCTGCCCATCCTGGGGGCCCTGGAGGTGTGGCGGGCCGACTGGCCGGCCTGGCGCGGGGCCACCAAGTGGCAGGTGCTGGGCCGCCTGGCCCTGCCCTACGCAGTGCTGATGGCCGCCGGGGCCCTATTAGCCGGCCTGCCCTGGTACCGCTGGCCGGCCACCTACGTGCGCCTGGTGCTGCCCGATGCGCCTAATCCCGCCGGCCGCCAGTTGGTGCTGAGCCCCGATTTCTTCTTCTACTTCCGCTACCTAGGGGCATTCGAGTCGCCGGTGCTGCTGCCGGGGCTGGCGGCGGGCGCGTGGCTGGGGTGGCGGCAGTGGCGGGCGCTGCCCCTGGGGCCCGTGGGCCGGCCGCTGCCGCTGCTGCTGTACCTGGCCCTCTGGGCGGGGTGCTGGCTCGCGGGCATGGCCCTGCTGCAAAAAGCGCCCCGCGGCCTTACCTACGCCTTTTTGCCGCTGGCGGCGCTGGCGGTGCTCAGCCTGCGCCACCTGCCCGGCCGCTGGCGGGCCCCGGGGCCGCCGTGCTGCTGGCCGCCCTGGCCCTGAACGGCTACCGGCTCTGGCAGCACATCTACCGCTACCCGCCCAGCCACTACCCCGCGGTGGCCGCCTGGCTGCGCGCCCACGGGGCCCAGCGCGTGGCCAGCACGGTGGGCCTGGGCCTGGCCCCGTACTTATCTAAAGAGGTGCAGTTTACCAGCATCACCAACGAGCGCCAGCTGGGGGCCCTGCGCCGCCAGGGCTACGACTACGTGGTGCTGGATGCCTATTGGCAAGTGGCCCACGTGGCGCAATTCGACTCGCTGCGCCGCCAGCCCCCGCTGGCCGCCTGGCCCGAAACCCGCCTCACCGAGCCGCTGCTGTTCCTGGAGCACTCCGAGTTTACCGGCCTCAACTACAACCAAACCCTGGACTGGCAGCGCGAAGCCGCGCAAGATTCGGCGCAGCTCCGCGTGTACCGCCTGGGGCCCCGGTAGTGGGTTTTAATTATCAGGTCTTGCTTAGAATAAGCGCAAAAAAGGACGTCATGCTGTGCGCAGCCGAAGCATTTCTACCGCGCAAGTAATTCGACCTATTAGATTAGTTACGCGGTAGAGATGCTTCGGCTGCGCGGACGCCAGATGAGCATGACGTCCTTGGAATGGTTATTTATCTACAACCAACCTCCTCACCGCTTCACGCCCAGGCTATCGAGGTGGTGTTGGTAGCGGCGGGCGTTGCGCTTGTGCTGGGCGTAGGTGACGGCGAAATCCGAGAAGCCGCTACCGTCGGGGCGGGCGCAGAAGAACAGATTGTCGTTGTGGGCCGGACGCAGCACGGCGTCGAGCGAGCTGGCGCGGGGCGTGGTGATGGGGCCCGGTGGCAGGCCCTTGTGGCGGTAGGTATTGTAGGGCGAATCCACTTTCTTGTCCACGTTCAGCACGCGCTTGCGGGTGCCTAGGCCGTGCAGGGGCCAGAGCAGGGTGGGGTCGGCCTGCAAGGGCTGGCCCAGGCGCAGGCGGTTGAGGTACACGGCGGCAATCAGGGGCTTGTCGGTAAGCTGGGCCGTTTCGCGCTGCACAATGCTGGCCAGCACGCCCACCTGTACCGGCGTGAGGCCCAGCGAATCGGCCCGGGCCCGGCGCACCGGCGACCAGAACCGGCGGTGCCGCGCCGCCATGGTGTCCAGGAAGGCGGCGGCGCTGGTGTTCCACAGCAGGCGGTAGGGCCCCGGAATGAACAGCGTGCGCACCGTGCAGGTATCGAGGCCGTAGCGGGCGCGCAGCCCGGCATTATTATTCAGCAATAAGCTGAGCTTGAACGAATCGGCTTCGATCTGCCGGCTGACCTGCCGGGGTAGGTTTTCGAGGTAATGGAACGGCGCCAGCTCAAAGGCTACTGTGTCCTGCTGCCCGCTTTCGAGCAGCTGCACCAGGGCCAGGTTGCCCAGCCCGGGGCCCAGGCGGTAGCGGCCGGGCCGCACGTGCGCCGGGTAGCCGCGCCAACGCGCTAACCAGTTGAACGCGCCCGGCGCGCGCAGCAGCCCCTGCCGCCGCAGCGAGTCGCGCACGGCGCCGTAGCCGCTGCCGGTGCGGATGTACAGGTAGGCATCGCCTTCCACAAACGCCACCACGTTGGGCCGGTACAGCACGCGCCACGCCAAGTAGCCGCCCGCCAGCAGCAGCCCCAGCACTCCCAAAAATCCAATCAACAGCCAGCGGCGCATCGCATTAAATTAGGTAATGGGGGCCGCACCCCGGGCCCCCAACCGCAAAGGCAGCCCGGAAGGTTCGGGGCCCTATTGGGGACGTACCAGCAACGCCCAAAGCCATTGCCAGCTCGGTCGGCTACGAGTGAACCGCGCACCGACTCCAAACCGCCGCAACGATTAGCGGGCAGCCGGCGAAAAGCCGGCAGCCCGCCCCCGGGCCCCCAGGCCTCATGCAGCAGCTCCCCAAAATCCGTTCTTATCCGTTGAATCCACTTAATCTGCGGTTCAGACAATCAGGCAAACGGAGTGGCAAGCTGCCCGTAGTCTTCGCCGTGCTTCTCAGCTACGGCTTGCAGCAGCTGCTGCTGCCAGGGGCGTAGGGCCCCCGCGGCGCCCTGCTCCACAATGTCGGCGATGAGGCGGTTGCTGAGCACCATGTTGGCCATCACGGGGCCCTGGTCGGTGACGAGGTGGGCTTTGAGGGCCAGCAGCAGGGTTTCGCGGGCTTCCGCGCGGCTGGCGGCGGCCCCGTTCAGGCGGCGCCGGAACGGGAATTTGCGCTGGTCGGGGGGCAGCGGGGCCTCGTCGGGCAGGTCGGTGGTGCCGATGGCCAGCAGCTGGTCGGCGTAGGGCGCCCGTTTCAGCTCGGGGTGCAGGCCGTTGGCAGCGCGCAGCTGGTTAGAGGTTTCGATGGGCTGGCGGGCCAGCTCGGCCAGCCGGTCGTTGCTGATGACGTGGTAGGGCGGGCGGTCGAGTTGCCGGGCCACGGTGTCGCGCAGCTTGTACAGCTCCCGGAAAATGGGCATTTCCTGGGGCGTAATCTTGAACTTGGTGGCGTTGCGGGCCCAAGGGCGGGGCTCGTCGCGGCCGTAGCGCACGGCTTCCAGGGCCTGGTTCTCCTCCACGGCCCACTGGGCGCGGCCCATGTCGGCGAGGCGGGCGGCCAGGCGGTCGGTCAGCTCGAACAGGTAGAGCACGTCGTTGGCGGCGTACTCCTTCTGGGCCTCGGTGAGGGGGCGCTTCAGCCAGTTCGACTTCTGCTCGCCCTTGTCCACCTCAAAGCCTAATTCGCTCTGGATGAGGCGGCCCAGGGAAATATTGTTATCTTCAGCAGCCAGCAGGCTGAATTGCAGGCTGGTATCGACGATGGTGCGGCAGTTGACGCCGAACACCTCGTCGAGGAGCAGAATATCTGACTTGCAGGAATGGAACACCTTGGCCACGGCCGGGTCGCGGAGCACGGCAAAGAGCGGCTCCAGGCCAGCGGCCATGTCGGGCTCCAGCGGTAGCGGGTCGATGAGGTACACCTCCTGCCCGTCGAACACCTGGATGAGCGCCAGGTGCCGGCCGTAGCGGTAGCGCATGTCGTCAAACTCCAAATCGATGCCGATGCGCGGCTGGGTGGCGAAGTGGGCGGCCGCGGCGGCAATGGCGTCGGCAGTGGTGAGGTAGTGAATTATGGGCATCGCCGGCAAAAGTAGGGGCCCGGGGCCCCGCCGCCTATCAAAAGCTGGTTGATCCATCAGGGCGAACAACTCATTACGTCTCGGCAAGGGTAAAAAAATAGGGGTGTAGGTGTTTTTTTTGTTAATTAATAATAGATTTGTCATTTCAAACTAATCCTGTTTTAAGAAAAAATAGTGTTTTTGGGCGTCGACCCCCTCCAGTTTTGCTTGTTCAACTTTAACTTCCATTGCATGAAAATGAAAAACTTTACTCACTACCGGCTGCTGTTGCTGCTGCTGAGTTGTTTGCTAGCCGCCCCCGCCTGGGCTCAGTCCCAGGCCGTAAGCGGCCGCGTGTTGGGTTCGGACAGCGGGGCCCTGCCCGGCGTTACCGTGCTGGAGCAAGGCACCACCAACGGCGCCACCACCGGCGCCGACGGCACCTTCCGGCTGAGCGTGGGGCCCCGGGCCTCGCTGGTGTTCAGCTCCGTAGGCTACGCCACCCAAACCGTGGCCGTGGGCAGCCAGGCCACTGTGAACGTGACGCTGCAAGCCAGCGCCACCGAGCTGAGCGAAGCCGTGGTGGTGGGCTACGGCACCCAAAACAAGGCCGACCTCACGGGTTCGGTGACGCAGCTGTCGAGCAAAGACGTGGGCAACCAGCCGGTGCAGTCGTTCGAGCAATCCATCCAGGGCAAGGCGGCCGGGGTGTTCATCGAGAGCGGCAGCGGCAAGCTGGGCCAGGGCATCCGGGTGCGGGTACGCGGCGTGTCCAGCATCAGCGGCGACACGCAGCCGCTGTACGTGGTGGACGGCATCCCGGTGCTCGCCGACAACCTATCGTCGACGTCGGGCGCCACCAACCCGCTGGCCGACATCAACCCCAATGACATCGAGAGCATCAACGTGCTGAAGGATGCCTCGGCCACGGCCATCTACGGCTCGCGCGCCACCAACGGCGTGGTCATCGTGACGACCAAGCGCGGCCGGGTCGGCGCCACCAAGTTCACCGTGGCGTACCAGACCGGCCTGAGCAGCCCAACCCACACGCGCGATTTCCTGAACGCGGCGCAGTACACCGAGCTGCTGACCGAAGCCCGCAACAACAACGGCTCCTCGGCGGCCTCCACGGCTACCCGCCTGCGCATCATCGCGGGCGACCAGGACCCAACGAGCTACGACACCGACTGGCAGCACCAGGCGTTCCAGCGGGCCCCGTTTTCGCAGTACGACCTAAGCGCCAGCGGCGGCTCGGAGAAAACGAAATTCTTCATCTCGGGCCAGTACAGCGACCAGAACGGCATCTTGGTGAGCAACCGCTACCAGCGCATGAACGCCCGCTTCAACCTCGACCACCAGGCCACCGACAAGCTGACCTTCGGCGTCAACGTGGGAGCCACTCGCTCGGTGAACAACCGCCTGCCCAACGACAACGCCTTCAGCACGCCGATGCAGATTGTGGCGCTCTCGCCCCTGACGCCCGTTAGCGACCCGCGCACGGGCCAGCCCGTGGGAGCCATCGACCCGGCTACCGGCACCTACAGCACCAACTTCCCATTCTACTACAACCCCCTGCTGAGCATTGCGGGCGGCGCCTACACCACCACCGTGTACCGGCTGCTGGGCAACGTGTACGCACAGTACAAATTCACGCCGGACTTGTACTTCCGCTCCGAAGTGGGCATCGACTTCACCAACTACAACGAAGACCAGTACCAGGGCCGCATCACCTCGCGCAACAGCGGCCCGACCAATGGCTTCAGCTACAACGCGGCGCAGGTCAACGCCAAGCTGGTGGTGAACAACTACCTCAACTACCACAAAACGTTTGCCGAGCAGCACTTGGTGGACGTGACCGTGGGCACAGCCTACGAGCAGGGCCAAGTCACGGGCAACAACGTGACCGGCACCCAGTTTGCTTCGGATGCCTACAGAACTATCGCCAACGCCTCGTCCATCACGGCGGGCAGCTCATTTAACAACGGCGGCAACACGCTGGTTTCGTACTTCGGCCGGCTGTCCTACGCCTACGCCGGCAAGTACCTGGTGGGCGGCAGCGCCCGCCTCGACGGCTCGTCGCGCTTCGGGGCCAACAATCGCTACGGCCTGTTTTCGGCCGGTTCGCTGGGCTGGCTCATCTCGGAAGAAGACTTCCTGAAGGGCAACACTACCCTGAGCCTGCTCAAGGTGCGGGCCAGCATCGGCAAAACCGGCAACCAGGGCTTCGGTAACTTCCCGTCGCGCAACCTGTTTACCGGCACCTCGGGCTACGTGGGCGTGCCCGGCCAGTCGCCGTTGCAGCTCGGCAACCCCGACCTAACCTGGGAATCGACCACGCAGTACGACGCCGGCCTGGAGTACGGCTTCTTCGACAACCGCATCTCGGGCGAGTTTGATATCTACCTGAAAAACACCAACGGCCTGGCCCTGAACCAACCCGTGCCGCTGACCACGGGCTTTGGCTCGATTTTCCGCAATGTGGGCAGCCTGGAAAATAAAGGCATCGAGTTCACGCTGACGACCCGCAACTTCGTGGGGGATTTCGCCTGGACGACCAGCTTCAACGCGGCCATCAACCGCAACAAAATCACCAACCTCAACGGGCCGTCCATCCTGGGCAGCAACCTCAGCCGCGCCCAGGAAGGCCAGCCGCTGGGCGTGTTCGTGGGCCCCGAGTACGCCGGCGTAGACGCCGCCAACGGCGACGCGCTGTACTACTCCAACGCCACGATGGCCGACGGTAGCCTCGACCGCTCGACCACCAACGACATCAACGGCGCCACCTACGTGGTGGTGGGCAACCCCAATCCGACCTGGACGGGCGGCATCACCAACACCTTCTCCTACAAAGGCATCGACCTGACGGCGACGCTGGTGGGCGTGTTTGGCAACCAGATCTACGACGGTGGGGCCCAGTACTACTCGGTGGCCTTCAACAACGGCTACGACAACCAGACCACCGACCAACTCAACCGCTGGCGCAACCCGGGCGACATCACCGACGTGCCCAAGGCCTACCTATTTGGGGGCAACGGCACGGGCGCTTCGTCGCGCTTCGTGCGCCAGGGCGACTACGGCCGCCTGCGCACGGTGCTGCTGGGCTACAACCTGCCCAGCAGCGTGGCAAAGCGCGGCTACCTGCAATCGGCCCGCGTATTTGTGCAGGCCCTGAACCTGCTGACTTTCACCAAGTACAAAGGCTGGGACCCCGAGGTGAGCACCGACTACCTGACCGGCACGGGCAGCACGAGCCAGAACAACATTAACCAGGGCACGGACTTCTACACTGCGCCGCAGGCGCGCACCTTCACGGTGGGCGTCAACCTGGGCTTTTAAGCCGTGGGGCCCCTTCTTCTTCTCAACGCGCTACTCTTATGAAAAAATTAGTATTTGGGCTGCTGGCAGCCTGCCTGGCCACGGGCTCGGTGACGAGCTGCAACAACAAGCTTAACGTAGTGCCCGTTGATTCCATCGACGCCGGCAACGCCCTGAGCACATCCGACGACGTACAGGCCGCCCTGGTGGGCACCTACACCAGCTTGCAGTCCATCGACGCATACGGTGGCTACATCCAGTTCATTTCGGACCTGCTGGCCGACGACGGCGACATCACCTTCGTGGGTACTTTCTCCAACCCGTACCAGTTCCAACGCAAAACCATCCGCCGCGACAACGGCAACGCGCAAAGCACTTGGGGACGGGGCTACGCCACCATCAACCGCGCGAACAACGTGCTGGCCAACCTGGACAAGGTGACGGCCGCCGCCAGCAAAACCCGGACGGAGGGCGAGGCCCGGTTCCTGCGGGCCCTGACGTACTTCGACCTGGTGCGCCTGTACGCCCGCGCCTGGAACGACGGCACGCCCAGCGCCAACCCCGGCGTGCCCGTGGTGACCACGCCCACCAGCACCGTGACGGATGCCAACCTGCTGGCCCGCAACACGGTGGCCGAGGTGTATACCCAAGTCATTGCCGACCTGACGGCGGCTGAGTCGCAGCTACCCGCCAGCAACGGCATATTTGCCAACAAATACGCCGCGGCGGCCATCCTCTCGCGGGTGTACTTGCAGCAGGGCCGGTTCACCGAAGCCGCCGCCGCCGCCAACCGCGCCACCGCGGGGCCCTATATGCTGAACCCCGACTACGACACCGAGTTCTACCAGGGCGCCGATTTGCTGGCCAACACGGCGGAAGACATCTTCACCATCCAGAACTCGGCCCAGAGCGGCATCAACCAGCTGAACGTTTTCTATGGTGAGCAGCAGCGGGGTGATATCAGCATCAACGACCAGCTGCTGAACCAATTTGAAGCTGGCGACGACCGCGCCGGCTTGTTTACGGTGACGACTAACCAGACGTACTCGAACAAGTACGACGCCCAGTACGGCAGCGTTAAGCTCATCCGTCTGGCCGAAATGTACTTGACCCGGGCCGAGGGCAACTTCCGCGCCGGCACGGCGGTGGGCGCCACGCCGCTCAGCGACATCAACCGCGTCCGGGCCCGCGTGGGCCTGCCGGCGCTGGCCACCGTCACGCTGCCCATCATCCTCAAGGAGCGCAAGCTGGAGCTGGCCTTCGAGGGCTTCCGCCTCGGCGACCTCAAGCGCAACCAGGAGTCCACCACCGACCCCACCACCGGGGCCCCCGTGGCCTGGAACTCGCCGCGCCTGGTGCTGCCCATCCCGCTGGCCGAAATCAACGTGAACCCCAACCTGGTGCAGAACCCCGGGTACTAGCGCTGGCTACCTAACCAAAAGAGGGCCCCCAACCGCGGTTGGGGCCTCTTTTGGTTAGGTAATTGGTTGGCTACTTCTCGCCGATAAGCAGCTGCGGCTGGGCCCCCCGGCCGCCGCCCATGATGATGACCTTGGCGTTGGGGGAGGTAGCAATGGCCTGGTTGGCCTTGATGGTTTCGTACTGCAGCAGTTTGTCGCTCAGCTCGGTGTTCACGATGCGCTGGTAGTCGGCAATGCCCTGGGCCTCCACGCGCTTGCGCTCGGCTTCCTGCTTCTCCTTTTGCACCACGAACTGCATTTTCTGGGCATCTTGCTCGGCCGAAATCTTGCTCTCGATGCTGGCCTTCACCGACTGCGGGAGCTGGATGTTGCGGATGAGGAGCTGGTCGAGCTGGAGGCCGTTGGTGCGGAAGTCCTTCTCGATGGCCGCCAGAATGCGGGCCTGGAACTCCTCGCGCCGGGTGGAGTACAGCGCCACGGCGTCGTAGTACACGGCGTTGTCGCGGATACGGGTGCGCGAAATGGCCCGCACAATCTTGTCCTGGTAGTCCTCGCCGATGGTGGCTAGGATTTTAGGGGCCTGCACGGGCACCACGTGGTAGAGCACGGTGAGGTCGATGACCACTTCCAGCCCGTCGGCCGATAGCACCCGGATGGCGTCGTCGCCGGCCTGCTGGCCCTCGCTGCGCACCGCCGACATGGTGTAGTTTTGGGTGCGGGTGTCGAAGCGCGTCACGTCCACGAGCGGGTTCACCAGGCTTAGGCCGGGCTGGAGCACGCGCGGCTGCACCTGCCCAAACAGCGTTTGCACGCCCACCTGGCCCACGCCCACCTGCACCACTGTACTAAAGGAGGCCCCCAGGATAAGCAGCGCGCTGCCCAGAAAGATGAGGCCGCCGCGCAGCCGCTCCACGCGCTCCGAGAACCGGCTGGCGTTCAGGCCCACCATCAAAATAAAGAAACCAATTATGACCAGAAACATGGACTAGGAAGAGAAATTTGGGGCCCCACCGGCGCGCGGGCATGCGGAAGCGCCCGGACCGGAAGCCGTTAATTGTTAACAATCAATCCCCGCAATTCATTCGGCTACTTTATTCGTCATCCGCGTTGTCCTCAAAGTCGAGGGTGCGGGCCAGGTCCATGCCCTCGCGGGCAATTTCGGCGAGCAGGTGAGGCGTGTCGGCGTCGAGGGTACGGCCGAAGAGGTTGAGCAATTCTTCGCCCTGCTCGTTCACGTAAAGGTTGTCGTAGAGCTGGTCGAAGAGTTGGGCTTCGCGGCCGATGATGCGGTCGATGTCCTGGGGCGAGCGGCTCTGCTCCAGGGCCCGGTGCAGCACGGCCAGGGCCCGGCGGCTCTCCTCGTGGTCACCGAGGTCAGCCAGCAGCTTCAGCAGGCTCATGGCCAGGCCCAGGCGCAGCTGCTCGAAGCGGAACGGCTGCTCGGGCGGCCCGGCAGCCCGGAACTGGTCGTGGGCCCCGCGGGCGGTGGGGGTGAGGTACTGGGCGGCCTCGGCCGGGTCGGCAAAAGCGAGGTGCAAGAGTTGTTCGTAAGGCGACATAGTGGCAAAAAGCACGTCCATGGGCAAAAAAGGCAGGCGCGCTACCTTCGCGCCGAAAGTTACGTGGGGAACGGGCCCCGGCTTTCACTTCCCAATTCTATAAAACTTCGCTATGACACACAAAGAAAAATGGTTGCTGTTTGCGCCCACCGGGCTGCTCACCATCGGGGTCGGGGCCAGCATGGTGCACTGGGCTGGTAGCCTGAAAGACCGCCGGTTGCCCGCCTCGCAGTGGGTGGCCGCCGGCACCGCCGCCCTCGTGGTGCTCAACGCCGGCGTCAGCCTGTTCGGCCGCGGCGTGGTAGAAAAAGTATTGTACGAAGTGCGCGAAAAAGGCAGTGCGGCTGCCTAGGGCCCCTGCGGCCGACGCCCAATAAAAAAAGCCCCGGACTGCTCCGGGGCTTTTTTTATTGGGGAGTAAAAAGACCTACTCGGTCTTGTCTTCCATTTTGGCCGTGCCCTTTTTGGCTTTGCGGCTGGCTTTCAGGCTGGCGCTTTTCGTCTTGCGAGCGGCCTTTTTGGCTCCTTTTTCTACAGCGTTGGCTCCTTTCTTAACCAAGTTGCCGGCGGCGTCGGTCGTGTTTTCGAGGGCCTGGCCCACGTTGGTTTTGCCGGTCGTGGTCACCACTTTCGTCGTGCCATTATCGCGCGTCTTCACTTCGGTGGTAGGTGCGGTTTGGGCGAAAGCAGCGGTGGTGAAAGCGAAGCTGGCGAGCAGCAGAAGTGCTTTTTTCATGGTTGGGGGTATATAAATTGTGATGGGGCGTTGTACGATCCCGCTAAGCAAAGGTTATTTACAAGGAACGTGCCAGCGTAATAAATCGGGCGTAAAAATCCGTTTTCATTCTGGCAGTAGCAGCGAGCTGTCGCCGTAGCTCAGAAACCGGTAATCGTGGGCCAGGGCGTGGTCGTACACAGTGCGCCAGCTGGGGCCCAGCAGGGCGGCCACCAGCAACAACAAGGTGCTTTCGGGCTGGTGAAAGTTGGTGATGAGCCCCTGCACCAGCCGGAACCGGTAGCCGGGCCCGATGAGCAGCTGGGTGCTGGCCTCCAGCGTGTCGGTGCCGCTGGCCTCCAGGTGGCGCAGCAGGGTCCCCAGGGCCTCCTCGGCCGGAACCTCGGCGGCGTTTTCGTAGGGCTGCCACTGGCCCACGGCCAGCGCCGGGCCGGCGGGCCCCCGCGGCCAGGGCCGCCCCCAGCCAGTACAGGCTTTCGAGGGTGCGCAGGCTGGTGGTGCCCACGGCGATGACCGGCCGCGGCCGGTGGGCCAGCAGCTGGCGCAGCAGCGCGGCCGTTACCAGCAGCGGCTCGGTGTGCATGGGGTGCTCGGCCATGCGGGCGGCCTTCACGGGCTGAAAGGTGCCGGCGCCCACGTGCAGCGTGACGTGCGCCATGCCGAAGCCCTGGGCGCGCAGCTCGGCCAATAGCTCGGGCGTGAAGTGCAGGCCGGCGGTGGGGGCGGCTACGGCGCCTTCGTGGGCGGCGTAGACGGTTTGGTAGCGCACAGCGTCGGCGGCGGTGTCGGGGCGGCCCAGGTAGGGTGGCAGCGGCAGGTGGCCAGCGGCTTGCAGTACCTCGGCAAAGGTGAGGGCCCCGGGGGCCCAGCGGAAGTCGATGAGGGCGGTGCCGCCGGCTTCGCGGGCCTGCCGGGTGGCCCACAGGGTAGCGGGCTGGCCATCGGAGGTGGTGAACTCGACGGCCACGGGGCCCTCCTTCCAGCGGCGGCCGTTGCCCACCAGGCAGCGCCAAGTGCAGGCTTCGGCCTGGGCGAGGGCGGGCTCCAGGGCCCGGTGCGGGGCCACGGGCTCGAGGCAAAACAGCTCCACGGCCCCGCCGGTGGGCCGGTGGGCCAGCAGCCGGGCCCGCACCACCTTGGTATCGTTGAATACTAACAGGGCCCCGGCGGGCAGCTCGCCGGGTAAGTCGCGGAAGGTGCGGTCCTGGATAACGCCGCCGCGGCTCACCAGCAGGCGGCTGGCGGCGCGGTCGGGCAGGGGCTCCGGGGCAATGCGCCCGGGCGGCAAATCGTACACAAAATCTTGGATGGCGAGCTGGCGCGGGTCCGTCGGCTGGTCTGGAGGCGGGTTCATGGCCCCAAAGGTCAGGTTTCCAATTAAAAATTGAGAATTAAAAATTAAAAGGGGCCCGTGGTCACACGCCCGCTTTCAACTTTTAATTCTCAATTTTTAACTGAATCAGGGCCGGCGGAACAGCAGCAGGTGCTGCTGGGGCAGGGTTTCGATGGTGCCGGCAAATTCCAGGCCCACGGCGGCCATTTCCTTGCGCGCCTGGGCCACGTCCATTTTGTGGATGCGCTTGATGGGCACATTGGGGTCTTCGGCGCGGTACTCGACCAGGGCCAGGCGGCCGGTGCCGGGGCGCAGGGCCTGCCGGATGGCCCGGCCCATTTCGCGCGGGTAGTCGAACTCGTGGTAGGCGTCCACGATCAGCACCAGGTCCACGGCACCGGCGGGTAGGTTGGGGTTGCTGGCCGTGCCCAGCACGGGGCGCACGTTAGCCAAGTGGTTTTTGGCTTTGTTGGCGTTTAGCTCGGCAATCATCTCGGGCTGAATGTCAACCGCCAGCACCTGGCCCTTCGGCACCAGCCGCGCCATCCGAAACGAGAAGTAGCCCGTACCCGCGCCGATGTCGGCCACCACATCGGTCGGTTTCAGCTTCAGCTCTTTGAGTAATTGGTCGGTGCCTTCCTCCTGGCTGCGGTCGCTGCGCTCCAGCCAGTCGGCGCCCTCGTGGCCCATCACGTGGGCAATCTGGCGGCCCAGGTAGTACTTGCCGATGCCGTTGGGGTCGCGGGGCGGGGCCAGCTCGTAGCCGCTGGTATCGGGCAGGGGCGCGGCGGTAGGGGGCGCCAGGGCCCCCACGCGGCCGGTGGTGGCGGTTTCGGTGGGCATCTGGGCACAAGCGGCCAACAGGGCCCCCACGGCCGGGCCAAGCAACCAAATTACAGAATATTTACGCATAAGGAGGAGCAGCTATTCGCGCCGGACTAAACAGCAAACTGGGCCGTCCCGTTCAGCACGCGGGCCAGGGCAGGGGCGAAGTTGATAAAAACAGGTCTCAATCCGACGGCAGTTTAGGGCCCCCAGCGTTGCAAAAAACTAACAGCGCCTACTTTTATGCGTAGAACGCCGCGAATCCGTTTTCATTTTATCCTTACCAACACCTCATGAAAAAACTTTCTTCCTCCTTCGCCCGCTTGCTGGCCGTGGCCGGCTGCGCCCTCGCCCTGGGCAGCTGCAACCGCGCCGAGTACGCCATGCTCCCCAAAACGTCGACCTACTATGGCGAGGCCGCGCACCGCCACGTAGCCGCCGCCCCGGCCGCTAGCGAGCAGCCCGCCGCCGTAGCTGCCGCCCCAGTAGCTGCCCCTGCGCCTATCGTGGAGGCCCCCGCGCCCGTGGCTGCCATGGCTCCCGCCGCGCCCCGGACCGTAGCCCCCAAGGCCCTGGCTACGCCCGCGGCCGTGGCTGCTACGACTGCCGCCGCCCCCGCCCCCAAGCCCACGCTGGTGCAGCGCATGCTGGCCAACAAAGCGGTGAAGAGCGTGGATAAAATGATGGCCAAAGTGCAGGGCAAGCAAGCCACGGCCAACACGGCCCGCATCGACGGCAACCTGCGCACCGCCATTATTGCGCTGCTCATCGCGGTAATTGCCAGCCTGTTTGCCGGCATCAGCGGCGGGGTGGGTACCATCTTCGGCATTATCGCCGTGATAGCGGCCATCATCGGCCTCGTCTTCCTGGTGCTGTGGCTGCTCGACAACGTTTAGCCTACGCAAGCTCATAAGTGAAAGGGGCCCTGGCTATGCAGCCAGGGCCCCTTTTTTGTGCGCGCTGGGGCCCCTACATCGGGTCCACGTCGGCCACCAGGCGGGCTTGCTTGAACTCCTTCTGGTCGCGCACCACGTCCATGGCCTCGCCGATTTGCTCCTTGGCGTGGCGCAGCACGGTGTGGGCCCGCTCCAGCTTGATGGTGATTTCCTGCAAGAAGAAATTGCGGATGCGGAAAATGTAGGGGGCCTCGGGGCCCAGCACGGCCCCCGCGCCCAGGCGCTCTACCAGCTCCTGGGCCAGCAAAATGGCCGCCTTTTCGCCCACGCCCTGCTCCACGTGCTTCACCGTCATCTTGATGATGCGGGTGAAGGGCGGGTAGCCGTGCTCGTGGCGCTGGGTGATTTCGTAGTTGTAAAACTCCTCGTAGTCGTTGCGCATCACCTTGTCGAAGATGACCTGCGTGGGGTCGGCGGTTTGAATCAGCACCTTGCCCTTTTTGCCCTTGCGCCCGGCCCGGCCGCTTACCTGGACAAACATCTGGTAGGCCCGCTCGTGGGCCCGGAAGTCGGGGTAGTGGATGATGCTGTCGGCGTTGATGATGCCCACTAGGCTCACGTTGGCAAAGTCGAGGCCCTTGGTCACCATCTGGGTGCCCACCAGCACGTTGGTGTTCTGCTTCTCGAAGTCGGAAATGATTTGCTGGTACGAGTTTTTGGCCCGGGTCGTGTCCAGGTCCATGCGCTGCACGTTGGCCTGGGGCAGCATGATTTTGAGGTCGTCCTCAATCTTTTCAGTGCCGAAGCCCACCGTTTTCACGGCCCGCGAGCCGCAGGCGGGGCACTTCACCACCATGCTTTCGTGGTAGCCGCAGTAGTGGCAGCGCAGCTCATGGCTGTGCTTGTGGTAGCTCAGGCTCACGGCGCAGTTCGCGCACTTCGGAATCCAGCCGCAATCGTCGCAAGCCACCACGGGCGAGTAGCCGCGCCGGTTTTGGAATAGAATGACCTGCTCCTGGGCCCCTAATTTCCGCTCGATTTCACCCAGCAAGTCGGCCGTGAAGTGGTTGTGCATCGTCTTCTGCTCGCGGGCCTTGCGGGTGTCCACCAGCTCCACGTCGGGCATGCCGGCCTCGCCGAAGCGCTTGCTGAGCGTGACGAGCCCGTAGCGGCCCTGGCGGGCCTGGTAGTAGGTTTCGACGGCCGGCGTGGCCGAGCCCAGCAGCACCTTGGCGCCCTGGAAGCTGCCCATCATCAGGGCCACTTCGCGGGCGTTGTAGCGCGGGGCGGGGTCGTACTGTTTGTAGCTCGACTCGTGCTCCTCGTCCACGATGATGAGCGAGAGGTTGTCGAACGGTAGAAACACCGCCGAGCGCACGCCCACCACCACCTGGAAGCGCCCGCCGAGCACGCCGTTCCACACTTCCACCCGCTCGTTGTCGGAAAATTTGGAGTGGTACACGCCCAGCCGGGCCCCAAACACGCGCAGCAGCCGGGTCACGATCTGGGCCGTGAGGGCAATTTCGGGCAGCAGGTACAGCACCTGCCCGCCGCCGGCCAGCGCCTGCTGAATGAGGTCGATGTAAATCTCGGTCTTGCCTGAGCCCGTCACGCCGTGCAGCAGGGCAATGTCGCGGGCCCCGAAGTGCGTCATAATCTCGTCGCGCGCCGTGAGCTGAGCCGCGGTGAGGTCGAAATTGGGCTGAGTAGCCGCGCCGTCGTCCATCGGGAAGCGCGACACAATTTGGTCAAACTGCTCCAGCACGCCGTTCTTAATCAGCGTGTTCACCGCCGATGCCGACAGGCGCGGGCTACTGGTGAGGGCCGCTTTCTCCAGGCCCGCGTGGTTGGCGTGCTCGTTTTGCACCACCGGCACGCGCTGCAAGTAGTGCAGCAGCGCATCGAGCTGCTTGGGCTTGCTGCCCAGCACGTTGAACAATTCTTCCAGGGCCCCCGCGGTTACGTAGCGGTGGGCCAGGCGCACCTTTTTCAGCACCTTGGGCGCGTACTTATCGGCGGTGTGCTCAAAAAGGAAAATCACATCCTTGTGCATCAAGGACTTAATGACCTTGTGGAACGAGGCGATGCCGAGCAGGTCGCCCACTTCGGTGAAGGTCAGGGCCTTGCCGTCGCTCACCGTGCCCAGCGCGTCGATGATGATTTCCTCCTGAGCCGTAAGCGGGTACTCGTTTTCCTCGCGCGCAAAGCCAGGGTGCAACTGGATGCGCGACTCGGAGCTGAGCTTGAGTGCGGCCGGCAGCGCGGCGTTGATGACCTCGCCCAGGGTGCAGAGGTAGTAGTCTGCCATCCAGCGGAACAGCTTGAGCTGCGGCTGCGTGACGACGGGCGCGTCGTCGATGAATTCGAGGATGTACTTGGCCTGGTAGTTGGCCGGCGGGGTTTCGTGCACGGCGGCCACAATGCAGCTCAGTGTCTTTTTGGCCCCGAATTGCACGATGACGCGGCCCCCAATCACCACGTTGTCGTTCAGCTCGAACGGCACCCGGTAGGTGTAGAGCCGAGGCAACGGCAGGGGCAAAATCACGTCCACGAACAGCGTCACCCGGTCGGGCGCGCCGACCGGGGTCGGTGCAACAAAATCAAGCGCTAAAGTCAAAACGGCGGCAGAGTAGGCGAATAGTAAAGATAACAAGTGGGCCCCCGCCGCGGATTATTATTGCGCTAGCCACAGTTTAGCGCGCAGCACATAACTGCGCGCCGGCAAATAGAGTGAGCCTGCGACTCACGGCCACGCAGCGGCCCGGCGGGGCGCACCGGCAGGCCGTTCAATTTTGCGAGTTACAAACTCGCCCCATGCGTGGGCCAGCAGTTGCGCGCGACGCGCTAAACTGCGGCCAGCGCCGCTAGCGCCGCTTGGGCGTCGGCCACGGTTTGCACGGGGGCCTGGCAGGAGTAGTTTTGGCACACGTACACGTCGGTGTGGCCGGGCCGGGCCGGGCGGTGCTGGAGCAGCGGAAGCGGGCCCATTTTGGGGCCCCCGGCCAGCACCGTATCGAACAGAAACCGCTGGTTCAGCTCGGCGCGGAAGACGTCGGCTTGGTAGCCCACGATGGCAATTTCGGGCCCCGGGTGCAGCAACGCGGCGTAGAGCGAGGCCCAGTTGGCGAGGTGCTGAGGCTCCTTGGCCACCAGCTCGCGCACCTGGGCCAGCATGGCGGCGGCCAAGTCCACGTAGTCGGTGCGGTCGAGGTGGCGGCCCAGGCGGCGCAGGTTGTGCGCCATCACCGAGTTGGAAGCCGGAATCACGTTGTCGAACAGCTCCTTTTTGCGCACGATGAGCGGTTCGGCACTGCTGTCGGTGTAGAAAAACTGCGTTTCAGCGGAGTCAAAAAATTGTTCCAGCGTGTACTGCGCCAAGGTTTCGGCGGTGCGCAGCCACTGCTCACTAAACGTCACTTCGTACAAGCTAATGTAGGCCTGAATAACCAGCGCATAATCTTCCAGAAAGCCGTCGATGTGCGCCGTGCCGGCCTTGAAGGTGCGCCACAGCTGGGGCCCCCGGCGCAGGTTTTTCTCGATGAAGGCCGCGTTGCGCTCCGCCATCGCCAAAAACTCAGGCTCGCCAAACGCCCGGTAGGCGTCCGTGAGGCCTTGCAGCATGAGGGCGTTCCAGCCGGTCAGAATTTTGTCGTCGAGGCCGGGGCGCACCCGGTTGGCGCGCACGGCCATTATCTTCTGCTTCCAGCCGGCTACCAACTCCGCTAGGGCCCCGGGTGTGAGGTGGTGGTGAGCAGTAAAGTCGGCGTCGGACTCGCGGCGGTGCAAAATGTTGCGCCCGTGCTCCCAGTTGCCTTCCTCAGTGCAATTGTAATAATCGGAAAACAACGGCTCCTCGGGGCCCAAAATCTCGCGCAGCTCGTCCTTGGTGAAGACGTAAAACTTGCCCTCCTCGCCCTCGCTGTCGGCGTCGAGTGACGAGAAAAAGCCGCCGTCCTCGCTCGTCAGCTCCAGGCGGATGAACTCCACAGTATCGTACACCACGCTGCGGAACAGCGGCTCGCCCGTCAGCTGGAAGGCTTCGCTGTAGAGGCTCACCAGCTGGCCGTTGTCGTACAGCATCTTCTCGAAGTGCGGGGCCAGCCACTCGCCGTCCACCGAGTAGCGGGCAAATCCGCCGTGGGCTTGGTCGTAGATGCCGCCCCAGGCCATTTCGCGCAGCGTGAGCACGGCCTGCTTGAGGGCCTCCGCGCTGCCCGTGGCGGCGTGAGCGCGCAGCAAAAACCGCCAGATGCTGGGCATCGGAAACTTGGGGGCCCTGTTTGTGCCACCCCGCTCGCGGTCGAACTTTAGCCCGAGGTGGTACAGCAGCAGCTTGAACTCGTCGGCCGACACGCCGCCGCCCACCGTGGCGCCGTATTTGGCTAGCTCGCTGGTGCCAATGGCAACCACGAACCGGGCCGCCGACTGCTCCAACTCGTCGCGGTGCTCGCCGGCGTAGGCTTCGCCGATGTTGGCCAGCAGCTGCGTCCAACTGGCCCGGGGAAAGTACGTGCCGCCGTAGAACGGCTTGGCGTCGGCCGTCAGGAACACATTCAACGGCCAGCCGCCCTGCACGCCCATCGCGTGGAGCGCATCCATGTACACCTGGTCCACGTCGGGCCGCTCCTCGCGGTCCACCTTGATGCACACGAAATGCGTGTTCATCACCGCCGCCACCGTCTCATGCTCAAACGATTCGCGCTCCATCACGTGGCACCAGTGACAGGCCGCGTAGCCAATGCTCACCAGTATGGGTTTCTGCTCGGCCTGGGCGCGGGCCAGCGCCTCGGGGCCCCAAGGGTACCAGTCCACGGGGTTATAAGCGTGCTGGAGCAGGTAGGGGCTGGTTTCGTGGGCGAGGCGGTTGGGGGCGTGTTCGGGCATGGGTGGGGTGAGATTGGCGCAGCGGTTAAACAACAAACCCGGCCAACAAGGCCGGGTTTGAATAAATGCCGGCTAAGCCGAAGAATCTGAACGGGCCGCTTAATCGGGCGAAGAAGTGGTCTTTTTCGCCCGGGGCTTGGCCGGTCGCTTCGCGGCGGGTGCCGGGGCCGCTGGCGCAGTCGGGGCCGGAGCCTTGGTTTTTGGTGCGGCTTTGGGGGCCCTGGCCTTGGGGGCTTCAGCCTTTGGCGCGGCAGTATTTGTTGCCTTGGCTTTTGAAGCAGCGGCTTTAGGGGCCCTAACTCCTGGATCAGCAGCTTTTGGTGCCTTAGCCGTCGAAGCAGCCGATTCAGCAGGCTTTGCTTTTGGCGCGGCAGCTTCCGTAGCAGTGGCTTTCGGCGCAGTAGCTTTTGAAGCAGTGGCTTCCGATGCCTTAGCCTTGGGCGCAGCGGCTTTAGGGGCCTTGGCTTTAGAAGGGTTTGGCGCAGTGGTTGGGGCCCCTACGGCCACCGCTTCGGGCGCGGCAGGCTCGATTGCCGGAGTTTCCGGCTTGGCAGCTTTCGGTTCGGATTTTTTAGTTGCGGCCTTTTTTGAAGCCTTAGGTACTGCTGCGGGAGGTGCCGTTGGCACAGCAACTTTCGAGACGGCAGCTTTCGGTGCCACGGCTTTCTTGGCCGGTGCGCTGGCTATCAGGGTAGCATCGGAGCCGCGCATACGGCCCGCGGCCACGCCCGCAGTCCGCACCTCGGTCCGAATCGGCACGATGGGCGTCATGGGCGGGGTTTCGGTAATCAACGAGGGCCGGCGGCGGCTCGATTTCTTCGCTGCGGCCGGCGCTGGCTGGTTGGCAGCGGCCGCAGTACTTGCTTCCGAAGTATCGGAAGTGCCCGGGGCCCCTTGCGCCGGCGTGGCAAACAAAGGCCGGGTCTTGGGCCCCTGGTTGCGCCGGTCGCCCGAGCGGTCATTCATCGAAGCGGTCGGCTCATTGGCCAATGCAGCCGGCTGAGCTATTGGCTCGCTGGTGTCCGGCTGCGGCGCGGTGCTCGGCTGCGGTGCCGTAGCTTCCTGCGTTGGAGCAAGTGCGTACTCGTCAGGGGTGGCTTCCGTCGTAGCTGCGTCGTCCTGTGAACGGTCGCGCCCGCGGCTGCCCCGCTTCACGGGCACC
Organism: Hymenobacter coccineus; assembly: GCF_001816125.1. Lineage (GTDB taxonomy): Bacteria > Bacteroidota > Bacteroidia > Cytophagales > Hymenobacteraceae > Hymenobacter > Hymenobacter coccineus. The sequence goes on along the minus strand of NZ_MDZA01000233.1, from coordinate 23,274 downwards.
GATTTGGTGATGACGCTCGACCTGCGGGCTTCCGGCTGTGGGTTGCGGGGAAGCGCTGGGGCCCCTCAGCAGTTTCGTCAGGCTCAGCAGAAGCCAGCACTTCATCGTCGCCACCAGCGGCCAGCCGCGCGGCGTTTTTGCGGGCCGTGCGCTTGGCACCACCGCGCGAACGGCGCTTTTTCTTCTTCGTCGGGTCCAGTTCGGCTTCTTCGACAGCGGGTGAAGTTTCCACCACACTATCATCAAATGCCTCGAAAGGCACCGCTAGGTTGGCCATTGCGGCGTGGGCCGCCGCATCGGCAATGGGATGCTCGGGTTTCGAGTCCGCATTGTGCTCCTCGCGCTGGCCGCGCTCCGGCCGGTTATTGCGTCCTGACCGCTGCGCCCGGAATTCCTCCGGCGACAAACGGGCGTGCCGCTCACTATTCGTTGCCAGGGCCCCATCCGCGCTAGCTGCTGCTTCCGTGGGGGTAGATATCTCTGCTGTCTCGTCGCGGCCGATGTCCACCCGCTCTTCGCTGTCAAGCTCTGGCTCGGGCGCCACCACGTCGGCGGGCACGGGCAGCGTAGCCAACCGCTCGTCTACTTCGCGCAGCTCGGCGGCTACGTTCACGCGCTGGCGGCTCAGGCGCTCCAGCCGCTCGCGGGTGGCCACCAGAAACTGCCGGTGCTCGGGGGCAGCTGCGTTCAGGGGCCGGTGGCCCAGGGCCTGGCTTAGCCCCGCCCATTCCTTGCGGAAACGGCCAAAATCGGCATCGAAGTACGTGCGGGCAAACTTCTCCCACACGTAATCCTCCGCCACTTCCGACGGGTGCAGCATGTCGGCGGCGTAAAACCGGTAGTCACGCAAGTCGTCCATCAGCAGCTCGTAGGCCGGGAAATAGCTCACCTCGGGCAGCAGCTCGCTGAGGTAGTGGCAGGCCACACGCAGCACCGATTTGCTCACCGCGTTCAGCGGCAGCGTATCGCGCAGGTGGCGCACTGGGCTCACCGTCAAAATGATGCGCAATTTGGGGTTGACGCGCCGCAGGTAAGCGTGCGTCTCCGCCAAAGCGTTGATGATTTCGTCGGGCGTCAGCAGCTCTTTATTAAATAGCTCGGCGGGCATCTTATGGCAATTGCTCACCAGTTCGCCGGTTTCGCGCAGGCGGTAGGCCCAGGCGGTGCCCAGCGTGAGCAGCACTGCATCGGCCCCACGCAGGAATTCGCCCGTGCGGCGTACCGTCTGCTGGATGTCTTGCAGCAACTCTACTGGTGTGGGGGCCCCTTGGCTGCCGTGTAGGTCATAGCTCTGCCAGCGGCCCCGGGCTTCCACCAGGTGCTGCTGCCAGTCCACGTCTTCGCCTAGCGTTGCCCGTAGCAGCCGGGCCAGCGCCAGGGGCTGGAACACAGTGCCAAAGGGATTTACTACCACGTTCACTTTGTGCGCGGCCAGGCGTGTGCCGATGCTGTCGGCAAAGCAGGAGCCCAGCGTGAGCACCCGCGCCGACGGTGGCAGCTGCTGCGCCACGGGCGCAAGTATCAGTTCAGTTCTAAACATTATGGCAAAAATAGCCGCCCCGCAGCATTAAAAAGCAAAAGGCCCCGCCATCACGGCAGGGCCTTCGCAAACAGGGCAGAGCCCAAGTAGGTTACTCGGCTACTACGCGGAAGTTCACGGTGTGCTTCACTTCCTTGTGCAGGCTCAGCGTAGCGGTGTAGTCGCCAGCCGCCGAAGGCTCCTGGTCGAACGACAGACGCTTGCGGTCCACGTCGATGCCCTTGGCTTTCAAAGCTTCGGCCAACTGCAACGTGGTGACGCGACCAAAAATTTTGCCGCTTTCGCCCACCTTCGCTGGGATGTCCAACACCATGCCGCCAATTTGATCGGCCACGGCCTGAGCATCGCCCTTCACCTTATCGGCCTTGTGAGCCGCTTGGCGCACGTTCTCAGCCGTAATTTTCTTGTTCGTTTTGTCAGCCAGCATGGCCAAGCCCTGCGGCAACAGGAAGTTGCGGCCGTAGCCCGACTTCACGGTCACGATGTCGTTTTTGTAGCCGAGGCCCTTAACGTCGTCTTTGAGGATAATTTCCATGTCTTGTTTTAATTATGAGTTTTGAGTCTTAAAGTATAAGTTACCGGCCGCTGAGGTAAATGGCTGATAACTCATAATTTGTTACTCATAATTTATTTCAGGGCGTCGGCGATGTAAGGCATCAGGGCCAGGTGGCGGGCCTTGGCCACGGCCTGGGTCACTTTGCGCTGGAACTTAAGGCTGGTGCCCGTGAGGCGGCGGGGCAACACGCGGCCCTGCTCGTTCACAAACTTCAGCAGGAAGTTCGGGTCTTTGTAATCCACGTACTTAATGCCGTTCTTCTTGAAGCGACAGTATTTCTTACGTGTGTCCACTGGCTTGTTCATAGCCGAGCGGTCGTTGTTGCGGTTGTTCGAGGACGTTGCCATATCTTTTCTAAAGTTATTGGGCTACGGCTTCGGTTTCCTTCGCAGCCTTCTGCTGGTTCATCTCGCCGTTGCGACGGCGGCGGTTGTAGTCCACGGCGTGCTTATCAAGCACGGTGGTCAAGAAACGGATGATGCGCTCGTCGCGGCGGTAAGCCAGCTCCAGCAGATCAACAATGTTGCCCGAACCCGTGAATTCCAAGCAGAAGTAATAACCAGTGGTTTTCTTCTGAATGGGATAGGCTAGCTTGCGCAGGCCCCAGGCTTCGGTGGACAGAATGTCGGCGCTATTTTCCTTAAGCACCTGGGTGAACTTCTCGACCGTCTCTTGCACCTGGCCCTCGTTCAATACAGGGGTTACGATGAAGACCGTCTCGTAATTTCTTACTTCCATTACGACGGGGTGAATTTGGTGAAAAAAATTTGATTGGGGGCGCAAAGGTACTGATTCTGCGACAGAAAGCAAAGCTGTTGCTGGCTTTTCCCCAAGGGGGGTACTTATTAGCTAAAACAGTGAACAAGTTGCCACTCAAATTTGTCAAAGAAGAGCGAGTGTATGATAGGCCAGTGCGTCTTTTCCAGGGGCCCTAACGGCTGAGTTTATGGGTTTGTGAAGTTGAATAATTGGTATATAAATAAGACAATTCTGCTTATTTAGTCATATTCCAAATAGTCTCCTATAGCCTTATCGAAGCTTATAAAACCCCCGCCAGCTTTTGCTGCCCGCGAATCGTATCCTACCTTTGTGGCCCTGAAATGCCTTGGCATTTCGTTATTTCTGCTAGTTTTTGTATGAATAGCAACCGACTACGTTCGTTACCTCACCTGTTGCTGGCGCTATTGCTCACGTTTGCCGGGGCCCAGCAGGCCACGGCCCAGGATGCAAGTGCCAGCACTGCCACCGTGAGCAAAGCAGGCGTCACGCCCGGCGCTACCGATGGCGCCACCGCTTCCACAGCCGCCGCCCCCGCCGCAGGTGGGGCCGATGCCGCCGCCGTTTCGGCGGGTGATGCCTTGTTTAAGGCCAACTGTACCCAGTGTCATGCTGTGAATGAACAGGTAGTGGGCCCCGCACTTTCTGGCATCAGCAAGCGCCGCCCCATCACTTGGATCATTCCGTGGATCAAGAACTCAGCCAAAGTAGTTGCCAGTGGCGACGAGTACGCCGTAGCTCTCTACAACAAGTACCAGAAGCAGCAGATGCCCAGCTTCGGGCTGTCGGATAAAGAGATAACTTCGATTGTTGCCTACATCACCTCGCAAGAGGGTGGTGCAGCTGCAGCGGCGGGCGGGGCTACTGTACAGAACGCTGGTGCAGTTGACGGAGCCGCGGCAGCTGGCGCTGCTGATACTGGAGCCGGTAAGTACGTTGACATACTCCTCATCGCGCTGGTAGTGGTGCTGATTGTGATGGTGGTAACGCTGATCATCATTGGTAACCTGATGAAGGATGTGCTGCGGGGCCGTAAGGACCTTGACGGCCGCGATACCGAGATTCTGGAGCAGCGTTTTGACTGGGGTAAGTTTTACCGCTCGCCAGTACTGCGTGGTATTGTTGGCGTTGTATTCGCCGTTGTGCTGCTATACGAAGGTGTGCAAAGCGTAATGGCGGTGGGTCTCACCCAAGGATATCAGCCAACCCAGCCCATTGCTTTCTCGCACAAGCTTCACGCTGGGGAAAACCAGATCAACTGCGCCTATTGCCACACATCGGTGTATAAAGGCAAGTCGGCTAACATTCCTTCGGCCAACATCTGCATGAACTGCCACTCGCAGATCAAAACAGAGTCGCCGGAAATCAAGAAGATCTACCGTGCCATTGAGCGCAAGCAGCCGGTGCAGTGGGTTCGCATTCACAACCTGCCCGATCTGGCTTACTTCAACCACTCGCAGCATACCCAGGTGGCTGGCCTCCAGTGCCAGACTTGCCACGGCCCAATTCAGAACATGGAAGTAGTGTACCAGTATTCGGCCCTAACCATGGGCTGGTGCATCAACTGCCACCGCGAATCGCCGCTCAACACCAAGGGCAACGCTTACTACGACAACTTGGTGAAGCTGCACGACACCAAAAATGCCGCAGCTCCCTTTACCGTATCATCGAACGGTGGTACCGAGTGCTCGAAGTGCCACTACTAACCAGCTAAAAAGGCTCTGCAATTCCTAGTGTTTGTTCACAGAATTGCGGAGCTGCTAGCTGTTAAATAAAAAATTCCGCTTAAAAATTAAGTACCTCTTGGCTTAGCTGGCTTACGGCCCCTAAGACTCAGAGTCTCTAAGTCCCCGAAAATGAAGTACTGGAAAGGAATTGAGGAACTAGAAAGCACTCCGGAATTCATGAGCACGGCCTTTGCTGAGTTCTTGCCGGTGAAGGAAAGTCACGAGAGCAAGGATGCCACGTCGGCTCCCCGCCGTGACTTCCTGAAGCTGATGGGTTTTGGGGTAGGTGCAGTTGCGCTAGCCTCATGTGAGACCCCGGTACACAAGGCTATTCCTTATTTGAACAAGCCGGAGGAGGTAGATCCTACCATCTCCAACTTCTACGCTTCGACGTACTTCACGGGGTCTGATTACAATGCTGTGCTGGTGAAGAACCGCGATGGCCGCCCTATTAAGCTAGAAGGCAATCCAGAGTCGCCCATTACTCGGGGTGGTCTTTCTGCCCGGGCCCAGGCAGCTGTGCTGGACCTATACGACAGTGGCCGGTTACAGCATTTTGCTGTCAAAGGCCTGCGTACCGAAACGGAAGAAGTAGATCGTCAGATTCAGGCTAAACTAGCTGCAACGACTGGCAAGATTGCCATCGTTTCACCTACCATTATCAGCCCAAGCACTAAGAAAGCCATCGCGGCTTTCGCTGCTCGCTACCGTACCACCGAACATGTGATGTACGATGCGCAGTCAGCTAGCGGCTTGCTTCAAGCTAACAACGGTGTATTGCCAAGCTATGACTTCAGCCGTGCCAACGTAATCGTTAGCATTGGTGCTGACTTCCTCGGTACTTGGATTTCGCCGGTTGAGTTTGCTAAGCAATACAGCAAGAACCGTAAAGTGAGCAGCGACAATCGTTCCATGTCGCGTCACTTCCAGTTTGAAACAGCTATGTCACTCACTGGCTCCAATGCCGATGTGCGCGAGTCGGTTAAGCCTTCTGAGTGGGGTGCAGTAGCTGTTGCATTGTATAACGCCGTGGTAGGTGGCGGAAGCAATTCTACTTTCAGCAACTCACGGGTAGCCCCGCAAATTGCTAAGGCAGCAGCTGAGCTAAAGGCAAATCGGGGCGCCAGTCTCGTAGTGTCGGGTTCAAACGACCCTGCTGTTCAAGCGTTGGTAACCGCTTTGAACCAGAGTTTAGGCAACGTAGGCACGACGGTAGATTTAACCAATGCCAGCAATGTGCGCCAAGGTGACGACGCCCGTATGGTGGCACTGGTGAAGGAGATGAACGCTGGTACCGTAGGCGCAGTAATCTTTTACAACGCCAATCCGGTATATAACCACCCGTTGTCTGCTCAAGTAAAATCGGGCATTGCCAAGGTACCGCTGAGCATTTCGTTCAACGACCGCCTTGATGAGACGGGCAGTTTATGCGATTACGCTACTCCTGACAATCACTGGTTAGAGTCGTGGAATGACTTTGAGCCCAAGCGCGGTTTCCTCAGTTTGTCACAGCCAGCTATTACCCCAATCTTTGCTACCCGCCAAGCCCAAGAAAGCTTACTGCGTTGGGCAGGAAACAACGAGACTTACTACTCGTTTTTGCGCAATAATTGGCGTGGGGTACTTGGGGGCAATAATTTCAATGCTGCCTGGGACAAAGCCGTTCACGATGGTGTAGCTACGGGTTCGGGGTTATTTGCTGCGCCGGCAATGGATACGCCCGCCCTATCTGCCAGCGAGGCAATAGCCCGCATCTCTGGGGCCCCCAAGCCTGCTGCTAACTTAGTAGAGGTTTTTCTCTACGAAAAGGTGGGCTTGCCTGCAAGTGGCTCGGGAGCTAATAACCCTTTCTTGCAGGAGTTGCCTGACCCAGTTTCTAAAGCTACCTGGGGCAACTACCTCGCCGTGCCGCGTGCTATGGCAGTGACCAATAAGTGGGAGCAAGGAGACGTTATCAAGGTTACGGCTCCTAACGTAGCTCCGATCGAACTGCCTGTGCTGGTGCAACCTGGTCAGGCAGTAGGTACGGTTAGTATCGCACTCGGGTATGGCCGTGTTGCAAGCGGTAAGGCTGGCGATGGAGTAGGAGCTAATGCAGCCTCTTTGCTGATGGCTACGCCCAATGGTATCATGTATGCCACGGCTGTGACTTTGGAAAAAACTTCAGCTACGTCGCCAATTGCCCAGACTCAGACCCACCACACCATTATGGACCGCCGCTCGGTGGTGCAAGAGAGTACACTGGCTAAGTACAAGGAAAACCCTAAAGAGGTAACTGAATACGAGAAAGTGGCTACTCCCGATGGTTTGGAGAAGCCCAATAAAGTATCGCTGTGGCAAGACTACCAGTACAATAACCACCATTGGGGGATGGCCATTGACCTCAATTCGTGTATCGGTTGTGGCTCGTGCGTATTGGGTTGCCAAACGGAAAATAATATCGCAGTAGTAGGTAAGCAGCAGGTTATTAACCGCCGCGAGATGCACTGGATGCGCATTGACCGCTATTATTCGTCGGACCATCACAAGAGTGAGTTTGATACGAAAGGCAAGCTGTCGACTTACGCCGCTATGGAAGACCCTTCGGATAACCCGCAGGTGATCTTTCAGCCAATGATGTGCCAGCAGTGTAACCACGCACCTTGTGAAACGGTGTGTCCGGTATTGGCTACTACGCACAGTTCGGAAGGCCTGAACCAGATGACCTACAACCGTTGCGTAGGTACTCGCTATTGTGCGAACAACTGCCCATATAAGGTGCGTCGCTTTAACTGGTTCTCTTACTACTCCAACGAGAAATTTGAGACAGTTAACGGCCACATGTTTACTGATCTGGGCCGTATGGTCCTCAACCCCGACGTAACAGTACGGGCACGGGGTGTAATGGAGAAATGCTCCTTCTGCATCCAGCGCATCCAACTTGGTAAGTTGGAAGCTAAAAAGCAAAAGCGCCGTCCTAAAGATGGAGAAATAGTATCGGCCTGTGCACAGTCGTGTCCTACCGATGCCATTGTATTTGGTGACATGCGCGACACTACCAGTCGCATCAGCCAATTGTTACGCCGCGAAGATGGCGAGCGGGCTTTCCACTCGCTTGATTCCATCAACGTGCAGCCAAACGTGACTTATTTAACGAAGATTCGCAACTCGGCTTCCGAAATGTTCGGTCCAGAGGAAGAAGCTTAACTGCATCGGAGTTCTTAGTTTTTACGCACCTAAGCCCCCAATACCCATTATGCAACACGTATCAGCCATTCGTGAGCCGCTCATCACTGGGGGCAAAACGCTACATGACGTAACCCAGGATATTTGCTACCAGGTAGAGGCCAAACCCAACATTCGTTGGATTGCCGCTATGAGCGTGTCCTTATTTTTCCTGGGAATCTTTTTCTACTCAGTCTACCGCACCTTATGGTATGGCATCGGGGAATGGGGCCTGAACAAAACCGTTGGTTGGGCTTGGGACATCACCAACTTTGTGTGGTGGGTAGGTATCGGCCACGCTGGTACCCTCATCTCAGCAGTTCTTTTGTTGTTCCGCCAGAAGTGGCGTTCGTCCATCAACCGGGCAGCAGAGGCAATGACAATTTTCGCAGTTATCTGTGCCGCTATGTTCCCGGTATTGCACATGGGCCGTCCTTGGCTGGCTTTCTATGTGTTCCCACTCCAGAATACATTGGGCTCTTTGTGGGTGAACTTTAACTCCCCGTTGCTGTGGGATGTGTTCGCCATCTCAACATATTTCACCGTGTCGTTGGTGTTTTGGTACACGGGTCTGGTGCCTGACTTCGCTACCATTCGTGACCGTGCCAAAGGGCCCATTGCCAAATTCAGCTACTCTATGTTGAGCTTCGGCTGGACTGGCTCTGCTAAAGCTTGGTCGCGTTACGAAACGGTGTCATTGATTTTGGCCGGTGTATCTACCCCACTGGTACTTTCGGTGCACACCATTGTATCGATGGACTTTGCTACATCGGTCGTACCTGGCTGGCACACCACTATTTTCCCTCCGTATTTCGTTGCCGGTGCTATCTTCTCCGGGTTTGCAATGGTGCTGACGCTGATGCTTATCACCCGCGTCGTATTTAAGCTTGAGGACTACATTACCCTCGAACACATTGCACTCATGAATAAAATCATGATGATTACGGGTTCTATCGTGGGCGTTGCTTATATCACGGAATTCTTTATTGCTTGGTATTCGCAAGTTGAGTTTGAGCAGTATGCCTTTATCAACCGGGCTACGGGCCCCTACTGGTGGGCTTATTTGAGCATGATGTCGTGTAACGTAATCACGCCGCAGATTGTGTGGTTCCGTCGTGTTCGCTACAGTATTGGCTGGACGTTCCTTTTGTCCATCATCGTGAATATCGGGATGTGGTTTGAGCGTTTCGTAATCATCGTTACGTCGTTGCACCGCGACTATCTTCCTTCGAGCTGGGCAATGTTCTCGCCTACACTGATTGACATTGGGGTGTATGTCGGTACGCTGGGCCTATTTTTCACGCTCTTTTTATTGTTTGCAAAGTTTTTCCCTGTTATCAACATGGCTGAAGTCAAAACTATCCTGAAGTACACTGTTGATAATGGTCCTACCTATACCGGCGACCACGCTCACCACGCGCCGGCTACTCATTCCGTAACTCCCGGTGTGCCTGCTTCGGCTCCCGTAACCTACGACAAGCATGACTAAGCGCTTCGCCCTCGGTGTCTTCGAAGACGAGGACGTACTTCTGCACGCCATTGATAATATGCGTGGCGCAGGGGTTAAGATCTACGATGTTTTCTCCCCGTACCCAGTGCACGGCATTGATGATGCGTTGGGGATTGCACGTTCACGCTTGCCCATCGCCGCATTTTTCTACGGCATGTGCGGTTTGGCATTTGCCCTCTGGCTCCAGATATATACGCTAGGTTTTGACTGGCCCATGATCATCGGTGGTAAGCCTAACATTGCCTTACCAGCATTTATACCCGTTGCTTTTGAGTTGACCGTATTTTTCACGTGTCATGGGATGGTCATAACTTTCTATACCATCACCGGGCTATATCCACGTTTCAAAACTCCGGTAATGGACGTTCGCTCAACGGATGATAAATTCGTGATGGCTATTGAGTTGGACGAAAACAACTCGGCTCTACCGAAATTGACTCAATTATTGCGCGAGAACGGCGCATCAGAGGTCAATCAGAAAGAAATGACTAAGAAATAATGACCCATCCACTGAACTTGAGTCTACGCGTTTCGGCGCTGTTGCTATCGCTGGGAGGACTGGCGTCGTCTTGTACTCCGCAAGCAGATAATCCTGGGGTAGAATATGCTCCGGAGATGTACGAATCCATTCCGTATGAGCCGCTACGCCAGACGGGCTACAATACCATTAATGCCTTTGGTATTAACGAGCGAACTCCTGCCACTGGCACTGTAGCCCGGGGTAAGTTGAACTATTACGACCACATTCCTAAGGATAGCGTAGGAATTGCTGAGCGCACGTTGCGCAACCCCTTAGCCTATACCAAGGTGAATTTGGAAGAAGGCAAGTTGCTATATTCACGCTATTGTCAGCATTGCCATGGCGAGCAAGGCAATGGACAGGGCCCTGTTGGACTTAAGTTCAAGGGAGTACCTAACTACGCGACTGGTCAGTATACCAAGATGAACGATGGTCATATATACCACGTCATCCAGTGGGGACGTAATCGCATGATGCCTCATGGTTCGCAGGTAAATCCGCAGGAACGCTGGAAAATAGCCATGTATGTGAGAGCGTTGGAGCTTGGTAAGGGCCCCGATGGATTGACCGAAATGATTGCTAAAGGCCCCACGTCCTCGGCTAGCGATACTACGGTTACTGCTTCGGCAGCAGGCATGACTCCTACTAGCAAAGCTGGTTCAAGCACCGGCTCTGAAACGCCCGGTCAGGGTAACACCAAAGGCCAAAACGGCTCCGCTAAATAATCCCATCTCGCACGCACTATGGCAACTCTGACGCATCAAGAAAGCGCCACGGCTGAGCAACTCGTCGTTACGGATGGCGCCCGTAAAATATTTTTTACCATAATCCTGGCTGGAGTAGTATTGCTCGTGGTAGGGCTGCTAACTGCCATTTTCCACTGGGGAGAAGCCCATGAAGTTGTTGGCGCTGTGGGCCACGAAGAGGGTAGTCCTATTTGGCTGAAGCGGCTATTGGTAAGCCTATGGCATAGTAACATCTTCTTCTTGGGTGTTTCGGCTGTTGGGACAGTGTTCATGGCCATCAATTACGTGGCTTACGCTGGATGGTCAGTTATCGTAAAGCGGATTACGGAAGCGTTTAGCGTGTGGATCGCACCCGGCGCAGCAATAATGCTGGTGATATTTCTGGTAGGGCGTCATGATATTTTTCATTGGACGCATGATAGGATAAATACCAAGGGCTCGCCTAACTATGACGCTATTATTGCTGCTAAAAGCGGTTTTTTGAACCTGCCATTCTATCTGATTCGGATGGTGTCTTACTTAGTTATCTGGTGGGCATTTTCCTGGAAGTTGCGCAAGCTTTCCCTTGAGGAAGACTTGAATGGTGGCACCCAGTATTTCCACAAGAGTGTTACCACGGCAGCTCTATTCTTGGTGCTTTACGCAGTAACTTCCTCAATGTCAGCATGGGATTGGGTTATGTCAGTCGATGTGCACTGGTTCAGCACCATGTTTGGTTGGTATGTATTTGCTTCCTGGTGGGTATCCGGTATTGCTGGTATTACGCTAACAGCAATATTCCTGAAGCAGAATGGGTACCTGCGTTTTATGAATGCCAATCACTTTCATGACTTAGGCAAGCTCATGTTTGGCTTTAGTATTTTTTGGTGCTACGTATGGTTCTCGCAATTCATGCTGATATGGTATGCGAACTTACCTGAAGAAGCTGTTTACTTCAACCAACGTCTGGGCGGCTTCAACGGACAATACACTGGATTGTTCTTTTTCAATATCGTCATCAATTTCGTCTTCCCTTTCCTGGGGCTGATGACCCGCGATGCCAAGCGTCAGATGATCATTCTCAAGATTGTATGTATTGCAATCTTAGCTGGCCATTGGAGCGACTTTTATTTGATGCTCATGCCGGGCACTCTAAAAGGCGAAAATGGGTTCTTAATAGAGATTGGAGTAGCAGCAATATTCTTGGGTGCTTTCCTTTTGCTGATGACCCGTCGCCTGTCAGAAGCATCGTTGATTCCGGTCAACCATCCTTTCATTGACGAAAGCGTTCATCATACTACCTGAGAAGCTGCTCTCTTTTCTTAATAGTTGCGGTCCATAACTTAAGTCAACCAAACCTGTTCTTAAGGCACCTGCCAACTACTATTTGCTGGCTACCAAATAAATCAAAATGTCTGCTCTCACAATTATAGCGGTTCTGGTGTTGCTGCTGGTCGTATTCGGCCTGTTGTTTCGTCTCCAGATTCTGTCTTCCATATTTTCCGGATCATTTACCCGTGATATAGGGATGAGTAACAGCGTAAATGCTGTGCTTATGCTTGTTTTCTTGGTAGGTGGTGGCGGATGGTTCGCTTATTCTTTTGTCGAGAACTATAGCAAAATGAATCCGCCAATTGCATCGGTCCATGGTCACCATATGGAGACAATGTTTTGGACAACGATGGCAGTAATCGGTGTTGCTTTTGCAATCACTCAGACATTGTTATTTGTATATGCTTACAAATACCAGTATAAGGAAGGCCGTCGTGCTTACTTCTTTTCGCATAATAATAAGATTGAAGTAATCTGGACGATTATCCCAGCTATCGTAATGGCCGCGCTCATTTTTGCTGGCTGGAAGGCGTGGACTCGTATTACTGGACCTGCCCCTAAGGACTCTGTAGTGGTAGAGTTAATGGGTAAGCAGTTCAACTGGTTAGTGCGTTACCCTGGTCGAGATCTGAAATTGGGGGTTATCAACTATCGCCTGATTGATGCTTCGAATGACTTTGGCATTGACCTCAATGACCAAGCGTCGCAAGATGATTTTACGGTAACTGAAATCCATGTGCCGAAAGGCCACCCAGTACTATTCAAGATCCGTTCGCGTGATGTTTTGCATGCAGTATATATGCCAAACTTCCGAGTGCAGATGTACGCCGTACCTGGGATGCCTACTCGATTTTGGTTTACGCCAACAACATCTACCGACGAGATGCGAGCCAAGTTGGGTAATCCTAAGTTCAATTACGAATTGGCATGTAATCAAATTTGTGGCAAAAGCCATTATGCAATGAAAGCAACTATCGTTGTGGACGAGCCAGACGATTATCAAAACTGGTTTGCATCGCAGAAGTCGTTTGCTTCACAGAACCCGGATCTGGTAGCTTCTTTTAAAAAGAAAGCCATCCAAGATATAGCGAAGCCGGTTGCGCCTACCGAATCAAAAGAAGTAGCACCAGTTCCCTTGGCTAACGCTTCGTTCTAAACACAAATTAAAAGCCTTTCAATATGTCAGATATGTCAGCCAAGCCGAACCTGTCGGCCGGGGTACAGACTGCTGGTGGTGTAGGCACTGCCCCTGTTTCGCACACGGAGCATGGCGATGCTCACCACGATGAGCACGAGCATCATGATCAGCATTGGTTGTGGAAGTACGTTTTTAGCCAAGACCACAAGGTTATTGGCAAACAATTCCTCATTACTGGAATCTTTTGGGCCATCATTGGTGGTACCCTGTCCAGCCTTTTTCGCCTGCAATTAGGCTGGCCAGAGGGTACAATGGAGTGGCTTACTCCTGTGCTTGGTAAATGGGTAGAAGGTGGTAAGCTCAACCCTGAGTTTTACTTGGCATTAGTGACGATGCACGGTACCATAATGGTATTCTTTGTGCTGACTGCTGGGCTTAGTGGGACGTTCTCTAACTTTTTGATTCCTCTGCAAGTAGGGGCCCGGGATATGGCTTCGGGTTTCATGAACATGCTCTCGTACTGGTTCTTCTTCTTGTCGAGCTTAGTTATGTTCTTCTCACTGTTTTTGGAGACAGGACCTGCTGCTTCGGGTTGGACTATTTATCCCCCGTTATCAGCTTTGCCGCAAGCGATTCCGGGTTCAGGCATGGGCATGACGATGTGGCTGGTGAGCATGGTATTTTTCATTGTGTCGCAGTTGCTTGGAGGTGTTAACTACGTAACTACCGTTATTAACCTTCGGACACGTGGTATGAGTATGAGCAAATTGCCGCTCACCATCTGGGCGTTCTTTTTGACAGCTATTCTCGGCATTCTTTCTTTCCCGGTTCTTTTCTCGGCAGCTCTACTGCTGGTGTTTGACCGGTCTTTCGGCACTTCGTTTTTTCTCTCGGATATCTACATTGCTGGGCAGGCACTTCCTAACCAAGGTGGTTCGCCAGTATTGTTCCAGCATTTGTTCTGGTTCCTAGGACATCCTGAAGTGTATATCGTGATTATGCCAGCAATGGGTATGGTTTCGGAAATTTTGGCTACTAACGCCCGTAAGCCGATTTTCGGATACCGTGCGATGATTGGCTCATTGATTGGTATTTCGCTGTTGTCTTTCGTTGTGTGGGCTCACCACATGTTCGTGACTGGCATGAATCCTTTCTTGGGCTCGGTATTCATGTTCCTAACGTTGATTATTGCAGTGCCTTCCGGCGTGAAAGTATTCAACTGGCTAGCTACTTTATGGCGTGGTAACATCCGATTTACAACTGCCATGTTGTTCAGTATTGGCTTTGTATCGCTCTTTATTTCGGGTGGTCTAACGGGTATCATCTTGGGTAACGCCACCTTGGATATTCAGATGCACAATACTTACTTCGTGGTTGCTCACTTCCACCTAGTGATGGGTTCGTCGGCATTCTTTGGTTTGTTTGCTGGTGTTTATCATTGGTTCCCAAAGATGTTTGGCCGGATGATGGACGAGAAATTGGGCTACATCCACTTCTGGTTGACGTTTGCCGGAGTATACTTGGTGTTCCTGCCCATGCATTACATCGGCATTGCGGGTTTCCCCCGTCGCTACTATGCTTGGACTGGCTTTGATTCCTTCTCGCAATTTGCTGACATGAACAAGTTCATTTCGGTTGCGGCAATCATTGCTTTTGCTGCTCAGTTCATCTTCATCGTTAACTTCTTCTATAGCATTTTCCGTGGCCGCCGCGCTACGCAAAATCCTTGGAACTCGACCACTTTGGAGTGGACTACCCCAATTGTACCAGGGCACGGCAACTGGCCGGGCGAAATACCTGCTGTTTACCGCTGGCCCTACGATTACAGCAAGCCAGGTTCGGAATCAGATTTTATTCCGCAGAACATTCCTTATTCCCAAACGCAGTCTTCTAACTTGCCTTACGAGCAGGAGTTAGCTGACTAAATAGAAGAATAGACTGAAGTCCTGAGCGGGCCGCCTGATCGGCGGCCCGCTTTTTTTGTGACATACCATGTTACAACAGATGCTTTGCAACCGTCATTTATAAACTTATTACTCATGCAAAATGCTGCTTATCGGCGTTTCCGCTTCGTCGGGTTGCTCACTGTAGTATCAATATATCTATTGATTTTGGTAGGGGGAATAGTCAGAAGCACTGGGTCGGGCATGGGTTGCCCTGATTGGCCGAAGTGTTTTGGTACTTGGGTACCACCCACCAATCTCAGCCAGCTACCCGCTAATTATAAAGAGGTGTACACTGCGCAGCGCGTAGCTAAGAATCAAAAGCTTGCCCTTACGCTGCAACGGTTGGGTTTTGCCCAGGTGGCGGGTAGCATTTTCGCTCATCCTACGCAGTACATAGAAACTGATTTTAATGCCGTCAAGACCTGGATTGAATACGTAAATCGTCTCTTAGGGGCCCTCATTGGCGTATTCGTATTTTTGACTGCTGCGTTTGCATGGTCGTACCGGCGACGCAATCCGACAGTGTTTTGGCTGGCGGTGGGGGCATGGTTGTTAACTGGCGTGCAGGGTTGGTTAGGTTCGTTGGTGGTATCAACGAATCTCTTACCGGTAATGGTGACCATCCACATGGGGCTGGCTTTGCTAATCGTGGCAATGCTGCTTTATGCCGTAGACCGGGCACAGGCGCAAGACGAGCCAGTGGTTGCTATTCGCCATCAGATAGCTGCTACGAACGGCTTGAAAGCTGTGCTTTGGATCGGGATTATTGTAACGTTTGGGCAAATTGTGTTGGGCACCCAAGTGCGCGAACAGGTAGATATCGTGTCTGCTGCGGCCAACTATGCCAACCGTGCCAGCTGGGTTGCTCAGTTGGGCAGCAGTTTTACCACGCATCGGGCCTTCTCGATAGCGGTTACGGTATTGGTATTATACACCGTGTATGAATTGTGGTCGCTGGGGCCCTATTTGCGGCGGTTGGCGCAGGGAATGGTAGCCATGCTGGTGCTGGAGGTGCTGGCCGGTTTAGTGTTAGCTTACGGGGCCCTGCCACCGGCCGTACAACCGGTGCACCTTACGCTGGCTACTATACTGTTTGGGTTACAGTTTTTGGGGCTGTTGGCAGTAGGGCGACTGGGCGTTAAACCAGAAATTGGTGTGCCGACCCGGTCGGCCCACGGGGTTGTTGCGTAACTTTGCGGCCCCATTCGGCCTTTATTGGGCCGGGTGGCTTTTTGTAGTCACTGTATTGAATGATCAAGGCCCGCGCCTATTTTCAACTGCTCAAATTCCGGCTTTCGCTCACAGTGGCGTTTTCCAGCGCCATTGGCTATATGCTACGGGTTGCGGAGTTCCGCTGGACGAATGTGCTGCTGGTGATGCTGGGCGGGCTACTGGTAACGGGAGCGGCTAACATCATTAACCAAATCCATGAGAAGGATTTGGACAAGTTGATGACCCGCACGGCCAAACGGCCAATCCCGCTGGGCATCATTTCGCCGGCCGAGGCGTGGGTGTTCTGCGTGCTGTTGGGTGCGTCTGGCTTGGCGCTACTTGCCTTGCAGTTCAACTACCTCACGGCGGCGCTGTCGCTGCTGTCGTTGGTGCTGTATGGGTTTGTGTACACGCCGCTGAAGACGATTTCGCCCGTGTGCGTGGCGGTGGGAGCGATACCGGGCGGGTTACCACCGCTCATTGGCTGGGTGGCGGGCATGGGGCACGCGGCTACGTTTGCGGCCATGGGGCCCCAGCCGTGGGTGCTGTTTGGTATTCAGTTCATGTGGCAGTTTCCGCACTTTTGGGCAATTGCCTGGGTTGCTGACGACGACTACAAGCGGGCCGGGTTTAAGATGCTGCCCTCGCCGGGCAAGCGTGACCTGCGCACGGCTTTTCAAATTATGACTTATACGCTGCTGCTCATTCCACTGAGTCTGCTACCGCTCGAATTCAACATTGCCGGCCGTATTTCGGCGGGCGTGGCAGTGGTGTGCGGGGTGTTATTTTTACTGCTCACGTTCCAGCTCATGCGCACCCAAGACCGCAAGGCGGCCCTGCGCATTATGTTTGCTTCTTTTTTGTATTTGCCCATCGTGCAAATTGCGCTAGTGTTGGACAAAATACAGTAGTTTCTTGTTGTATACCCGAGGGCAAATTGCTCTTGCCGGCGCAGTAGCCGGCCGCACTTAGCAATCCGCCAAACAACCGTATGAATCCCATCGAAACCTTCTCAGAAAAGGAAGTCGGCCTGGGCTGGCACCCGAAGCGTGTGCTGCTGATTTTGCTCATGGTATCGAGCACCATGATTTTTGCCTCGCTCACCAGCGGCTTCATTGTGCGGCGCGACGAAGGCAACTGGCGCGAGTTTGATCTGCCCACTATAATGCTGCTCAACACCGTTGTGATTGCCTTGAGCAGTATTGCGTTGCAGTGGGCCTATAGCTCGGCTAAAAAAGATGAAATAGGCCGGGTCAAAATTGGCTTGGCGCTGGCCCTGGGGCTTGGACTGGTGTTTCTGGTGGGGCAGTGGCTTTGCTGGGGCGACTTGGTGGCGGGCCGTACTTTTTTCGGTGGCATAGATGCCAACGTATCCGGCTCGTTCGTATACGTGCTCATGGGCATGCACGCTTTCCACTTGCTAGCGGGGCTAATTTTCCTGGCAGTTGTGTTGCGCCGAACCTTTAACTATCAGGTGCATTCGCGGGCATTATTATCCATCGGCAACGCTTCCATCCTGTGGCACTTCTTGGGGGCCCTTTGGCTGTACCTGTATTTGTTCTTACTTTTGAATCACTAAAACGCCCTATTTGTGTCCGCTATGGCCCAACCCACCACCTTGCAGCCCACTGCGGCCTCCACCCTCGACGCTCCCCGCACTGGCAACTGGGACGGTGGCAATGAACCTTTCAAGGCGAGCTATGGCAAGCTGATGATGTGGTTCTTCTTGCTGTCGGATGCTTTCACGTTTGGGGCTTTCCTGACCACCTACGGCATGATCCGCCATAAACACGAAGTGTTTACCGGCGAAGCCTCAGCGTTCCATTTCAGCACGAAATGGTGGCCGATTCCCGACCACGTATTCAATGCTTTTCCTGGGATGGGCCATGCCAATGTGCCCCTTGGGTTTGTGGCGTTGATGACGATGATTCTTATCTTCAGCTCCGTGACGATGGTGCTGGCCGTGGAAGCCGGCCATCGCATGGATAAAAAGGATGTGCAGAAGTGGCTCCTCTGGACCATTCTCTTCGGTACAATCTTCCTGCTGAGCCAGGCTTGGGAGTGGGGTCACTTCATTCGTGGCCACGAAGAAGGTACGCTGATGGCCGACGGCACGGTATTCCACGGCGCCAACCTGTCGATGAACCAGTATGGTCCGGTGCTATTTGCTGACCTGTTCTTCTTCATCACTGGCTTCCACGGTACACACGTACTGTCGGGCGTCTGTTTGCTCGTATGGTGCTTCATCGCTACCACTAATGGTACGTTTGAGAAGCGTGGCCACTACGAGATGATTGAGAAAATTGGTCTGTACTGGCACTTCGTTGACTTGGTTTGGGTATTCGTCTTCACTTTTTTCTACTTGGTTTAACAGTGGATTAAGCACCCGAACGGTTGCGCAATGATATTGCTTAGCCATTCGGGTTGCTGAGGTTGTTCACTCACTCTTATTCGCGCATTATGTCTGCTCCTGTTGCTCCTGACCATGCCGTTGCTGGCGAAATTGCCAAGCCCAATACGGGCGGGATTTGGAAAATATTCTTTGTATTGGTCGCTATTACGGCCGTTGAATTCGCCGTTACGTTTGCTATGGAGGCGCAAAGCATGCGCACCATGCGCAACAGCATCCTGATTGGTCTCACCATCTTGAAAGCTTTCTTTATTGTGGGCGAGTTCATGCACTTGAAACACGAGACGAAGGGCTTGATTTGGACCATTCTAGTGCCGAGCGTACTGCTGGTGTGGCTGCTGGTTGCGTTGGTAACCGAGGGCTCATTCATCGGTGAAACGCTGAGCAACATGTTCAGCTAAAGAATGCGGCCCCGCCAAACCCTGTTGCTGGGCCTGTTGCTGCTGTTGCCGGTGCTGGCTTTCTTATTCCTGTACCGCTTCGGCGCTAACCGTTACGCGCTGCCAACTTATTTGCCCGACCGCGTGGATTCCACGCAGGTTGGCGGTAAGTGGCAGCGCGATACTATTTTCCACCAAATCCAGCCGTTTCAGCTATTGGCCTCTAATGGGCGCGAACTGACCAGCCAAAGCCTTGGCAAAGGCGCGTGGGTGGCCCAACTGTTTGGGCCCGATGAAACCAGTGCCCGTGTAGCGCGTGAACTGCTGCAAGTGCAGGAGAAGTTTCGGCAGGAGCCGTTGGTGCACCTGGTTTCCATCGTGCTGGCGCCTGGCCCCGCGCCAGCCGCCACGCTGGCCCAATTGGCCGAGCAGTACGGCACCATTGCCGGTAAGTGGACGTTTGCAACGGGGCCAGCCGATGCGCTGAAGCAGGTGACGCAGCAGGAACTAGGCCGTGCCGCGCAGCCCCACCAGCTGCCGCCCGTGGTGGGGGCCAACCTCCCGCCCGGTACGCTGTTGTTGATTGACCGGGACCGCCGGGTGCGGGGCGTCTACGACGGCACCAAGCCCCGGGAAATCGACCGGCTGCTCACCGAAATCAACGTGCAACTTTACGAATATGCCCACTCCCACTGACCAATTGCACCCGCCTGTGCTGCCCACCGGCGATTACGCGCGCTACAAAATAATTTTGGGTACCCTGGGCGTAGTGGTGCCGCTGCTGGTAGCCGTACTGTTCTCGTTTCCGAACCTATTCCGCATTCCGGGGGCCCAGGTGAAGTTTTTGCCCGCCGTGAATGCGGGGCTGAACTCGCTGACGGCGGTGGCACTGCTGACCGGGTTTTACTTTATTAAGCAGAAAAACGTGCTGGCGCACCGCGCCGCCATGGGCACGGCCTTCGGGCTGGGAGCCCTGTTTTTGCTCTCGTATGTGGCATACCACTCGCAGGTAGACAGCACTAAGTTTGGGGGCGTGGGGGCGGCACGTTACGTTTACTTTTTCCTGCTGCTCACCCATATCAGCTTGGCCGTGGTAACGGTGGGCCTGGTATTGTTTACCCTGTACTTTGCCCTGACGGGCCAGTATACCAAGCACAAAGCCATTGCAAAGTGGACGTTTCCGGTGTGGCTGTACGTGTCGGTGACGGGCGTGGTGGTATACTTCATGATTTCTCCGTACTATACCTGACACTGGGCCCCCAAAGCCCGGTTGCAGTAGAAACTTTCTCCCTAAAAACCTGTTGGTTAGTTATATGAAAACGAAAGCATTTTTCCGGGGAATGGCGGCGCTGGCGCTGGCCTTTATGTTGATGCTGGCCCCAATGGTGGCCGGGGCCCAGTGCATTATGTGCAAAGCCCAGGTGGAAGCCGCTAAGGCCGAGCGCGACGATTACGACGTGACGGGCCTCAACAAAGGCATCGTGTACATGATGACCGTGCCCTACCTGCTGATGGGCGCCGTGGGCTACTTCTGGTACCGGCGCACGCACCCCAAAGCTCCCAAGGCGTAGTATGCCTGGCCGCGGGCTGCTGCCGCATTAAAACTGTTTTGCAAGAATGCCGCCAATTGGCGGCATTTTTGTTGAAAATGCGTTTCGTACCAGCCTTTCGCCCGTGAGAAAATTGTTGGCCGCCCTGCGCCCGGGCCCGGTGGCGCTGCTGGTGCTGGCGGCGGTGTGCTTCGCGGGTGGCTTTTTGGCCAGCCGCTACGGGCAGCTGCCGGGCGTGGTGCGCCGCACCGACCTGAGCCGCCTGCACCAGCTGGTGCGCGCCGCCGAAACCGTGGCCGGCCGCGACGCCGATACGGTGGCCGCCCAGGTGCAGCGCGGCAGCTACAGCTACGCTCGGCTCCTGCGCCAAACCTACTATCCGACGTTCGTTTTCCAGGGTGGGAAGCTGCGCTACTGGTCGTCGGCAGCGATGCGCCCCAGCCCGGACGATTTGGTAGGGGCCCCACCGGAAACGGCGGTGGAAACCACGTTTGGGCAGTTCCTGCTGGTGCGCCGCCGGGTGGGCCGCTGGCAGGTGCTGGCCTACGTGCCCCTGGAGCGCCACTACGGCATCAGCAACCGCTACCTGCGCGAGGGCGGCACCGCCGACGTGTTCAAGGGCCTGCGGCTGAAAGTGGTGCTCGACAGCGTGAACCGGCAACTGCCGGCGTTCCGCGACAAGAACGGGCGGTACCTGTTTTCCATCCGGCAGCAGGCGCCGTACCGGCTCACGGGCCAGTACGTGCCGCTGGTGCTGCTGCTGTTGGGGGGGCTGTGCTACGCGGCCGGGTGGGTGGGGCTGGCGCTGCGCTACTGGCGGGCCGGGCGCGTGGGGGCCGCCCTGGCCACGCTGGCCGGGCCGCTGCTGCTGCTGCGCGGGGCCCTGTTGTACTGGGGACTGCCTTTTTCCTTGATCGAATTGCCCCTGTTCGACCCGCGCGTATACGCCGCCTCGCGGCTGTCACCCTCGCTGGGTGACCTGCTGCTGAACGCAGGGTTAGCTTTCGGGGCGGCGGGGGCGGGGGGGGTGCTGTGGGTGCGGGCCCGGGTGGCGGCGCGGGTACGCGCCCCGCGCACTTTGCGGGGTCAAATTTCGGTCGTGGCCGGGCTCGCGCTGCTGTTTTGGGTCCTGCTGCAAATGCTCTACGGCGATTACACCAACGTGCTGAGTAGCAACCAGCTCAGCCTGGACGTAACGCGGGGGCTGCCCGTGACCGGCTTCCGGCTGGCCCTGGCCCTGGCCCTCGTGGTGCAAACGGGGGCTTACCTGATCGGGTTTTTCCTGCTCACGCAGCTCGCCGATGCGGCCATGCGGCACGTGTCCGAAGCATTCCTGCTGCCCGCTACGGCCATCACCGCGGCGGTGGTGCTGGGCATTGGCCTCGCCACCGATTCGGTGCAGTGGCAGCTGCTGGGCGTGCTGGCCACCTTTGGGGCGCTGGTGCGGCTGGCGCGGCTGCGCGCCGGGCGCCTGGGCGGCTACCAGATGGGGGCTCTAGGCGTGCTGCTGGGGGCCCTGGCTGCCACCACCGGGGCCCTGGTGCTGCACCAGCAATTCGAGCAGCAGCTGCTGGCCGATAAGCAGCGCCTAGCCAGCAGCTTACTGGTAGACAACGACTTCCAGGGGGAATTTCTGCTGGAAGAACGCATCCGCAAGATTGCAGCCGACCCGTTTGTGCGGCAGGCCCTGATTGGCGCTTTTGGCCAGGCAGCCGATGCCGAGCGGCGCGCCGACCGCCAGTACCTGGGCGATTACTTCGACAAATACGAAAGCCAGGTGACGCTGTACGACGCCGCTGGCCAGCCGCTCGACGCCCCCGCCGGGGCCCCCAGCCTGGCCGCCATCCGGCGGGCCATCCGGCGCAATGCCACCCGCACCGACCAGCGCGGCGTGTTTTTGCTGCGCTCCGACAACTCGTTCAGCTCGCGGCACTACGTGGCGCTGGCCGCGGTGGGGGGCCCCGGGCCGGGCCGCGTTGGGCGTCGCTGGGCACGGTGCGGGTCGATTTGACGCTGAAAAAGCTGTCGTCGTACAGCGTGCTGCCCGAGCTGCTCATCGACCAGAAGTTCTTCCAGCCCAGCGTGGTGAGCCAGTTCAGCTACGCCGGCTACGACCACGGCCGGCTCGTGTACAGCGAGGGCGAGTTCGACTACGCCAACCGCTTGCCCGCCACCCGCCTGCGCGACCCCGACCTGTACGCCAACGGGCTGGAGCTGGGCGGCTTCCAGCACCTGGCCGTGCGCGGGGCCCGGCAGCGGGCCGTGGTGATGACCACCGCCCGCTACTCGCTGGCCGACGGGCTGGCCAACTTCTCGTTTCAGTTTCTGCTCTCGGCGGGGTTTTGGCTGGCGGTGGGCGGGGCGTGGCTGCTGCTGCGCCGGCGCGCCGGGGCCCGGCTGCGGCTCAACTTTAGTGGGCGCATCCAGTTGCTGCTGAACATGGGCATTGTGGTGCCGCTGGCGGTGGTGAGCATTGCCACGGCCAGCCAGCTCATCGCCTCCTACCGCCTCGACCTCATCCGCACCTACGAGCGGCGCGGGCGCCTGGCCCTGAACAGCGTGCGCGCCCAGCGCCGCCTGCTGGCCGACTCCACGGCCCGGCCCGTGCTGGCTGCGCTGGCCCGCAACGTGGCCGCCCTCACCGAAACCGACGTCAACCTCTACAACGCCCGCGGCGCGCTGCTGGCCCAGCAGCCAGCCCCCTCATCTTCCGAGGCCGGGCTGCCTGGGGCCCTGCTCAACCCCGA
>NZ_MDZA01000232.1 GCF_001816125.1 Hymenobacter coccineus | reverse complement strand
CGGCGTTGCAGCCCGCGGCCCCCCGTGGCGGCCCCGCCCGCGGCCCCGCCCCGCGGCCGTGCCGGTGGCCGTGGCCTACGAGCAGTACCGGGAGGCGCTGCGGGCGCGGGGCTACGCTAGGGAAACCCTGCGCCAGCACGTGGTGGCGCGCAACCTGTTCACCGGGTTCGAGGCGCACAGCGGGGCCGTGCTGAACCCGGCGACGTACTCGCTGGAAACCCACGACGGGCTGCTGCTCTACCTGCGCACGGTGCGCAAGCTGGCCCCGAACACCATTTACACGGCCGTGAAGGACCTGAAGTCGTTTCTGCGGTTTTTGCGCGACGAGCGGGGCGTGCCGGTGGTCGTGGAGCTGCGCAAGCTGGTGGCCAAGCCGTCGGACGCACCCAAGCTGTACTTGTCGGCGGGCGACCTGGACGCGCTGGCGGGGGCCCTGCTGCCGGCCACGCTGGTGCCGGCGCGCGACGTGTTTTTGTTCTGCTGCTACACCGGGCTGCGTTATTCGGACGTGGCGGCGCTGCACCCGGGCAACGTAAGCGAGTGGAACGGCGGGCGGGTGCTGCGCCTAGTGCAGAGCAAGACGCGGGCGGGGGTGAGCATTTACCTGAGTGCGGCGGCCGGGGCCATCGTGGACAAGTACGCGGCCGGTGGGGCGCGGGCGCGGCTGCTGCCGGTGCTGGCCAACCAGGTGATGAACCGCTACCTTAAACGGGTGGCGAAGCTGGCGGGCCTGACGGGCGCGGTGGACCTGGTGAGCACGGGCGACGGGGGGCTGGTGCGGGCGGCGGTGCCCAAGTGGGAGCTGGTGACGATGCACACGGCGCGGCACACGTTTGCCACCCAGAGCCTGCTGCGCGGCATGCCGGTGGAGGTGCTGCAAAAGATTCTGGGGCACAAGAAAATCCAGACGACCCTGATTTACGCCAAGATTGTGGAGGACTTCCAGCACCACACCATGCAGCGGATCTGGGACGCGCCCGCAGCGGGCACCCCTGCGGAAGTGCCGGTGCTGGCGGGGGCGGTGTGCGCTGTAGAGCCGGTAGCGGCCTAAGCGGGGCGGGGGCTACCGCAGCGCCGCCGACTGGTTAACGCTTTACTTGGCGAACGGGTCATTCGGAACCCGCTGATGTTTTGCCGTTGAAAAAAAGCTGCTGGTGGAATTTGCTTGCTGGGTTGGGCATCCCAGCGCAACCCGTTTGCAAAGCCTGGCCAAGGCGGGAGTAGTTTAGTAGCATGAAGAAGCTCGTCCCCGTTATTTTGGCTGTTGTGCTGCTGGGTGGGTGCTCCAAAAGCAGTGATCCTTCGCCAGCTGCCGTGCCGGTACTCAATACTTTTGCGCCGGTTGCCGGGGCGTTTACGATTCAGCCTAATGGCGGCGCGGCTTACACGGTTACGAAGCTCGCGTTGCGGGTAACGGACGTGCTGGATGCGGCGGGCCACCCCCTTTACTACACGTACACATACCAAGGGGGCAGTTCCGAGGGCGACGACGTGGAGATCATCGTGACCTTGCTCGACCCCATCGCTTCATTGACGGCCGCTGGTCCCTGGCGGGCACAAATGGTTTTGCACCACGGAACGCGGCCCGCTTTCTACAATTTCACAGCGCCTGACTTAGGCTACGGTACCCTGTCTTCGCCCGCCGGTAATGCCTACACCGCTAGCTGGAATTCTGCTGCCCTGGTGGGCAGTTTGAAGTAGTCCGGCGCGCTGCGCCGGCGATTGGCCAGTGCGTTACAGAATGCGCTTACTAGTGGATGGCAAACTAGGGCGAGAGTAGGGCGAAGGTAGCTTTAGCCCTGCTCCAACCCGGCTGTTGACCGGACGCGCTGCGGTACACTATTTAGCATTAAGGGCGCGGGACACTTCGGCCTCGTCGAGGTGCGTGTAGCGGCAGAATTCGGCCACCGACACGTAGGCGCGGGCGGGCTTGCCGTTGGCGCGGCGGATGCGCTGCAGCAGCACTTTGGCCGTGCCGTACTGGGTGCCGGTGAGCTGGGCCACCTCCTTGGGGCAGATGCAGACCTGGGGCATAACGGGGTGGATTGGGGTGAAAGTGGCAAGCTAAGATACAACCGCTAAAACCGGGCCGTACGTTCGGCCCATGATTAAGAAACGCACTATTTCGGGGGTGGGTGGGGCGCTGCTGGCGGCGTTGGCGGTGGGGTGTGTGGGCAGCCGGTCCGGTGACTTCCCCGCCGCATCTTTTACCGCCCGCGCTGCGGCCGCCGCGGAAGCCGCCCGGGTGGTGCGCGTCATCGACGCCGATACTTACATCCTGCTCTCGGGGGGAACGACCTACCGACTGCGGCTGCTGGGGGTGGACGCGCCGGAACACGACCAGGACTTCGGGCCCCAGGCCACCGACTCAGTGACACGGCTGCTGGCCCCGGGGCGGGTGGTGCTGGTGGCCAAGAATGGGCTGGACCTGTACGGGCGGACGCTGGGGGCGGTGCTGCTGCCCACGGCGACGCTGGCCGCGGCGGGCTGGCCGGTGCCGCTGGACTCGCTGCTGGTGGTGCGCGGCTGGGCCTGGGCCTACGACCCCAACCATACGGTGGC
>NZ_MDZA01000231.1 GCF_001816125.1 Hymenobacter coccineus | reverse complement strand
CGCATCGGCGCGGCGCTGGCCGCCGAGGGGGCCCCGCGGGTCTGGTTCCACTGCGCTTCGCTGGGCGAATTTGAGCAGGGCCGCCCGCTGATGGAGGCCCACCGCCGGGCCCACCCGGGCACGAAAATCGTGCTCACGTTTTTCTCGCCCTCGGGCTACGCCGTGCGGAAGGACTGGCCGGGCGCCGACTATATTTTCTACCTGCCGCTCGATACCCGGGCCCATGCCCGCGCCTTCCTCGACGCCGTGCGGCCGGAGCTGGCGGTGTTTGTGAAGTACGAGTTCTGGTACCACTTCCTGACGGAAACGCGGCGGCGCGGCGTGCCGGCCGTGGTGGTATCGGCCGTTTTCCGGCCCGAGCAGGTGTTTTTCAAGCCCTGGGGCGGCTTCTTCCGGGGCATATTGGGCCAGCTTTCGCACATCTTCACCCAAAACCAGGCCTCGGCCGACCTGCTGCGCCAGCACGGCCTAACCCGCGTGAGCGTGGCCGGCGATACCCGCTTCGACACCGTGGCGGCCACCGCCCTGGCCCCGCCGCGCCCCCTGCCGCTGGTGGAAGCCTTCGTGGCCGACGGGGCCCCGGTGCTGGTGGTGGGCAGCGCCTGGCCCGAAGACCTGCCCGCCCTGGGGCCCCTGCTGCGCCGCTACGCCGGCCAGATCCGGGTGCTGCTGGCGCCCCACGAAATCACGGAAAGCCACTTGGCGCAAATTGAGACCGTGCTGCCGGGGCAGGTGCTGCGCTACTCGCAGGCCACGGCGGCCACCGCGGCGGGCGCCCGGCTGCTGCTGTTTGACAACGTGGGGCTGCTGAGCCAGCTGTACCGGTTTGGGCAATTTGCCTACGTCGGCGGGGCGTTTGGCAAGGGGCTGCACAACACGCTGGAGGCCGCGGCCTTCGGCTTACCGCTGTTTTTCGGTCCTACATATAGCAAGTTTCAGGAGGCTGTGGACCTGGTGGCGCTGGGCTGCGCCACGCCCGTTACCACCGCCGCCGAGTTGGAAGCCGCCTTCGCCCGCCTGCTGGCCGACGATGCCTTGCGCCTCAAAAAGCAGGACCAGGCCCTCGACTACGTGCACCAGCAGGCTGGGGCCACGGCGCGCATTATGGCTCAGTTGTGAATTGGTGAAGGAGTGAATGTGGGAGTTGTGAGGGAGTAAATTGCGAACCGTTCTTAACCACCAACGCACTCACCTTAAACCCTCTAACGTCTTCATAAACCACTTCTTCACAACTCACCGATTCACTCATTCACTGACTCACCGATTCACCAATTAAAATGACCGGCACCGTTGTAAAATCTACCGGCTCGTGGTACGTGGTGCGCGACGCGGCCACCGAGCAGCTGTACCGCTGCCGGCTGCGGGGCAAGTTCAAAATCAAGAACCTAAAGGTGAGCAACCCGCTGGCCGTGGGCGACCTGGTAACCTTCGAGCCCGAGCAGCAGGCCGAGGGCGCGGCCGTGATTACGCACATCGCGCCGCGCCGCAACTACATCGTGCGCCGCTCGGTGCACACCACCGGCCACGCCCACATCGTGGGGGCCAACCTCGACCAGGCCCTGTTGGTGGTCACGCTCGTATCGCCCACCACGTCGTTCGGGTTCATCGACCGGTTTTTGGTGACGGCCGAGGCCTACCACATTCCGGTGGTGCTGGTGTTCAACAAGGCCGATTTGCTCGATGCCGACGGGCTGGCCTATCAGGAAGAAATTGCCGGCATGTACCGCTCGCTGGGCTACGGCAGCTGCGCCTGCACGGCCAGCACCGGCGCCGGCGTGGAAGCCGTGGATGCGCTGCTCGACGGCAAAACCTCGCTCCTTTCGGGCCACTCGGGCGTGGGCAAAAGCACGCTCATCAACGCCCTGGTGCCGGATTTAGACATTAAAACGGCCGAAATCAGCCAGTTTTCTGATAAAGGCGTGCACACCACCACCTTCGCCGAAATGCTGGAAGTGCGCCCCGGCACCTACATTATTGACACGCCCGGCATCAAGGAGCTGGGCATCGTCGACATCAAGCCCGCCGAGCTGGCCGGCTACTTCCCCGAAATGCGCGCCCTGCTCAACCAGTGCCGCTACCACAACTGCCAGCACGTGCACGAGCCCGGTTGCGCCGTGCGCGAGGCCGTGGACGCCGGCCGCATGGCCCTGCCCCGCTACGACAGCTACCTCAGCATGCTAGCCGACGACGACAACCGCCACTAGCAGCTGTAGCGCGGTTGTAGCGCGGACTGTGTAGTCCGCGGCTATGAACGGTCGCCCAACGATTAATCGGCAGGACGAAGCGAGAGCCGCGGGCTACACAGTCCGCGTTACAACCGCGCTACCGAACGCGCTACGGTCCACCGGTTTCCGCCCGCGCACCACCTAAATTTGCCGGGCAATGGGACCGGGCCGGTGGCGGCTGCGGACACCCCCAAAGTACCCTCCGCCATGCTGTACCATTGCCTGTTAGCGCCTTTTGCCGATGCGGCCCAGCAGGCCCAGTACGAGGCCGTGCACGCGGCCCTGGCGGCTGCCGAAGCCGCCGGGGGCCCCACCACGCTGCTGCTGGGCAACCTGGCGGCGCTGCCCGGCGGCGCATCCCTCGCCCTCGATGCGCTGGTGCTGCGGCCCCACCAGGCCACGGCGCTGGTACTGGTGCCGCAGGGGCG
>NZ_MDZA01000230.1 GCF_001816125.1 Hymenobacter coccineus | reverse complement strand
GCGAAGTCGACGGTGAGGCGGAGGGCCAGGTGGCGCACCCGAGCGGTGCCGGTACCGGCGTGGCTGTGGGGATCGGGGCCGGGCAGGGGCAGGGAGGCGGGGGGCATGGCGGTAGCAGTGGGAGAGGGCCCCGGGCCCGGGGCCTCCCCCGGCCGGGCCCCGTAAAAGTACGCGGCCCGCCCAGCCATTTTGGCCCCAAACGTGCAAGGCTGCCCGGCATACCGTAACTTGCGCTGGCACGTGGTGGCTTGGGGCCCTTTGCAACCCCGACCCGCGCCAGCCAGTACAACGGCTCATCTGTCGTTTTTCCCCGGCGGGCCCCGCGCCTGTCTACCTACTTCATGCCCTTCGTTCGCCGTTCCTTTTTTACTTACTTTCTGGTGCTCCTGCTCGGTAGCTCGCTGGGCGCGGCGCTGCTGAGCAGCTGTGGCACCGACAAGCCCGGGCAAACTGCCGACGCCACCACCGCCGCGCCGGCCGCCGGCACGAGTGGCCCCCAGCCGCTGCTCGACAGCGCCTACGTGGTGCGGGCCTTGGGGGCCGTGCCCCAGTTTCGGGCCGAGCTGCCGTGGGCAAACAAGTTCTACCGCGAGCGGCAGTACCGCCTGGGGTGGTTCAAAGACAACCAATTGGTGCCGCAGGCCACGCAGCTGCTGCAAACCATCGCTAAAGCCAGTGACGAGGGCCTGGACCCGCGCAAGTACCAGGTGAAGGACTTGGCTAAGTTGTTCAGCGCGTTGAAGGTAGCCCCCGACGAGGCCCACCGCGACGCGCTGGAGCAGGAGATTGACGTGGCGTTATCGGGCACCTACTTTGTGTGGGCATCCGATTTCTACCGCGGTGTGGCCAATCCGCACGACGCCAAGAACACCGCCTGGCAGGTGAAGCCCAACAAAATCAAGCTCCACAAAGCCCTGTTGACCTACCTCGGCGACCGCAAAAGCAAGTACGGCTACTACCAGTTTGCGCCCCTGCACCCCGAGTACAACAACCTGAAAAAAGCCCTGGCCGCCTACCGCATCCGCGAGGCCGCGGGGGGCTGGCCGGCGCTGCCCGCGGGCCTGGTCCTGCGCCCGGGGCAGTCCTCGCCGGCCGTGTCGGCGCTGCGTCAGCGGCTGCTGGGGCCCCGGCCGACACCGCCGCCCACGCTTCGCCGGTGTACGACAAGGCCCTGGCCAATGCCGTGAAAGCCTTCCAAAACGACGCCGGTCTGCGGCCCGATGGCGTGGTGAGCGGCACCACCCTGCGCGAGCTGAACGTGCCCATCGGCCAGCGCATCGACCAGGTTTTGCTGAACATGGAGCGCTGGCGATGGCTTCCCAAAAAGTTCGAGCCCGATTATTTACTGGTCAACATTCCGGAGTACCGGCTGCACGTGGTGGAGAACGGGGAGGAGGCAATGACCATGCGCGTCATCGTGGGCAAGGCCCTTACGGCCACCCCGATTTTCAGCGACAAGATGGAGTACGTGGTGCTGGCTCCTTATTGGTACGTACCCTTTAGCATCGTCGACAAGGAGCTGAAAAACCGGCTGGCTGACAACCCTCAGTACCTCGACCACCTCGATATGGAAGTGGTGCGGGGCTACGGCCGCACGGCCACCGTCATCGACCCCACCACCATCGACTGGGCCAACGTGACCCAAGACAATTTTAAGTATACGGTGCGCCGCCGCCCGGGGCCCAAAAACGACCTGGGCAACGCCAAGTTTATCTTCCCCAACTCGAACGATGTGTACCTGCACGACACGCCCCACGGCGAGTTGTTCTCGCAGGTCAGCCGCAACTTCAGCCACGGCTGCGTGCGGGTAGAAGAGCCCATGAAACTGGCCGCGTACCTGCTGCGCGACAAGCCCGAGTGGGACGAGCAGAGCATCCTCGACACCGTGGCCGCCCACCGCGAGAAGTACATCACGCTCACCAAAAAGTTGCCCGTGTACCTCGTCTACCTCACCGCCTGGGCCGACGCCGACGGCCACGCCCACTTCCGCGACGACATCTACGGCCACGACAAGGCCCTGGCACGGGAACTGTTTGAAAAGCCCGCCGGGGCTGCTCCGGCGCGGGTCGCCGCCCGCCCGCAGCCGTCCCCCGCCGCCGCCCTAGCCGCTAGCCCCAAGCGCAGTTAGTGCTTGCACAAGGGCAGTATAAATTCGGTATTGCTTACCAAAAAAGCCCGGCTGCTTCGGCAAGTCGGGCCTTTTTTGTGGCTATCCGAAACCCCCCAGCCAAGGGCTAAGGGGGTATAGGAGCATTGTCTTCTGTTTACACTTGTAATTACAAGTGTAAACAGAAAGTATGGACACACCATCTGTGTATAGTTGTAAACTAAGGGAGAAGATAGGGCCCTGGCGTAAGACAATGATTTATTTGTCGCACATTTGTAAATAAACAACAAGCTTACATGGTCGACCGGATTCGGGAGCTGTTACTGGCCCGGCAGCTGAGCCCCACGCAATTTGCGGATGCCATTGGCGTGGCCCGGCCCATTATGAGCCATATCCTGTCGGGCCGTAACAAGCCCAGCCTGGAGGTGGTGCAAAAGATTCGGGCGGCCTTTCCTGACTTGTCCATTGACTGGCTGTTGGACGGCACGGGCCCCATGCTGGTCCTGGCCGCACCTATCCTCCCCGGGGCCAGCTCGGACCCCCCCCCTCGGCGGCAAGCACCAATGTTGCCCCTGGGGCCCCAATCGCGGCATATGCTGGCCCAGCGCCTGCCCCCGCGGCCGTTCCAGCGCGCTCCGGGGCCCCTGCGCCGCGCCGCTCGCCTGCCCCTCG
>NZ_MDZA01000229.1 GCF_001816125.1 Hymenobacter coccineus | reverse complement strand
TTGGAAACGGCGACCGTTTCCAACCCTTCCCTTGTAATTTTTAACTAGCCCTGGGGGCCCTAGAACGTGAGCGGGCCGCCACAGCGCAGCGGTTAGATGTAGAGCGGACTACCCCACCAACTTATTGGCTACCAAGTATTCGGCGATTTGGACGGCGTTGGTGGCGGCGCCTTTGCGCAGGTTGTCGGCCACTACCCACATGTTCAGGGTGCAGGGCTGGGTTTCGTCGCGGCGCAGGCGGCCCACCAGCACGGCGTCGCGGCCGTGGCTGTCTTTGGGCATGGGGTAGCGGTTCTGGCTGGGCTCGTCCACCAGCTCCACGCCAGCGGTATCGTGCAAAATGGCGCGCACCTCGTTCAGGGCAAACTCCTTGTGGAACTGCACGTTCAGGGCCTCCGAGTGGCCGCCCATCACGGGGATGCGCACGCAGGTGGCCGTCACTTGGATGTTGCTGTCGCCCATGATTTTCTTGGTTTCGTGCACCATTTTCATCTCCTCCTTGGTGTAGCCGTTCTCCTCGAACACGTCGATGTGGGGCAGTACGTTCAGGTCGATGGGGTACGGGTAGGCGGGGTTGCTGGCCACCTGGCCGGCACGCTCCTCCAGGAGCTGGTCCACGGCTTTTTTGCCGGTGCCGGTCACGCTCTGGTAGGTGCTCACCACGATGCGCTGCAAGCCATAAGCCTTGTGCAAGTCGTTCAGGGCCACCACCATCTGAATGGTAGAGCAGTTCGGGTTGGCAATGATTTTGTCGTCGGCCGTGAGGGTGCTGGCGTTGATTTCGGGCACCACCAGCTTCTTGGTGGGGTCCATGCGCCAGGCCGAGGAATTATCGACCACGGTGGTGCCCACGGCGGCGAAGCGCGGGGCGTGCTCCTTCGAAACCGAGCCACCGGCCGAGAAAATGGCGATGTCGGGCCGGGCCGCAATGGCGTCGTCCATACTCACCACGGGGTAGTCTTTGCCCAGGAAATGAACCAGTTGGCCCACCGATTTGGCCGAGGCCACGGGCAGTAGCTCGGTGAGGGGAAACTGGCGCTCGGCCAGCACTTTCAGCAGCTCGGTGCCCACCAGGCCGGTGGCACCCACAATGGCAAGTTTCATGTATTCCAGTTAACAGTTAGCGGTAAACAAGGACTAATCCACCGGGGCGGGGGCCCCACAACGGCAGGTTTTGGGGAGGCAAAGCGGGGAGGTGAACCGGCGCGCAAACCAGTGCGCGCGCCCGGCAAAGGTCATTAAAAATGGGTTACATTCGACGCTAATACCCTTTTAATCCGCTTATTAATGTCG
Source organism: Hymenobacter coccineus (assembly GCF_001816125.1). Lineage (GTDB taxonomy): Bacteria > Bacteroidota > Bacteroidia > Cytophagales > Hymenobacteraceae > Hymenobacter > Hymenobacter coccineus. Next base: position 1,488 of record NZ_MDZA01000229.1, on the reverse strand, counting down.
AAACAATTACTATTCTTAGCTTTTTTATTGTTTTCCCACGCGGCCTCGGCCCAACTGCGCGACGATTTTGCCGACGGCAACTTTACTCAAAACCCTACCTGGGCCGGCACCGCTAATTTCTTTACCGTCAATACCCAGGGCCAGCTGCAAAGCAATGGCCCGGCCGTGACCGGCACCCGCCTCCAGCTGGCCGCACCCTGCCGCGCCAGCACCGGCACCACCTGGGAATTCTGGGCCAACCTGCGCCTGGCCACCAGCGCCAGCAACCTGGCCGACGTGTGGTTGCTGGCCTCGGGGCCCGACCTGGGCAGCGCCGCCACCAGCGGCTACTTCGTGCGCCTGGGCGGCACCGCCGACAACCTTACCCTGTTCCGCAAAGACTCGGCAAAAACGGCCGTAGCCTTCATCACGGGTAAGACTGGTACGCTGAGCAGCAGCACCAATAATTTGGTGCGCGTGCGCATCACCCGCAGCACCGCTAGCCGCTGGACACTGGAGCGCGACCTCGCCGGGGGCCGCAATTTCGTGGCCGACGGGGCCCCGGCCACCGATGCCGCCTACCAGCACAGCGCCGCCGCGGGCGTGGCCTTACTGTACTCGTCGGCGAACGGCAAAAACTTCTACTTCGACGATTTCAACGTGGTGGACGCCACCCCGCCCCTGCTGCTGCGGGCCACGCCGCTCGATGCGCGCCGGGTGGAAGTGGTGTTCAACGAAGCCGTGGACCCAGCTACGGGGGCCCTGGCGGCCGGCTACCAGCTGCGCGGCGGCGCCGTGCCGGTGGCGGCCGAAATTTTGGCCAATAATCCGGCCGTGGTGCGCCTCACGTTTGGGGCCGATTTGCCGGCGGCCAACGTGCTGGAGGCGCGGCAGGTGGCCGACCTGTTTGGCAACGCGGCGCCGGGGGCCCTGGCGGCCAGCTTCGTGGGCCTGCCGGTGGCCCCGGGTTTTGGTGATTTGATTATCAGTGAAATACTAGCCGATGAGACGCCGGTGGTGGGCTTGCCCGAATCAGAGTTTGTGGAGATTTACAACCGCTCGGCTACCAAAACCCTCAGCCTGCGCGGGGTGCGGCTGGGCAAGACGGGTGCCACCGCCCAGGCCATTTTCCCCGATACGGCGCGGCTGCTGCCGGGGCAGTACGCGGTGGTTTGCGGCAGCACGCGGGCGGCGCAATTTGCGTCGTTCGGTAAAGCGTATGGGCTCACGAATTTCCCCGCGCTCAGCAACGGCGGCGACCAGCTGGTGCTGCGGGGCGCCGGCGGCCGGGTACTGTTCGAGGTGACGTATTCGGACGCCTGGTACCGCGACGCGCGCAAGCAGGCCGGCGGCTGGAGCCTGGAAATGGTGGACCCTGCCAACCTCTGCGCCGGGGCCGACAACTGGACTCCAGGATAAAGCCTACCGCGAGAAGGTATTGCCGCCCACCGTGCGCAAGCGCCTGGCCATCGAGGCCGGCTCGCCCATTGGCTGGCACAAGTACACAAC
>NZ_MDZA01000228.1 GCF_001816125.1 Hymenobacter coccineus | reverse complement strand
GCTGAGCGCAGCCGAAGCATCTCTAACTGCTCCACTAATCATAATTACTGCTGCGGTAGAGATGCTTCGGCTGCGCTCAGCATGACGTTCAATAGACTTACTTCCTACCCCAAGAAAACCTCCTACCCGCGCACCCTCCCACCCCCATACCCTATAGAAATGCACATTTCCCGCAAAAAGCCTGCGTACCCCCTCACGCCCGCGCTGCGGCAGTACCTGCGCGACTACGACCGCGACGCCCCGCTGCCGGTGAGCTACGCCGACTTGCGGCGCTACAGCAACTCGTTTCCGCTGCGCGACCGCACCGGGCGCGACACGCTCTGGCAAACCGTGTACTACGAGCCGCAGGCCATGCACGAACTCAGCGAAGGCCTGGCGGAGGTGTACGCGCTGCTGAAAATGGGCGGCGATTTGTCGTTCACCGAGCACCTGGTGGCCGACCGCATCGACTTCTGCCACTTCGGCAACTCGCAGCCGTTCCGCATCCGCATCCTCAACCAGCTCAACGACAACTACGATTTCTTTTATGTGAAGCAGGCCGACGCCTCGCGGATTTACGGCCTGGAGCTGGAGCACGTGCTCTCGCCCAACTCGATGAACTTCCTGGTTGACGGCACCAATACGCTCATTGAGGAGCACATTGCCGGCATTCCGGGCGACGATTTTATTCGCCTGCGCCTCAGCCAGCCGCACCTCAACCAGGTGCGCATCGCCAAGGAGTTTGTGAAGTTCAACGAGCGCTGCTTCGCCCGGCTGCTGGGCGATATGCGGGCTTATAACTACGTGATTGACGTGACGCCTGACTTTGAGGACGAGCAGTACCGGGTGCGGGCCATCGACTTCGACCAGCAGAGCTACGAGGGCAACCAGCGCATGTACCAGCCCCGCTACTTCGCCGACAATGCGGCGGTGGTGGACCTGTGCGCCCGCCTGCTGAAGCCCGAAAACGTGCGCCAGTACCAAACCGAGGAGCGCACCCTGATGGCCCGCCGCGCCCGCACCGAGCGCCACCGCCTGCGCGCCCTGCTCGACGTGATGCGCGCCCACGACCTCGCGCCGCCCGAGAAAGTGGCGGAGCTAAAAGCCGCCCTCAACCACCACCACCGCACCCAAAAATTCGACCACTGCGACTCGATGGGCGACCTCGTGCGGCAGAACCTGTGGCTCATGCTGGGGCCCCGCACCTTGTCCACTGTAATGCCTTAGGGTCCCCGGCGATACAGTGGTTCAACACGCACCCTTAACGTGGCAGCGGCCACCCTTTTCGCTATGGTTAAGATTGAACAACAGGACGATGTGGTGGTATTCGTGGTTGAAGGCTGGCACAAGCTCTGGGCGCTGCGCAGCGAGCTGCGCATCCCGCAGGCCAACATCAAGGGGGCCCGGCGCGATGCCCAAGCCTCGCACGCCTTTGGCCTGCGCATACCCGGCACCCACGTCCCGGGCTTCCTAAAGGCCGGCACATTTTACATAGACGGCTTTTTTGGCAGCAAGCCCTCGTTCATCGACGTGCGGCACGACGCCAACACCATCGTGGTAGACCTGGCCGACGAGCAGTTCAACCGCCTCATCATCGAGGTGGAAGACCCCGACGCCGCCGTGGCCCTGCTCACCCGCCTCGCCACCCCCACCAGCTAACTACAACAGAAAAAGGCAGCTGCCCCAATTTGGAGCAACTGCCTTTTTTGTGGGTGAATTCAGCCGGGACTACACCGCCGGCTTGGGGGCGGGCAGGTCGAAGGCCTTAGCGTCGTGCTCGAAGTGGCCCTTGTGCGATCCGTCGCAGAACGGCTTTTGGCTGGAGAGGCCGCAGCGGCAGATGCTGATGCGCTGGCGGCCGCCGAGCCCGTAGGGCTGGCCCTGGGCGTCAACGAGTTCGATGTCTTCGCCCTCTACGCGGAGCGAGCCGTTGGCAAGTACAGTGAGTTTGGTGGCCATTTTTGGGGTGGGTATTGGTTGTTAGTTACTTGGTTTAAAGCGTTTTGCGCATGATGTAGTCATTCATGAAGTACGGGCCGATGGGCACGTCTTCCTCGCGCTGCTGCACAAAACCGCGCCGCTCGTAAAAGCTAAGGGCGGGGTTGTAGCGGTTCACGTTCAGGTCGAGGGTGTGGCCGCCGGCGCGGCGCACGGCCTCCTCCACGGCCTCGATGAGGTGCAGGCCCAGGCCCTGGCCCTGCTGGGTGGGCAACACGTAGATTTTGTGGAGCTTGTACTCGGTGGGCGCGGCGTCGGCGGGGGCCCCATCGGCGGGCGGCTGGGGCGCGAAGGAGGCAAAGCCGGCCGGCTGCCCGCCCACGTGCGCCAGCAGAAACGTGTGGTGCTGCTCGGCCATCTGGCGCTTAAGGGCGGCGGGCGTGTAGATGACGCGGTACATGTACTCCATCTGCTCGCGCGAGAGAATGAAGCGGTAGGTGGGCTCCCAGGTGCCTTCGGCCAGCTGGATGATGGTGGGAATGTCGCGGAGGGTGGCGGGCACGATGCGCGGCGGCGCGGGTGGGGTGTTCATAGCAGTACGGCGGGGCGAGACGCGAAATTGGGGCGAAAAAAAGCAAAATCAGCCCGCTTTTTGTACGAGATGCCGGTTTCCAACGTTCACCACGGCCGGTGCTTTCTCGCGCCGCTGCTTTTTATCTGCCCTACCCCATGCCCCACGCCCTGAAACTGACCCTGTCCCTGGCCGCCCTGCTGCTCGCCGCCGGGGCCCCCGCCCGTGCCCAATCGGCCACCGTTGTCGACAGCCTGCGCCGCGCCGGCGAGCTGGTGGGCAGCCGCCCCAGTGCCC
>NZ_MDZA01000227.1 GCF_001816125.1 Hymenobacter coccineus | reverse complement strand
GCCGGCGGCGACGGTGCAGCCCGATGGCAGCGTAGCGCCCGCCGCCACGCCGGCCCTTATCCCCGGCGCGGGCACTCCCACTGGCCTGCCCGCCGCCCCCGACCCGGCCAACACGCCGGTACCTGCTACAACAACGCCGGCCGACAGCTCGGCTACAAAGTCCACCGCACCGGCCCCCAAGTCCACCGTGCCGGTGGGCACGCCTTCGCCGGGCACTACGTCGCCAGGCGGTATCACGCCAGCCGGTAGCCCCGGCGGACGGCCTTAGTTTTAGCTGTCGGTTGCTGGGTGCCAGCTGTCACTTTTTGACTAACAACCGGCCCCCAGCAACCGACAGCTAAAACCCAGCAACCAAAAACGCCCCGCAGCGCCCGTCGCTGCGGGGCGTTTTGCGTAGGGCCGATAGGGTGGGGGCCCTGCCCGTTGGGCAGCCGTACTTTTACCCGGCCATCCCCGTGCCTATGTCCCTCCCCGCTCCCCCCACGCCGCCTGCCGGCCCCGCCGCCGCCGACCAGGACGCCGCCCTGCTGCGGCAGCTGCGGCCGTCGCGCATTGTGGTGCCGGCCCTGATTGGGCTGAGCGTGGTGGCTTTCCTGTTCTGGCGCTCCTACAAGCCCGGCGACCTGGCCCCGCTGCGCGACGCTAAGTGGGGGTGGCTCCTGATTACGCTGCTCGTGCTCTGGGCCCGCGACCTGGGTTACATCTACCGCATCCGCCACATCACGGAGCGGGCCCTGAGCTGGCGGCAATCGTTCGGCGTAATTGTGGTGTGGGAGTTTGCCTCGTGCGTGCTGCCCTCGGCGGCGGGCGGCACGGCGGCGGCCCCCATCATCCTCACCCGCGAGGGCATTCCGCTGGGCAAGTCGCTGGCCTACACGCTCGTTACGGCCCTGCTCGATAACCTGTACTACGTGCTGATGGTGCCGCTGGTGGTGGCCCTGGCCGGCGCGGGGTTGTACCCCCACGGGCTGCAATCGGCGTTTGTGCAAACGCTGCGGGTGCTGTTTGTGGTAAGCTACGTGGCGGTGTCGGCCTACGCCGGGCTGCTGCTCTACGCGCTGCTCGTGAACCCGCGCGCGGTACGGCGGCTGCTGGTGCGGCTGGCCTCGGTGCGCGGGCTGCGGCGGTTCCGGCGGCTGGCTTACCGCCAGGGCCAGGAAATGGTGAACGCCTCCTACCACCTGCGCGGCGCGGGGCCCCTGTACTGGTGGCGCGCCTGCCTAAGCACGGCCTTCGTCTGGACGGCCCGCTACGCCGTCATCGGCTGCCTCATCGCTGCCTTTGTGCCCATGAGCACGAACACGTTCCTGTTCATTTTTGCCCGCAACATTACCTACAAAGTAGTGCTGCTGCTGGCCATCACGCCCGGCGGCGCGGGCATTGCCGAGGGCGCGTTTCCCACGTTTTTCGGCCGCTTCATCGGCACCGCGGCCATGACGAGCTTCCTCGTGCTGCTCTACCGCATCGTCACGTACTACTTCTACCTGGCCCTGGGCGTGGCCTACCTGCCGCGTTGGCTGGCGCGGGTGTTCGGCCCGCGCCCAGCCGCGGCCGGGGCCCCTACGGCCGAGTAGCCGGCGCCGCCAGGGCCCCACCGGGCCGCTGGTAGGTGCTCCAAAACTCGGGCTGGTACGGTACCTCGGGCACGGCCACGGCCGGAACCTTGGTTTTAGCGGCGGGCGCGGGCGGGGCCCCTGCGTCAGGCAAAGGCCTGAAGAACAGCTCGCTCAGGCTTTGGTAGTAGAACGGCGCTTTGCCCAGCACGCGGCCCGCGCTCTGGGTGACGCCCACGCTGAGGCGGGCGTAGTAGCGGCCGTTAGCGCCCTTGGTATAATCCACCACGTGGGTGGTGCGGTCCGACGTAAATACTTGCGTGAAAAGCTGGTCCTTGAGGGTTTCGTGGCCCCGGTTTTTGCGCGCCGCACCGTTGAAGGCCGCCGTATCGAGCTGCCACAAGGCCTCGTAGCGCAGCACCGCGTTGTCGCGCTGGCGCACCAATAGCCGGCCCTGGTACCCGCCCATCAGGTTGGTGCCGGTGCTGCGGCGGTCGGCCTTTTTGGCCGCGAAGCTCAGCAAATACACCGTTTCGGGGCCCTCGCCGTGCACGCTGTCGAGCTTGAGCACGAAGCGCCGCAGGTTGCGGGCCCCGAACAGCGGCGAAGTGCGCACCGGGTCGGCGGCTCGGACCTGGTCACCCTGTACCCCGCTGTACAAAGCCACCCGGTTAATGGGCCCCCCGCGCTGCGCCAGCACATGCCGCTGCTGCACCTGGTAGTCCACCCGGTCGCCCGCGTCCAGCAAGCCGCCCGTGAAGTGCCGGTAGCCGGCCGGCACCCGCAGCCGGCCCACGGTTTCGGCCTCGTAGCGCAGCGTGTCGAAGTTGCTGATGCGGCGGTGCGTGTACACCTCCGTGGCGTAGTCCTGCTGCTCGTAGTTGGCGGGAATGTTTTTGATAACGTCTTGCATAATGGCCAGCGGGCTGGGCGGGGCTGTGGGCACGCGCACCTCATCCAGGGCGTAGGCCGAGGGCGTCAGTTGCACCGTCAGCTCCTCGTTACCGCGCGGCGACTGCACCACGGCCGTGGCGTAGCCCAAGCTGCTTACTTGCAGCGGTGTGGGCCCCGGCAGCGACAACGAGAAGCGGCCCTGCGCGTTGGCGTGGTGCCCTTGCCCTGCCCCGGCACCACCACCGAGGCGTAGGGCACGCCCGCCCGGCTGCGCGCATCGAGCACCTGCCCGCGCACCGTGCGCACCCCCGACACGTTGGGGGCCGCTGCGGCTGCCCGCGACCAGGGCCCCGCCC
>NZ_MDZA01000226.1 GCF_001816125.1 Hymenobacter coccineus | reverse complement strand
ACGCGCCCGGCGCGGCCCTGCGCTTCCGGGTGGCGCCGCCGAGGCAGGCCGCACCGCCGTGAAGGCCCGCGCCGGCCAGCTGGGGCCCCGGGCCGATTTCGTGCTGCCCTTCGCCGACGAGCCCTCCGTCGAAAACGCCCTGCACGGGCTGGCCGTGCTGCTGGCCCGCGGCGTGGCCCCGGCCGAAATCCAGCGCCGCCTGGCCCGCCTCCAGCCCGTGGCCATGCGCCTCGAAATGAAGCAGGGCCGCCACGATTCGTACCTGCTCGACGATACCTATAATAACGACCTCGCCGGCCTCGCCCTGGCCCTGGCCGCGCTGGGCCGCCAGGCCGCCCCGGCCGCCGCACCCTCATCCTCAGCGACGTGCTCGAATCGGGCCTCACGGGCCCCGCGCTCTACGCCCGCGTGGGGGCCCTGCTGCCCGCCCACGGCGTCACGCGCCTGGTGGGCATCGGGCCGGAGATTTCCGCGGAGATGAGCGAGTTAAAAGTTAAAAGTGAAGAGTTAAAAGCCGGCGAAACAGCGGAGGAACCAACGCTTTTAACTTTTAACTCTCAACTTTTAACTGAATTCTACCCCAGCACCGAAGCCTTCCTCGCCCAGCTCAACCCGGCCGATTTTGCCCACGAAACCATCCTAGTGAAAGGCGCGCGCCGCTTCGGCTTCGAGCGTATCGTGGCGGCGTTGCAGGCGCAGCAGCACGGTACGGTGCTGGAGGTGAACCTCGACGCGCTGGGCCACAACCTCCAGCATTTCCGCCAGCAGCTGCGGCCGGGCACCAAGTTGATGGTGATGGTCAAGGCGTTTGCCTACGGCGCGGGCTCGTACGAGGTGGCCAGCCTGCTCGAATTTCAGCGGGCCGACTACCTGGCCGTGGCCTACGCCGACGAGGGCATTGCCCTGCGCGAGGCCGGCATCGGCCTACCCATCATGGTGATGAACCCGGCCCCCGACGCCTTCGAGCTGCTGCGCCGCCACCGCCTGGAGCCGGAAATCTACTCGTTCGAAATCCTGGAAGCCTACCTGGCCACCTTGCCGGCCACCGACGCGCCAACTCCCTCCTTCACCAATTCGCCAATTCACATTAAGCTCGATACCGGCATGCGCCGCCTGGGCTTCGAGGAGGCCGACGTGCCGGCGCTGGGGGCCCTGCTGCGCCAGCACCGCGCCCGCCTGCCGGTGGCCGGCATCATGACGCACTTGGCCGCGGCCGACGACCCCGCCCACGACGACTTCACCCGCCAGCAGCTGGCCGCGTTCGGCCGCATGGCGAGGGCCCTGGAGGAAGCCCTGGGCCGCCCCGTGCTGAAGCACGCCCTGAACTCGGCCGGCATCCGGCGCTTTCCCGAGGCCCATTTCGACATGGTGCGGCTCGGCATTGGCCTCTACGGCGTGGACGCCAGCGGGCTGGATGCCAACGCCCTGCGTCCGGTGAGCACGCTGCGCACCACCATCTCGCAAATAAAAACCCTGCCCGCCGGCGCTACCGTGGGCTACGGCCGCCGGGGCACGGCTACTGATGCCGCGCGGCGCATTGCCACCCTGGCCATTGGCTACGCCGACGGCTACGACCGGCGCTTCAGCAGCGGGGCGGGCGTGGTGCTGGTGCACGGGCAGCGCGCGCCGGTGGTGGGCTCGGTGGCGATGGACATGTGCATGGTGGACGTGACCGACATCCCCGCGGCGCGGGCCGGCGACGTGGCCGTGGTGTTCGGCGCGGAGCTGCCGCTGCCGCTGCTGGCGGCCCGCATCGGCACCATCGCCTACGAGCTGCTTACCAACGTGAGCGAGCGGGTGAAACGGGTGTTTGTGACGGAATAAGCCAACGCCGGGGCCCCCAACTGCGTATGGTAACATTCATTTACTGAAATACCATGTACAAGCCCTTTCTTTCCCTCGTCGCCGCCACCGTACTCCTTGCTGGCTGCGAAACCAAAACCTCTGAAACCAAAGAGACCCTGGCCGATGCCACCGCCGACACGGCCGTAGTGGCCCGCACCGGCGAAACCGCCGATACACTGGGCGCCAAGGCCGTAGATGCGGCCGAGGGCGCCGTAGCTGCGGCCGGTACCGCCATCAGCAACGCCTGGACGGTGAGCAAGGACAAACTGAAAGACGTGAAATTTGCGGAAGTGAACCTGCCCGGCATCACCGTGCGCGGCGACGGCGACTACGACGTGTACACCGTTGACGAAACCGTGCTGTTCGACACCGACAAGGCCGCCATCAAGCCCGGTGCCGCCAAGGCCCTGGACCAGATCACGGGTTCCATCGGCCAGCGCTTCGCCAAAAGCGACGTGCGCGTGATGGGCTACGCCGATGCCCGCGGCACCAAGGGCTACAACAAGGCCCTGAGCGAGCAGCGCGCCGAAGCCGTGAAAACGTACCTCGTGTCGAACGGTAAAATCGCCGCTTCCCGCCTGAGCGTGGAGCCCATGGGCGAAGCGGAGCCCGCGGCCACCAACGCCACCGCCGCCGGCCGCCAGGAGAACCGCCGCGTCGAAATCGCCGTGCGCACCCGCTAGGCCGACCGGAAAAAATACAAAACCGGGCCCCGCGTCCGCCGAGTTTCTGCTGCAGTTGGCAGGGCTTGGTGGGCCTGGGGCCCGGTTTTGTGCTTTAGGAAATTGGTTAAGTACCAGCGTATAAACATAGTTCAATCGAGCCCTTTCAAAATATCCGCCGGTGTAGTTATTTTGCGGAATGTTTACGCGCAGAATACAATTTAAGCCGGCTGGATTTGCCCTTTGGGGCCTGCTGTTAGTGGCGGCCCGCCCGGCCACCGCCCAGTCCGGCGCCGCC
>NZ_MDZA01000225.1 GCF_001816125.1 Hymenobacter coccineus | reverse complement strand
CCCAAGCAGCGCGGCGGCCAGCGCCAGCCCGGCCAGTAGCGGCCGGCCGCCGCGGTTCACAAACACTAGCAAGTACGGGTGCGGCAAAACGGGCAGTTAACGGTGAGCAATTTTCAGGGAGCAGTGCGCAAGCGGTGGACAGCGGGCAGTTATTGGGCGGTGAACGAGTGGCTGCCGGCAGTTATTGAGCGATGGCAGCGGAACCCCAGATAACTCCTACTTATTCAATGTGCACTGCTAATGGTTGGCCGACAATTGCTCACTCTTCATTGCCCACCGCCAGCTGGGCGCGCAGGGCGGCCAGCGTGGCCACGGGGCCCCCGGGCGACGAAAACACGAAGTTGCCGGCCACCAGCACGTCGGCGCCGGCCTGCACCAGGGCCCCAGCGTTGTCGGCGTTCACGCCGCCGTCCACCTCAATGAGGGCGTCGGAACCGGTGTCGAGCAGCAATTCTTTGAGGGCGGCGATTTTTTGCAGCGTGTGCGGAATAAACGCCTGGCCCCCGAAGCCAGGGTTGACGGACATCACCAGCACCACGTCGAGATCGGGAGCGATGTCGGCCAGCACCGACACGGGCGTGGCCGGGTTCAGGGCGACGCCGGCGCGGCAGCCCAACTGCTTGATTTGCTGCACCACGCGGTGCAGGTGCGGGCAGGCCTCGTGATGCACCGTGAGGCCGGCGGCCCCCGCGTCGCGGAACGCGGCCAGGTAGTTCTGCGGGTCCTCGATCATCAGGTGCACGTCGATGGGCTGCTTGGCGTAGCGGGCCACGGCTTGCAGCACGGGCAGGCCGAAGGAGATGTTGGGCACAAAGCGGCCGTCCATCACGTCGAAGTGCAGCCAGTCGGCGGCGCTGGTGGCCAGGCGCTCGGTTTCGGCTTGGAGGTTGGCCAAATCGGCGGCCAGGAACGAAGGGGCCAGCAAAGGGGCCCGGCGCGGGTGCATCATGCGGCAAAGGTAGCAAGCCCCGGCCCGGGCCCAACCCAACCGGCGGGGGCCGGTTTCCCGTACTTTGTGGGCGGCGGGCCCCCGGGGCCCCGGCCGCTCGTATTCTTCCCCGCAATTTTGATTCGCATGAAAACCCTCGTTTTAGGAGCCACCGACAACCCCGACCGCTACGCCTACCGCGCCGTGCACGCCCTCCAAACCCACGGCCACGAGGTGGTGCCCGTCGGCATCCGCAAGGGCAGCGTCGGCGGCCTGCCTATCCACACCGACCGCCCCCAGGAAACCGGCGTCGACACCGTGACGCTGTACGTGGGGCCCCAAAACCAGCCCGGCTGGTACGATTACATCCTGGGCCTCAAGCCCCGCCGCATCCTCTTCAACCCCGGCACCGAAAACCCCGAACTCGAAGAACTAGCCCAGCGCGCAGGCATCCAAACCGAAGAGGCCTGCACGCTGGTGCTGCTCTCGATTGGGCAGTATTAAGGGCGGGTTGCGTTAAAAACTGCACCGTATAAAAGATGCCCCGGCCATCCCGCCGGGGCATCTTTTATACGCGGGGGTCCCACGCTACTCGGGTGCCTGCGGAGCCAGTTGCTGCGGGGCAGAGCAGGGAAAAACAGCCAAATCGAGGAAGCCTATTTAGTTGGGTAGGGTATGCGTTTTAATCCTGAAGTGGCCATTCGTGACCACCATGTGGTTCTCCATGAACTGACCGTCTACACGCCGCCACAGGGCCCCGTCAAAAGTGCCTTCTACTACCCCATCTGCGACGCTTAGGATTTTTACCTTGAGGGGAAAGCCGTAACCCGTCCCCCCATTGAAGGTCGTCAGATGGGCCATATCCCCCAATTGTCTCATCTCAACCTCAATTCCTTCGCAGAGCACCGAGTTCGGATGCGGCCACGCAGCGGGCATAGCGCGCTGGAAAACATTTGTGTTAACAAAGGTGATGCTGAGCTGAATATCTCCTTTCGGATTCTGCCGACTCAAAAAGCCATAGTCCACTTTGTTGGCCTCGTTGAAACGAAACAGGCTTGCCTGTCCGGTATCACCATCGGCAGCGCAGTAGAGCGGGTAGCCATCAAAATTGCCGGAGATGTATTCCTCGGCGGGCGGGCTTGATTGCGCCGTGATCAGAAAGCCGGTGGAGGGGTCTTCGGCGGGCCTGAAGGCCGGCGCTGGCGGCACGGGCTGCACTTCGTCGGCCTCCCGGCGGCAGGACGTGAAAAGCACCAGTAGAAGGAGCGGGTAGGCAAGGGCTTTCAGCACGGTATAAACAGGTAATGAGTGAGTTTGCTCATGCAAGTATAAATAGAAATAACCAGATCATGGGGGTTAAAAAAATAAAAAAATTCGGCCAATTCACCCATCCCTCTCCAAATATTAAAGCCCTGCTAGCTGACCTGGGCAGGAGGGCTTTTCAGGTTCTGCGAGGGCCATTTGCATGGCGAAACTGGCAGTCTAGCGGAAGGCATTTCCTACCAAGTGGCCCGTTTGGGGCCCCAGCACTCCCCCGGGCCTTTCTGGCCCGCGGCCTGCTGGGCCCCCAGGGGCCCCAGCGGGCCGTTGCAACCCCGACCATAACAAAAGCCCCCCCACCGGCCGTATGCTTACCCACCGCAACCCGCTACCTCCGGGTTGCTTCCTCTTTCCTTCATCCCATAGCATCATGAAAAAGTCACTCGTTTTTGCCACCCTGTTCTTTGCCGCCGCCGCCACCGCCCAGGCCCAAACCATGCCGGGCATGACGGCCCCGGGCACCACCGGGGCCCCCACGGCGGGCACCACCGTCGTCCCCGTGGTGGGCACCACCCCTAGCGCCCCCGCCACGCCCGGGGCCGTGCTCGGCTCCACTTCCGGCACGGGCCTCGGCACGACGGGCACTTCCACCACGGGCCTGTCGACCAACGGCGCCACCACGGGGACGCCAACGGGCGGCACCACCGCCACCGGCAGCCAGGGCGCCCGCAACGCGCGCCGCGGCAGCACCCCGGTGG
>NZ_MDZA01000224.1 GCF_001816125.1 Hymenobacter coccineus | reverse complement strand
CTGGTAGCAGTACACCCCCAGGGGCCCCAGCCCCAGCACCGACCAGAACACGTTCGGCACCGCGTTGGCCAGCGCCAGCAGCGCGGGCGGCGGCGCGGCATTTTTGCTAGTGGGCGGCATAGGCGCAAATAAAACGGGCGGGACGGGCCCCAGCCCTAAGGTACCACCCGCCGCAAAACCGCCCCAGGCAGAGCCGGCCCATTGCCGGACGGGCCAACCGGCGGCGGCTACTTCGTTAGGTCGGCGTAGCCGCCGCCGTTCACCACGCGGTGGAAACCCTGCTGGTACATGATATCGGCGGCTTTGCTGCTGCGCTTGCCCGAGCGGCAGTACAGCACGTAAGTCTGGGCGGTATCGAGCTTAGCCACTTCCTGGGCAAAATCGTCGCTGCTCACGTTGATATTGCGCGCCTGGCTCAAGTGCCCGGTTAGGAACTCGGCGGGCGTGCGCACGTCCAGCACCACCGTCGTGGGCTGGGCCAGCAGCTCCTTGGCTTTGGGCGTGTTGACGGCCGCCGTGGGGGCCCCGGGGCCGGCCCCGCCGCTGAGGCTGCGGGGGCCTCCTTGGCCGCGGGGACCGTAGCGGCGGTTTGCAGCACGGACTGGTTGCAGCTGGCAGCCAGGGCCGCCAGGAGTAGGAAAGCAATTTTTTTCATGAACCAAAGGAATAAGGAGCGGGCGCTGAAGCACCACTGCAACGCGGGCGTAACCAAGGTAACACGTCCTGGCGCGGGCGGCACCACCGGCCCCTTCCCCACCGTGCCTCCGCCCAGGCACGTCGGCCCACAGCAAACAGGGGCCCCCAGCACTGCTGGGGGCCCCTGTTGTTCATTATTGACCGGCCGTTTAGCGCTTCACGAACTTGTTGTGTAACACCTTTTAGCCATCGCTCACGGTAAGGGGCAGAGCCGCGGCTGGGGCCCTGTCGCACAAAAAAGGCTCGCCGGTTGGCGAGCCTTTTTGCTTAGGGAGTTAGCGCCAATGGCTATTGCTTGATGAAGCGCATGTGGTAGGTCTGCTGGCCGTCGCTGGCCGATACCATGTACACGCCGCTCGCCAAGCCACTGATGTTCAGCTTACCGCCCTCACTGCGGATGCCGCTCATGGCAGCGCCGCGCAAGTCCGTCACCGTTACCTGCGTAGCGGCCGCGTTGCCGGGCAACGTCAGGGTCAGCTCCGTAGAAGCCGGTACTGGGTACACACCCAGGCCTTCGGCGGCACCGGTTAGGCCGGCCACGCCAGTGGCGGTGCCCGTGCTGCCGGCGGCAATGGCGGCCGTGGTGCCGGCGCCCACCCCAACGGCGTACCACGCGTTGGTGGTGGCCGTTACTTCAGCCGAGCCGGCGCCGTAGAGGTCGGTGGCGGCCTGAATGGCGTAGGTACGGGCCTGTGGGTAGGTCGAAGAAGCCGTCATGTACACATCTTCCATGCGGAAGGTGATTTTGGCTGCTTTGTCGATGGTGATGCCGGTCACCGAGTAGGCGTTGCCCAGGTCGTTGGTGCCCGAGCCGCCCTGGCTGAGCAGGTAAAACCAGTAGTTGAGCACACCCGAATTGGTGTGCACGCCGCCGTTGTCCGACGTGCCCGTGTACCACTTCGTGCCTTTGTAGGTGTCGGGCTGGCCGTACAGGTTGGGGTTGCTCATCGAGCGCAGGGCCCCGCCGGCCTTCATAATTTCTTCGCCAATGTCCCAGGTCGACTTGCCGGTGAGGCTGTAAAGGGCCGCGGTGCGGGCCTCCACGCAGGCACCCCAGATGTCGGACAGGCCCTCGTTCATGGCCCCCGACTCGTTGGAGTAGGTCAGGTTGGCCGTTTTCTCGCACACGGCGTGGCCAATTTCGTGGCCGCACACGTCCAGCGAAGCCAGCGGCTTGAAGGTGCTGGCCCCGTCGCCGTAGGTCATCACTGAGCCGTTCCAGTAGGCATTCTCATAGCTGCGGCCGTAGTGCACGTAGCTCTTGATTTTGGCGCCCGCGTCGTCGTAGCTGTTGCGGGCGTGCACGGCCTTCCAGTAGTCGTAGGTGCTTTGGGCCCCGAAGTGCGCGTCGCCGGCCACGTTGTCGTAGGTCGAGTTATTGTATTCAGCCGCCGTCCAGTTGTTATCCGCATCAACGAAGTCCACCGCCCGGTTGTACTGCTGGCCTTTCTTCATGTTGTACGTCTCGATGCCCAGGCCGCGGGTGTATTCGCGCAGGCGGTAGCCGCCGGTGGTCGTTTCATCGGCCAGCGTACGGGTGCCGCTGTAAGCCGTGGCGAAGCTGGCCGTACCCCCGGCGTGCTTGATGATGTCGTCCTTGAGCACCACCTCGCCCGATTGCGCGTCGACGTAGATGTAGGCGCGGCTCACCGGCTCCTGGGCGTACACGTTGAACTTCCAAGCCAGCGTGAGCTTGCCTTGCTGGGCCGGGGTTTGGCTGCGCTCGTTGCGCACAATCACCAACTCGCCCTGGGGGCGGTAGGTGGCGGCGGGGTCGCTGGTTTGCTGCTTCAGGTCGGCTTCTTCGCCGGCGTCCTGCCACATGTACTTGGTGGCGCCCACGTAGCCCAGTGCCTTATCCAAGGCCCGGGCCATGCCCAGCGTGGGCGTAGTGTTCAGGCCCGTGAGCTTCTCGTAGTCACCGCTGGCGCTCTCCACCGCCCCGCCCCGGGCGTGCACCGTGTAGGCGGCGTGCTCTACCAAAATGCCCTTGTAGTACTGGGCGAACTTCTGGTGGGTGAAGCCCAGCGCGTCGGTTTCCACGCGGGTGGGCCGCAGCTGGTCGTCGGGGCCCAGGCCCAGCTGCTGGCGCAGCAGCTGCGCGCCGTCGGCGGGCCCCGGTAGGCGACTTTACCGGCGGCGGCGAATTGAATTAATTCGGGCTGGCCGTGGGGCCCAGCACTTTGTTCTGAACGTGCGGCGCGTCCTGCGCCTGCGCGGTGGCGGCAATACCCAGCGCGCTGAACAGCAACAAGGACTTGGCAGAGTAATGT
>NZ_MDZA01000223.1 GCF_001816125.1 Hymenobacter coccineus | reverse complement strand
CGCGAGCAGCGCCACCAGCCCAAACAGCAGCGGCAACGGCAACGGCCGGCGGGGCCCCCGCGGCGCTGGCGCTGGGCTTAACCGTTGTTGAACGCCAGCCCATACGTGCGGCGAAGGCACCAAGTCAAAGTCCTCAAATTTGCCGCGTAGGCGCTGGTCGAGGCCACTTTCTTCCGGTTCTTCCATCACAAGTTCAAGTAATTGGTCTGTTGCTGGTGCAGCCGCACCAGCTGCTTGCGCGCCTTGCTAAGTTGGGCCTTGGACGTGCTCACCTGGATGCCCAGCGCTTCGGCGATTTCGGCGTGGGTATAGCCGTCTAGGGCGTAGAGGTTGAGCACCAACCGGCACCCATCGGGGAGCTGCGCCATGAGGGCCAGCACCTCGGCCACCCCCAGGCGGTCCAGGGCGTCGCTGTCCGCACTCGCGGGTTCGGGCACGTTGTCGAGCAGCACGTGCGGGCGCCGGTGCCCACGCTGCCACTGGTTGAGGGCCGTGGTAACGACGATGCGCCGCAGCCACCCCTCAAAAGAGCCTTCCGCCCGAAACTCACCCAGCCGGGTAAAGGCTTTAATAAAAGCGTCTTGCAGGATATCCTCCGCTTCGGGCACCGAGTGCGCGTAGCGGCGCGCCACGCCCAGCATGCGCCCGGCGTAGCGGTGATAAAGCAACTGTTGCGCCGCCGGCTCGTGGCAGGCACACCGCGCAAGCAAGTCGGGTAAGTCGGCGGGTAGAACCGGCATGAAGGCAAGGTAAGCCCGCGCAACGGGCAGGTACCGGCCAGACAGGACCGGGGCCCAAAAGGCTGCTCCGGACCGCGCAATTATTTCCAGCGGCCGCTGGCCAGCGGCCGGGTACAGCAAGCCAGGGCCCTCGGAATTAGTGCCCAAAGCCCTTGCCCCCAACAGGCCCCGGGGCCCCTACCCGGCCGCTGGGGCCGCCTGCTGGGCGCGCCACTCGGGGGCCAGAATGCTCATTTCCACCAGGCTCCAGTAGGCGTCGCCGTGGCGGGCCACGTCGCGCAGCGTGCCGTCGGTGTGGAAGCCGCAGGCCCGGTAGCAGCGCAGGGCGCCGTGGTTGAAATCGTACACGCCCAGGCCGATGCGGTGCAGGCCCAGCTGTTCGAAGCCGATGCGCAGCAGCGCCCGCACCATGGCCCCGCAGTAACCGCGCCCCCGCGCCCCGGGCCCCACCAGCACCCGCGTGATGCGCCCGGCCCGGTCGCGCGCGCTGATGCTACCCAGCGAGATGTGGCCCACCGTGCGCCCGGTTTCCGCCTCCACGGCCTTGTAAATGAACACGTCGGGGTCGGCGAAGTCGTTGGCGCCGCGGATGTACCAGGCCAGGTCGTCGGGGGTGAGCGGGAAACCGAAGAGCGCGCCGCTCCACTCGCTGAGCAGCTGCTCGGTGTCGATCCAGGCGATGAGTTGGTCAAAATCGGCCGGGCCGAAGGGTTCGAGGGTAATCATAGCAAACAAAGGCCGCGTAAAAATTCGGTTCAAAGTAAGCGCCCGCCGGCCCGGGGCCCTAATCCAGGCCGGCGGCCGCCGCGCCCCGCCCGGTGGGCCCCTGGAACTGCTCTTCGGGGCCCACCACGGCGCGGGTTTTGGGCAGGCTCTCGGGGTAGTGCTGCTGCACGAAGGCCACCAGCTGCTCGCGCACCTCGCAGCGCAGATCGAAGGCAGTGCTCGAATCAGCGGCGCTCATCAGGGCCCGCAGCTCCACGGTACGCTCCTTCACATCGGTTACTTGCAGCCCGGCCACGCGGCCGTCCCAGCGCGGCGAGGCGGCCAAAATGCGCTCCAGCTCGGCGCGCACGGCGGCCACGGGCAGCGAGTGGTCCACGTACAAAAAGACCGTGCCCAGCAGCTGCGACGAGGAGCGCGTCCAGTTCTGAAACGGCTTCTCGATAAAATACGTGAGCGGCAGCACCAACCGGCGCTCGTCCCAGATGCGGAGCACGACGTAGGTGAAGGTGATTTCCTCGACCCGGCCCCACTCGCCCTCCACCACCAGCACGTCGTCGAGGCGAATGGGCTGGGTGAAGGCAATCTGGAAGCCGGCCAGCAGGTTGCTCAGCGAGCGCTGGGCCGCGAAGCCCACCACCACGCTGGCAATGCCCGCCGAGGCCAGCAGCCCCGTGCCCACCCGGCGCACCGTAGCGAAGCTCATGAGCACGAGCGCGGCGGCCACGAACACGATGAGCGAAACGAGCATTTTCTTCACGAACTGCAACTGCGTGAGCAGCTTGCGGGCGCGCAGGTTGTCGCCGGCCGGCGAGCTGGTAGTGGGCCAGCACCAGGTCCTGGGCCACGTCCACGGTGCCCACCAGGCCCCAGGCGAAAGTGCCGATGAAGGCAATGTCGACCACGCGGCGCACCACCGCCAGCGCCCGCCCTTCGAGCGGCAGCAGCGGCAGCACCAGGGCCAGCAGCAGCACCGGAAAAAAGAAGGCCGACGCCTGCCGCAGGTTTGCGCACGACGAGCGGGCCAGGGCCGAATCCTGCCGCCGCTCGTAGGCGCGCAGGGCCCCGAACAGGGCGGCGTGCAGCAGCCAGCCGCCCAGCGCGCAGCCCGCCGCCGCGGCCAGCGCCAGCGCCGCGGGGTAGCGTTCCAGAAATTCGGTTACGTGTTCGTTCATAAGCACCGCCAACAAAGGAGGGCCCCGGGGCCCCGCCCGCTTGTACCGCCGTTCGGGGCGAAAGGTTGGGCTTACTTTCCCACGGCCGGAGCGGCCCACCGGGGGCCCCGCGGCCGCCTTACGAACCCAACAGCTGGCCCGACTCGTCCTTCAGCCCCACCCCGGACAGGCCGAGCCGCAGCGATTCGCGCAGCAAAAAGCCCAGCGTGTCGGCCGCCGCCGCGTAGCCCAGGCCCGCGGGCCGGATGTTCGAGACGCAGTTGCGGGCCGCGTCCGTCAGGCCCGGCCGGGCCCGTGGGTGAAGTAGGCCCCCAGGCTGTCGGGCGCGCTCAGCCCCGGGCCGCTCGCCGATGAGCACCAG
>NZ_MDZA01000222.1 GCF_001816125.1 Hymenobacter coccineus | reverse complement strand
AGCGCGGCGTGCGCGGCGCGGGGCCGGCCGGCCAACGCTTTTAACAGAAACTGGCGGGCCAGGTAGGCCTGCGGGGGGCCGCGCCACGGGGGCCCCCAGGCCGGCCGCCGCCCAGGCCAGTAAGCCAAACAGGGCCCCGGGGGCCCTGTTCACTTGCCCTCGGCGTCTTCGGGCACCATGATGAACAGGTCCTCGCCGGGGCGCTTCATCAGGTATTTTTCGCGGGCGAATTTCTCCAGCAGTGCGGGGCTGCTCATCAGCTCGGCGCGGTCACTCTTCACGGTTTCGATGTTGTCGAGGTAGTACTGCTTTTCGCTGAGCAGGTCCTGGTACTTGCGGTAGATGTCGAATTGCTTGCTCACGTCGTTGGCGTCGAACACCACCATCCACACCACAAAGGCCCCGCCCACGAGGAAGTAAAAGCTGCGCACCACGCGCAGCACCGGCACCAGGAATCGGGGTATTGTCATCGGTCGTTCGCCGTTTAGGGGCCCCTAAAGCTACGCAAAAGCCCCCGCTGTTCGGCACAGCGGAGGCTTTTTCAATTTGTAAACCGTTCAACCGTGCGGACCTACTCAGCCCGCACCAGGCTACATTTTGCGGCCGGGGAAATAGGCGATTTCGCCCAGCTCTTCCTCGATGCGCAGCAACTGGTTGTACTTGGCCATGCGGTCGGAGCGCGAGGCCGAGCCGGTTTTGATCTGGCCGGTGTTCAGGGCCACGGCCAGGTCGGCGATGGTCGAGTCTTCGGTTTCGCCCGAGCGGTGGCTCATGATGGACTTGTAGCCGTTGCGGCGGCCCAGGCTCACGGCGTCAATGGTTTCGGTGAGGGTACCGATTTGGTTGACTTTGATGAGGATGGCGTTGGCGATGTGCTCGTCGATACCGCGCTGGAGGCGCTCCACGTTGGTCACGAACAAGTCGTCGCCCACGAGCTGGATTTTCTTGCCCACCTGGTCAGTGATGCTCTTCCAGCCCGCCCAGTCGTCTTCGGCCAGGCCGTCTTCGATGCTGATGATGGGGTACTTCTTGGTCCAGTCCACCCAGTAGCTCACCATTTGCTCGGGCGTCAGCTTCTCGCCGGTGCTCTTTTTGAAGTGGTAGTGGCCGTCGTCAAAGAACTCCGACGCGGCGGGGTCGAGGGCAATCATCACCTGCTCGCCGGGCTTGTAGCCGGCCTGCTCGATGGCTTGCAGCACAATCTGAATGGCTTCTTCGTTGCTCTGGATGTCGGGGGCAAAGCCGCCCTCGTCGCCCACGTTGGTGCTGTAGCCCTTTTTCTTCAGCACCGTTTTGAGGGTGTGGAAGATGTCGGTGCCCCAGCGCAGCGCCTCGCTGAACGAGCTAGCGCCCACGGGCATCACCATAAACTCCTGGAAGTCAATCTTGTTGTCGGCGTGCGAACCCCCGTTGAGGATGTTCATCATCGGCACGGGCAGCGTGGTGGCGCCCACGCCGCCCACGTAGCGGTACAGCGGCATGCCGGCGTCCTGGGCAGCAGCGCGGGCCGCGGCCAGGCTCACGCCCAGGATGGCGTTGGCCCCGAGGTTGCCCTTGTTGGGGGTGCCGTCCAGCTCGCGCATGATCTTGTCGATCAGGCCCTGCTCGTACACCGAGAAGCCCACCAGCTCTTCGGCGATGGTGGTGTTCACGTTCTCAACCGCCTTGAGCACGCCCTTGCCTTGGTACATGGCTTTATCGCCGTCGCGCAGCTCCACGGCTTCGTGCACGCCGGTGCTGGCCCCGCTGGGCACAGCGGCGCGGCCCGTGGCCCCGCTGTCGGTGGTCACGTCAACTTCGATGGTGGGGTTGCCGCGCGAATCGAAAATCTGGCGGGCGTGAATTTGTGAAATGATGCTCATTGAAAATGAGGTTTGGTTGGGGAGGAAATTTGCAAAAGCGCGCCGCGGCGGCCCCAATGCCCGCCGCGGCGCGTTGTGGCGGCAAGGTACTCATTCCGTTTTAGCTCCCCGCTAGGGCCATTTAAAACACGGTAAAATAACACGCGCCGGGCCCCTACCCTTCCAGCCACCGCCGGAACTCGGGCGTTTGGGCGGCGCTAGTGGTGAGCACCGCCTCGGGCTTCGTGCGCAGCTGCACCGCCAGCCGGTTGTTGAAGTAAGCCTCCACGCGCGCCACGAAGGCAATGTTGACCAGCTCGGAGCGGTTGAGGCGGCCAAAGTGGGCGGGGTCGAGTTGGCGCTCGACCTCGGCCAGCGTGCCGGCCAGCGGGTAGCGCGCGCCGGCCGCGTCCACGGCGAAGGCCACGCCCGCATCGGCCTGCACGTAGGCTACGTCGGCCACGGGCAGCACGTAGAGGCCGTTGCGCATCCGCACCGAGAACCGCTGCTTGTACTGGGGCCCCGGCGGCGGGTGCAGGGCCTGGGCCAGCGCCCGCAGCACCTCGGGGCTCAGCGCCAGGTGCCCTGGCCCGGGGGCCCCGGGGCCGGCGCTGAGGCCCCCAGCCAGGAGCTGGTATTTGTCCAGGGCTTCCCGAAACTGGGCGTAGTCGAACGGCTTGAGCAGGTAGGCGATGCCGTTGCCCCGGAACGCGGGCAACAAAAACTGGTCGTAGGCGGTGGTGAAAATGACCGGGCACGTCACCCGAAACTGCTCGTAGAGCCCAAACACGTTGCCATCGAGCAGCTCGATGTCGGAGAAAATCAGGTCCGGCATGGGATGCGTTTCCAGCCAGGCCAGGGCCTTGGCCACGCTGCGCAGCACGGGCGGGGCCGGCGGCGCCAGCCCAGCGCGGGCCAGGAAATCCACCGTTTGCCGGGCGGCCAGCTCTTCGTCTTCCAGAATCAGGATGTTCATCGCAAGGCAGGTTTGGGGGGCCCCGGGGCCAGCGCTACCAGCGGCACGGCCACGGCAAAGGTGGCGGCGGTGGCTGTAACGGCAATTTCCTGGCCGGCCAGCAGCCGGTACCGCTCGCGCAGGTTGGCCAGCCCCGTGCCCAGCGAATCGACGGCCGTGCGCTTGGGCCGACGCGGGTGGGCCACGCGCAGGGCCCCGGCGGTGGCCCCGATGGTGATGCGCAGCGGGTCGTCGTCGTCGCCGGCGTTGTGCTTGATGGCGTTTTCGACCAGCAGCTGCACCGTGCCCGGCACCACCAGCAGCCGGTGCAGCTCAGCCGCCGCGGGCAGCTCCTGCCGGAACTCGTAGGCCGCCCCGAAGCGGTGGCGCAGCAGGTAGATGTATTCGTCCACGAATTGCAGCTCCTCGGCCAGCGTCACAAAATCGTCGTCTTTGTGGCGAATGAGGAAGCGGTACAGCGCGGCGAAGCGGGTGAGGTACTCGTGGGCCTCGGCCGGGTCGTGCTGAATGAGGCCCCGCAGCACATTGAGGTTATTGAACAGAAAGTGCGGGTCAATTTGGGCCTTGAGGTGGCGCAGCTCGCTCTCCGTTTGGGCCTGCCGCAGTTGCAACACCTTTTGCTGGGCCTCGAAGTAGCGCTTGCCCGTGAGCAGCACGGCCAGCAGGCCATAGCTTTTGGCGTGGGCCACGGCCCCCAGCACCAGCCGCGCCCCCGACAGCGGCCCCCCGTGCCCAAGCAGGGCCCCGTAGAGGCGCAAGTAAGCACAGCCGCTCAGCAACAGGAACAGGGGCAGCAGCGCCAGGCCCAGCCAGTGCCGCCGGCGCAGGAACAGCGGCAGCAGCCCGCCCACCAGTAGGCCCACCGTGGCCGTGTCCAGCAGCACCGTGGCCCCCACCACCGGCAGCGTCCGGGCCCAGCCCCAACCGGTATCGGCCCCGTACTGCACCAGCAGGATGGGCCCCACCACGAGCCAGTACGCGGCTACCAGCCCCAGGTCCGAGCGCGAAAGCCGCGGCGCGGCAGGAAAAGCATTCATGCGAAAGAAGTTATTGCTCTTGGCCAAGGTAACCGGCGGCCGGCTTGGGGCCCTTGCTTAATCTATGCACCAAGCCGCTCATACACGGCCACGTCGCTACTGGCCCCGGCTGCTGGTTGCCGCCGCCGGGGCCCCCAGCGGCGTTACGGGACCCGAGCCGCGCACCAGCACCAGGTACTGCACGTAGGCCGTGGCCGGCAGTTCGGGGCGGAACTGCATTTGCTGCTCTGGCGGCATCCCTGGCGCGTAGCACAGCTGAATGGGCTGGCGGGTAGCGGCGGCCCCCGGCGCATCCAGCCACACTAAGGTGGTGCTGCCGGGTGCGGTGCGCTGCTTCAGGTCGGCCAGGCCCGTTATCGTCACCAGGGGTCCGTCGTGGTTGAACTTATCGGTGACGGTGTATGGCTGCCCCGCCGCCTGCCAGGGCCCCGGCAAGCCATCCGTCGGGTACAGCATCCGGCACTCGCTGAGCACGCACAGCACCGACGCCACCTTGTCGTGCATTGGCAATGCACTTTGCCGAATGCGGGCCGCTAGGTCCAAAAAGCCGTTTTGCAGCGGGCTTTGCAGCACGTGGCCCAGGCCCCACATCCCATACAGCTTCTCGTGGACCAGCCGCTTCGTCTGCACCAGCGCCTGGAAGTTGGCAAAAATGTTGTCCTCCCGCCGGCCGGCCCGCAGGTCGTAGCCCGCATTGGTCAGCGCGTGGCGCAAGTCGTCGTATTCAGCCCTTGCTCCCACGCTGGCCAGCGCCCGCCGCGCCACCCCCAGCAGCCCCGGGGCCCCCGGCTGCCGCAACACCGCCACCACCGAATCGACGCGGCTGCGCAGCTCAGGTGCCAGCGGCGCGTTACGCAGTAGCACCGCGAGGTAATCAGCCACCAGCGGCAAATCCTGCAACGCATCGAGCCCCACGAACCGGATGCGCCGCGCCGCCAGCAGTGTCCGGTTCAGGGCCCTGATGCGTTGGATTTTCTGGTAGAACTCCTGGTTGGCCCATTGCGCCCGGCCAGCCGCCCAGCTCCTGAACACCAGCCGCAGCGTGCTATCCTGGCCCGTGCGTAGGTATTCGTTCAGGTAGTAGGCTTTGGCACAGTCCACTTCGGCCACGTAGGTACGCACCCCCGCCCGGGCATTCAGGTGCTTCAACAGGGCAAAGTCAACGTCCTGGGGCCCCCGCACCCCGTGCGCTTCGCCCAGCAAAAACAACTGATTGGCGTAAAATGCCTTATCAAACAGCGCAAACCCCTCCCTTCCCGGCTCAATGGTTTCCACCGGAGCACCGGCAAATACGGATTCCGGCACGGCAGTTTGCGCCCGGGCCCCTAGGCCCCCCAGCAGCAGTGTCGCAGTCCAAAGCAAGGTGTAACGCAGTATCTGAGTGGCTTTCATAATGCAAAGCGGCTTGGCCGCGCAGAGGGTGATGGAGTACTCCAAAGCACGCCTCTCCTGCCGCTGGCCTCGCCTTGCAGCCCGCCAATCCACTGAAAATTCCGATGAGCTACCGCAAAAATCCCACGAGTTTTCTTACCCAAAACCCAACAAAAAAAGGGATGCCCCGCGAGGAGCATCCCTTTTCAAAATCAAACTTTGAAAGCTTATGCGTCGGCCTTGGCCTCGTCGCGGCTCTCGCCATCCTTCACCGTTTCGGTGGGGGTATCTTCTGGGGCCGACTGCTGCACGGTAGCGTTAGGAGCTACGGCTTCCCCCGTCACTTCGGTCGCCGAAGTCACAGTGGCATCGCCGGTAGCCGGAGCAACACCACCCGAGCGGCGGCGCGAACGGCGCGTCGTAGTGGCTTTCTCAGCGGTAGCATTTTTGGCTTCCAGCAGGGTATCGTTGTAGTCCACCAGCTCAATCACGCACATATCGGCGTTGTCACCGAGACGCGAAGCACTCAGCTTGATGATGCGGGTGTAGCCGCCGGGGCGGTTGGCAATTTTAGCTGCCACTTCACCGAACAATTCCTTGATGGCCTCTTTCTCCTGCAACTGAGCAAACACCAAGCGGCGTGAGTGCGTCGTGTCTTCTTTCGACTTAGTGAGCAGCGGCTCCACGTACTGGCGCAGGGCCTTGGCCTTGGCAACGGTCGTGGTCACGCGCTTGTGCATGATGAGCGACGTTGCCATGTTCGACAGCATCGCGTGGCGGTGGGCGGTAGTCCGGCCCAAATGGTTAATCTTTTTTCCGTGCCGCATGGACTGAAAAGTAAGTGTGCGCTTGCGGGTAGCGACCACGGCGGGTCAAAACCTCATTAGAACCGCTGCCCCTCGGGCGCACTGGTAAAAAATGTGAAAAACAAAAAAAGTGGAGCAATACCGCAGTGGTTACCCACTGTGGCATTGCTCCACGGCATTACTAGTCTTCTTCGAGGCGGTATTTGCCGAGGTCCATACCGAACTCCAGGCCGCGCTCCTCCACCAGGTTTTCCAACTCGGTCAGGCTCTTCTTACCGAAGTTCCGGAATTTCATCATGTCGGCAATCTCCAAAGTTACCAGCTCGCCCATCGTTTTGATGTCGGCAGCTTTGAGGCAGTTCTTGGCGCGCACGCTCAACTCCATGTCTTCCAACGGAGTCTTCAGCATTTTGCGCATCTGCATGGTTTCCTCGTCGATAGGCTCATCCTCCACCACACGGGCCCCTACGGTAGCCATCGTGCTGTCCGAAAACAGCATGAAGTGTTGGATTAGGATGTTGGCAGCACCTTTCAGTGCTTCCTCCGGGTGAATGGAGCCGTCGGTCTGAATCTCAAGAATAAGCTTCTCGTAGTCAGTCTTCTGCTCCACGCGAGTGTTCTCGATGCTGTATTTCACGTTCTTAATGGGCGTGTAAATAGCATCAATAGCAATCTGACCAAATACTTGGTCGGTCTGCTTGTTCTCGTCAGCCGGCACGTAGCCACGGCCACGATTGATTGTCAGTTCGAATTCAAGCTCTTTGCTCGGGTCTACATGACAGATCACATGGTCCGGGTTCAGTACCTGAAAGCCGCTGGCAAACTTGCTGATGTCAGCACCCGAGAAGGTGTCTTGGCCTTTCACGCGCACCGTAATTTTATCCGGAATGGCATCGCTCACTTTCTTGAAGCGCACCATTTTCAGGTTCAGAATGATTTCGGACATGTCCTCAATCACTCCCTCAATCGTCGAGAACTCGTGCAGCACGCTGTTGGTGCG
Organism: Hymenobacter coccineus; assembly: GCF_001816125.1. GTDB lineage: Bacteria > Bacteroidota > Bacteroidia > Cytophagales > Hymenobacteraceae > Hymenobacter > Hymenobacter coccineus. Next base: position 85,891 of record NZ_MDZA01000222.1, on the reverse strand, counting down.
CACCGACGTGATGGCAAAACCTTCCAGCGACGACAGCAGAATGCGACGCAGCGCATTGCCGATGGTCACGCCGTAGCCCTTCTCGAGCGGTTTAAATTCAAACGTCCCGGTGAAGTCGTCGGATTTCTCCATCACTACTTTCTCCGGCATCTGAAAAGCTAAGATTGACATAGATGAGGCGTTAAAAACTAAAAAAAGATGAGGGAGGCATTACGCACGAATGCGGCCCGGCAATTTGCCAGGCCGCACCCTATCGGCGCTATGCAGATTACTTCGAATACAGTTCGACGATGAGCTGCTCCGTGATTTTCTCAGGGATCAATTCGCGCGAAGGCGCATTCACAAACTTGCCAGCCAGCTCTTTGCCATCCCACTCCAGCCACGAGAACTGGCGCGAGTTGCGAACCGAAAGGCTCGTAGAAATAGCTTCCAACGACTTCGACTTCTCACGGACGGCTACGATATCGCCAGCACGCAAGTGATACGAGGGAATGTTTACCACTTCGCCATTCACCGTGATGTGCTTATGGCCCACCAGTTGGCGAGCCGCGCGACGGGTCGAAGCAATGCCCAACCGGTAAACCGTGTTGTCAAGGCGCGCCTCCAGTAAGCTCAGCAGGTTGTCACCCGTGATGCCGGGCAAGCTGGCTGCTTTATGAAACAGGTTCTCGAATTGTTTCTCGAGCATCCCATACATATACTTTACTTTCTGCTTCTCCATCAACTGCACAGCGTACTCCGACTGCTTCTTGCGGCGGCCGCGGCCGTGCTGGCCCGGAGGGTAGTTCTTCTTGTTGAGCGCCTTGTCAGGGCCGAAAATCGGCTCGGCGAAGCGACGGGCAATCTTGGACGTGGGGCCGGTATAACGTGCCATGTTAATATAAAATCAGAGGTGAATAATCAGACGCGACGGCGCTTAGGCGGGCGGCAGCCGTTGTGCGGCAACGGCGTTACGTCACGGATTGTCGTCACCTCAATGCCCACGTTACCCAAAGCGCGGATGGCCGACTCACGACCCGAACCGGGGCCCTTTACGAACACCTCGGCTTTGCGCATACCCAGGTCATGGGCTACTTTACCGCAATCGCTCATCGCCATCTGGGCGGCGTAAGGCGTATTCTTTTTCGAACCGCGGAAGCCCATTTTGCCGGCCGAAGCCCACGAAATCACTTGCCCATTGTTATTCGTGATGGAAATGATGATATTGTTGAACGAAGCACGAATGTGCACCTGCCCAACCTGCTCCACTACGACAACGCGCTTCTTAGCTTTGTCTTTTCTTTTTTGTGCCATTTGGTTATCGCGAAAAATGCGGGAGGTGTTGACGCTGACGACTCGAGTGGATTACCCATAGCCGCCAGCACCGATTCCCACTAAAATTTATTTCGTTGCCTTCTTCTTACCGGCGACGGTCTTACGTTTGCCCTTACGGGTACGCGAGTTATTTTTAGTACGCTGGCCACGCACGGGAAGGCCTTTGCGGTGCCGCAAGCCACGGTAGCAACCAATATCCATCAAACGCTTGATGTTAGTGGTTACTTCCGAGCGTAGCACACCTTCGGTCTTGTGCTCAGCAGCAATAATTGCGCGAATAGCACCGGACTCTTCTTCGGTCCAGTCCTTCACCTTCTTATTAATGTCAACACCTGCTTTCACCAGAATTTTCTGGGAATTGCTCCGGCCAATGCCGAAAATGTAAGTCAGGGCGATTTCGCCGCGCTTGTTGTCCGGGATATCAACCCCTGCGATACGAGCCATGTGTTTTTGTTATGTGTTTGCGGACAGAAACCCGGCAGCATCTTGGAAGGCGGCCACCGCAGTGGTCATTACCCAAGGCTCCGGGATTCTTGAAAAATTTACTTAACCCTGACGCTGCTTATAGCGGGGGTTCTTCTTGTTAATGACGTACAGTTTGCCATTGCGGCGGACGAGTTTGCAGTCTACGCTGCGCTTTTTCACCGAGGTCTTGACTTTCATGACGAGGTTATTTGTAACGGTATTTAATTCGGCCCTTCGACAAATCGTAAGGTGACATTTCCAGTTTCACTTTGTCCCCTGGCAGAATTTTAATATAGTGCATCCGCATCTTACCCGAAATATGGGCAATCAACTGGTGACCGTTTTCCAACTCCACGCGAAACATAGCGTTGGAAAGGGCTTCGAGGATGGTACCGTCCTGCTCAATAGAGGCTTGTTTGGCCATAAGGGGCTACTGCAATGCTTTTTCAATGTATTCAAAAGACGTGAGAATCTCCGCCTTATCTTTTCTAACAACAACCGTGTGCTCAAAGTGCGCTGAAGGTCTGCGGTCTTTAGTACGGATTGTCCAGCCATCCGCTTCCTGCACCACGTCTTTCTTACCCAAATTGACCATCGGCTCAATAGCTAGTACCAAACCTGTTTGTAGCAAGGGCCCAGACCCTCTCTTGCCATAGTTTGGTACTTCTGGTTTTTCATGTAAACTAGCTCCTACGCCATGACCAACCAGTTCTCTAACTACGCCGTAGCCTAAAGGCCCTACATGGTTTTGGATCGCATAGCTAATGTCACCGACGCGGTTACCACTCACTGCTTTCTCAATCCCTTTGTATAAGCTAGCCTTAGTCTCCTGAAGCAACACCAACACTTCAGGACTTACTTCCCCGATTGGGTAAGTGTAAGCACTATCGGCATGGTATCCATTCATGAATACACCGCAGTCGACAGACAGTATATCACCGCTCTTCAACGGTTCGTCTGTAGCAAACCCGTGAACTACCACCGCATTTGGTGAAAGGCACAAACTGAATGGGAACTTATTGTAGCCCTTAAAGGAAGGTACCCCACCACTATCCCGAATAAACTCTTCGGCACGTTGGTCAAGCTGCCTCGTAGTAACGCCTTCTTTTATTAGAGAGGCAACCTCACCGTGAGCTTTTGCTAATATTTGAGCGCTAACTCGGATAAGGTCGATTTCCTCTTCTGTTTTGTACTGTATGCTGCCGCTTGCCATGATACCGCTTACGAGGCCAAGGCGACATTCTGCGACCGCCCCCGCACCCGGCCAGACTTCATCATACCGTCGTAGTGCTGCATCAGTAGGTAGCTCTGTACCTGATTCACGGTATCCAGCACAACACCTACCATGATTATAAGAGAAGTACCACCGTAGAAAGCTGAGAAGGGTCGGGTGACACCCAATAGCAATGCAATGGCCGGAAAAATCGCAATAGCTGCTAGAGCAATAGCACCAGGCAAAGTAATGCGAGTTAATATTTCATCAATGAATTCCGAGGTATCCCGGCCCGGCTTAACCCCTGGCACAAAGCCCCCACTCCGCTTTAGGTCATCTGCAATCTGGTTGGGATTAACACTGATTGCCGTGTAGAAGTATGTGAATACAACGATCAGAATACCGAAAGTCAAATTGTACTGCCACGAAGTATAATCCGAGAATTTCACTCCGATGTAGCTAGCGAAATCGCTCTTATTCTGCCATACCGATGCTGCGATAGCCGGTACAAACATCAGCGATTGGGCAAAAATGATGGGCATAACCCCAGCAGCATTTACCTTGAGCGGAATGAATTGACGCTGAGCATCTAGCTGTGTGGTACCTCCAACCTGCTTGGCATACTGCACGGCAATGCGCCGGACGGCCTGAGTAAGCACGATAACGGCCATTACAACCAAAAACAACACGACCAATTCCAACAGAAAAATGAGGGACTTATTAACTCCTTTTGCAGCAGCTTCTCCAATTATTGCACCGGGTAGCCGCGACACAATACCGATCATGATGATCATTGATATGCCGTTGCCAATACCTTTGTCCGTAATCTTCTCGCCCAGCCACATGCAAAACAGCGTTCCTGCCGTAATGATGAGCATCGTTGAAATGGTAAAGAAAGTACCAGGGTTAGTAATTGCTTCTGCGTTTATAGTAGCAATAAACCCAACTGATTGCGCAAGCACAATCGGTATGGTGAGGATACGTGTGTATTGGTTAATTTTCTTCCGGCCTGATTCGCCTTCTTTCTGCAACTTCTGAAAATATGGCACCGCAATCGTCAACAATTGCAATACAATACTAGCCGAGATATAGGGCATGATGCCCAAAGCAAAAATGGAAGCATGACTGAATGCGCCACCAAGTAGCGTATCCAGAATACCAAACAAACCAGCCGCACCCGTTTTCAGGCGAGTTGGATCAACGCCTGGAAGCACAACATATGATCCCAAACGATAGATAGCAATGAAAAAAAGCGTATTGAGAATTCGCGTACGCAAATCCTCAATCGCAAAGATGTTTTTTATCGCGGTGATAAACTTATTCATTGCCTTTATTTGAGCTTTAGAGCGTTACCGCCTTGCCGCCCGCTTTTTCAATGGCTTCAACAGCCGACTTCGAAAAGGCGTGAGCATGAATTTCTAAAGCAGTAGTAATTTCACCACGACCTAGAACTTTGATTTTTGCGTTTTTTGACGCCAGTCCACTAGCCACGAAATAAGCTGCGTCCATAGTCGTGGTTTGAGTGCCTTCAATCAATGAAGCGAGTACGTCCAAGTTAATGGCTTTGTATTCGATACGATTGATATTAGTGAAACCAAACTTAGGCACACGGCGCTGAAGCGGCATTTGGCCACCTTCGAAGCCAGACTTGCGCTTATATCCTGAACGCGACTTGGCACCTTTGTGGCCCCGAGTAGACGTACCACCACGGGTCGAGCCTTCGCCACGACCAATCCGCTTTTGGTTCTTTGTAGAACCAACGGCAGGTTTCAGATTGCTAAGATTCATAATGATTGAAAGACTACAATTCGGTTACTTGCACCAGATGCTGCACACTTTTAACCATGCCTAAGATAGCAGGATTGGATTCGTGTTGAGCAGTGCTATTCATTTTGCCCAAGCCCAACGATTTTACGGTGCGCTTTTGGCGTTCGGGGCGGTCGATGACGCTGCGCACGAGCTTTACTTGAATTTGTGCCATCATCAATTAACCGTTAAATACACGGGACAAAGAAATACCACGAGCCTGCGCGATTTGCAGCGGGTCACGCATTTTAGCCAAGGCGTCAAAGGTAGCCTTCACCACGTTATGAGGATTCGACGAACCCTTCGACTTGGCCAACACATCTTTGATACCTGCGCTCTCAAAAACAGCGCGCATAGCACCACCAGCAATTACGCCTGTACCAGCTGCTGCTGGTTGCACCAATACAAAGCCACCGCTGTATTTGCCCTGCATCACGTGGGGAACAGTGTGCTTGTACATTGGTACTTTAACCAAGTTCTTCTTGGCATCATCAATGCCTTTAGCAATGGCATCGGTTACTTCGTTGGCTTTGCCAAGTCCATATCCTACAGTCCCATTGCCGTCACCTACTACCACAATAGCGGAAAAGCTAAAGCGACGGCCACCTTTCACCACTTTTGCAACGCGGTTAATGGCAACAACTTTTTCTTTAAAATCGGAATCTGGACCCATACGGCTCGCTTCCTTATTACGGTCGCGGTCGTTGCTGCGCTGACGGTCTCCGCCAGGACGATTGTTTTCGCGTTCTTGCGCCATGATATTTTAGAAATTGAGGCCGCCTTCGCGGGCTCCTTCTGCTAATGATTTTACACGGCCGTGATACAGGTAGCCCGAACGGTCGAATACCACTTTCGAGATGCCCTTCTCTTGAGCTACCACTGCCAACTGCCGGCCAACGGCAGCAGCAAGTGCTACACCGTTACCGCCCTCGGCAGTTACTTGTTTCGACGATGCCGAAGCAAGGGTACGGCCAGCCGTATCGTCAATGATCTGGGCGTAAATGCCCGTGTTACTGCGGAACACCGACAACCGCGGCCGCTCGGACGTGCCAGCCACCTTAGTGCGGATGATGCGCTGGATCCGCTTTCTGCGGGTTGCTTTATCAAAAGCCATGATGCAAATTATTTAGATGCTGTTTTACCAGCTTTGCGACGGATAATCTCACCCACAAAGCGCACGCCTTTGCCTTTGTAAGGCTCAACTTTACGCAGCGAACGAATTTTGGCGGCTACTTGACCTAGCAATTGGTTATCAATGCTAGTCAGCGTAACAATCGGGTTTTTGCCTTTTTCCGTAACAGCTGTAGCAGTTACTTCTTTTGGCAAAGCGATGTAAACGTTGTGCGAGTAGCCAAGAGCCAATTCCAGCGTAGTACCGGCCAATGTTGCCTTGTAACCTACTCCCACCAGCTCCAACTGCTTAGTGAAGCCATTGCTTACCCCAACCACCATGTTGTTAATAAGCGAACGATATAGACCATGCATGGCCTTGTGTCGCTTCTGCTCAGTGGGACGGGTTACGGTGAGAGTACCGTCTTCGATAGCAACGGCAATATCGCGGTCCACTTGCGTGGTCAGCGAGCCTTTGGGGCCCTTTACCGTCACCGCGTTGTCCTTGTCAACCGAAATATCGACCCCATTAGGGACTGCAATCGGCAATTTACCAATACGTGACATAGTTCTATTAGCTAAGCAGGTTTCGAATTAGTAAACGAAGCACAGCACTTCACCACCTACATTTTCAGTTTTGGCTTCTTTTTCTGTCATCACCCCTTTTGAAGTTGAGATAATAGCAATGCCCAAGCCACTGAGTACACGTGGGAGGTTATCAGCAGCGACGTACTGACGCAAACCAGGTGTTGAAACACGCTGAAGTTTGGTAATTGCCGGAGCTTTAGTAGTAGGGTTATACTTGAGCGCGATTTTAATCGTACCCTGTACTGCCGCATCGTCAAAACGATAACTCTGAATGTACCCCTTATGGTAGAGCACTTTCGTGATTTCCTTTTTGATGTTGCTGGCCGGAATTTCTACCACCCGGTGATTCGCCTTGATGGCGTTGCGCACCCGAGTCAGGTAGTCGGCAATTGGATCAGTATTCATTGAATGCTAAATGCGTCCGCTTTTTTCGGAGCGCAAAGATAAGAAAATTTCATCAAGCCCTTTATGGGACCAATGAAATTTCGGTTAAGACTACTTGGCATGCCCGGCGACGGCGCAGCCAATGGTTTCTTTCGGCAACCTGCCAAAGGGTTTGGGAGATTTCCCAGCTTTTCGGAGTGCAAAGGTAGTCGAAGCGCAAGACTTATACAAATGTTGCGTATATATTTAATCATCTGCCACCTTGTAAGTTTCGGCCTACTCACAAGAATAAATACTTGCTTTATTCTGCGTTAACAAAAATATTCCCGACACTATACCTAGTTGGGTACAGCGTCGGGAATATAAGATCGTCACAAAACGATTTACCAGCTCGATTTGGTCACGCCGGGAATCTTCCCAGCTAGGGCCATTTCGCGGAAACGCACACGGCTGATGCCGAACTTACGCATGTAACCACGAGGGCGGCCATCAATCATATCTCGGTTGTGCAAACGAACGGGCGAAGCATTTTTGGGCAGCTTGTCGAGACCTTCATAGTCGCCGGCAGCTTTCAGAGCCTTACGCTTCTCAGCGTAGCGGGCCACGGTGGCAATGCGCTTGCGCTCCCGTGCTTTGATGGATTCTTTAGCCATGGATTTGAGAGATTAAGCTTCTTTCTTGGCATTAGCGAACGGCATACCGAATGCCTTAAGCAATTCGTAGCTCTGCTCGTCATTCTCGGCGGTAGTTACAAACGTGATATCCATGCCCGAGATACTCTTGATTTTATCAATCGAAATTTCCGGGAAGATAATCTGCTCTTTTACACCCAGCGTGTAGTTACCACGGCCATCAAACCCTTTATCGTTGATGCCTTTGAAGTCGCGCACGCGGGGCAGTGCTACCGTCAACAGACGGTCCATGAACTCGTACATCCGCTCGCCACGCAAAGTCACTTTAGCACCAATAGGCATGCCCTCGCGGAGCTTAAAGTTCGATACCGAACGCTTAGCAATGGTTGGAACAGCTTTCTGACCAGTAATAGTCGTCAACTCTTCAACGCCGTTATCGACCAGCTTCTTATCGGCAACAGCTGCTCCAATGCCGCGGTTGATGCAGATTTTGGAGATGCGGGGTACCTGCATGACGCTCTTAAACTGGAATTTTTCCTGGAGCGCTGGTACTACGTCTTTTTGATATATATCTTTCAATCGAGCCATGATGCAAGGGGGCTAGTTAAGCCTTTTTCGTGGCCAATGCGTTTTTACGCACCCGCTCACCGGTTTTGGGATCAACAGCCTGCACATTGCTTACGTGCATAGGCGCCTCCATCTTGGTAATGCCGCCTTGGGGCGACTTGGCGCTTGGCTTGTTGTGCTTGGTCACCAAATTGAGACCATCCACGATTACGCGCTGGGTAACTCGGTTAACCGATTTAATGACACCGGTTTTGCCACGCTCATCGCCAGCAATCACCTTCACAGTGTCGCCCGATTTCACATGTAGCTTGACGGGCAATTCTTTATTGATAGCCATAGCTTACAGTACTTCAGGGGCCAGCGATACGATCTTCATGAACTGACGCTCGCGCAACTCACGGGCCACTGGCCCAAAGATGCGAGTACCACGCGGCTCGTCGTTGTTATTGAGCAGTACAGCAGCATTATCATCGAAGCGGATGTAGCTACCGTCTTTACGACGTACCTCCTTCTTCGTGCGCACAACTACTGCCTTGCTTACGGTACCTTTTTTAGCATTACCGGAAGGAATAGCTGATTTAATAGCTACTACAATCTTATCGCCAACACTAGCGTATTTTTTGCCCGTGCCACCCAGAACGCGGATGCAGAGCACTTCCTTGGCACCGCTGTTATCGGCTACCGTCAGGCGGGATTCTTGCTGGATCATTGGTCTGGGTTATTTAGCACGTTCGATGACTTCGACCAAGCGCCACCGCTTAATCTTGCTTAGGGGGCGGGTGCTCATAATGCGCACCGTATCACCTTCACCACACTCATTCTTCTCGTCATGAGCGTGGAATTTTGTGGTTTTAGTCACAAACTTCCCATACTTAGGGTGTTTCTGCTTTTCAACCACAGCCACCGTGATGGACTTTTCCATCTTACTGCTGGTTACTTTACCGACGATTTCCTTACGCGCATTGCGGTCAGAAGCGGGATCGTGAGCCGGCAACAGCTTTTCTTGAGTTGGTTCCATTATTGAGCGGAGTTAATGGCCTGCTCGTTATTGCGGCGGGTCTGCTCGGTAAGCAAACGGGCAACATTTTTGCGGCTAGCCTTCAGACGGGAAGGGTTTTCAAGCGGCGAGATAGCGTGGGCGAAACGCAACTGTTGGCCCTGGGCACGCTCGGCTTTGATTTGCTCTTTCAGCGCGTCGGCAGAAAGGCCTTTGATATCGGTCTTGTTTTTCATGTTAGGCAGCGGCTTCAACGTAATCGCGGCGTACCACGAATGTCGTCCGAACCGGTAGCTTCTGGGAAGCCAAACGGAGCGACTCCTTCGCTACCTCCAGCGTCACACCATCCGATTCAAACATAATCTGACCTGGCTTTACGCAGGCTACCCAATATTCTGGCGAGCCCTTGCCCTTACCCATCCGTACTTCAGCCGGCTTCTTGGTAATAGGTTTATCAGGGAAAATTCGGATCCATACTTGCCCTTCGCGTTTCATGGCGCGGGTCATGGCAATACGGGCTGCCTCAATCTGGCGAGCCGTAATCCAAGACGTTTCCAGCGACTTGATAGCGAACGAACCGAAGTCTATGGAGCTGCCGCGGTAGGCTAAGCCAGTCACGCGACCCTTCTGCATCTTGCGATACTTGGTCCTTTTCGGTTGTAACATGAGAAATTAAATAAAGAAATTATTAGGAATGCACGGATTATCTCCGCAAAAAGCCCACTTCAGGGTGTTAGGGCACGGGGCCCAACAACCCGAAGTGGCTCTTTATCTTGGTTAACTAGCGACGGGGGGCCCGGCCAGCTCCACCACCTTGGGCAGGGCCATTACGGCGTGGACCGTTGCTATCGCCACGGCCAGCACCGCCAGCAGGAGCGCCACCAGCAGGGTTACCGCCGCGGTCACCACCACGATCACGACGAGGACCTCGGTCACCACCACGATCACCGCGTTCGCCACGAGGGCCACGGTCATCACGGCGTCCACCAACGTCACCGCCCGGGTTGGTCTGCTGCTGGTTCGGCGATAAATCGGGCTTGCCAAAGACTTCGCCGCGCATCACCCAAACTTTGATACCGATTTTGCCATACACTGTCTGAGCTTCTGACAATGCATAATCAATATCAGCACGCAGGGTGTGCAAAGGCGTACGGCCCTCTTTATACTGCTCCGAGCGGGCAATTTCAGCACCACCCAAACGACCACCGCACTGAATCTTAATGCCTTCAGCTCCAACCCGCATAGCAGCTTGGATCGACATCTTCATGGCACGACGGAAAGAGATACGGGCAGCTAATTGCTGAGCAATGCTCTCACCCACCAGTTTAGCATCCAACTCAGGGCGCTTAATTTCAAAGATGTTAATTTGAACATCTTTGTTGGTAATTTGCTTCAGCTCGTCTTTGATCTTATCGACCTCCTGGCCGCCTTTGCCAATTACTACACCCGGACGAGCCGTGTTGATGGTAATGGTGATTCGCTTGAGGGTACGCTCAATTACAATGCGGCTGATGCCACCTTTCTGGATGCGGGCGTTGATGTATTTGCGGATTTTTTCGTCTTCCACCAGTTTCTCGGCAAAATCCTTACCGCCGTACCAGTTCGAGTCCCAGCCTTTGATTACTCCCAAACGGAAGCCAACCGGATTTACTTTCTGTCCCATATAATTTATGAGTTGGCCTCGGCCTGATTTTCGGTGGTAGCGGAATTGACGGCTTGCGCCTGGGCGGCTTTGCTGCCTGTCTTCTCAATCATCGTGTCGATCTTCAGCGTCACGTGGTTGCTGCGCTTGCGGATGCGGTGGCCACGGCCCTGAGGGGCGGGACGCAGGCGCTTTAGCTGCCGGCCTTCATCAACAAATATTTCGCTGATGTAGAGGTTAGCCTCTTCAATGCGCTGGTCTTCGTTGTGCTGCTGCCAGTTGGCCAAAGCCGATAGGAGCAGTTTCTCAATCTTCTCAGCACCGCTGTTAGCCTCGAAGCGAAGCAGACCGAGGGCCCGCGTCACTTTTTGGCCGCGTACTAAGTTGGCTACCAAGCGCATCTTGCGCGGCGAGGTAGGCACATTGCGGAGTTTTGCTACTGCTTCCATCTTAGCGCTTGCCTTTATCTTTTTTGGCGACGTGACCACGGAAGTTACGCGTCGGGGCAAATTCGCCCAACTTGTGCCCAACCATGTTCTCGGTCACATACACCGGGATGAACTTATTGCCGTTGTGAACAGCGAAGGTGTGGCCAACGAAATCTGGCGAAATCATCGAGCGGCGCGACCAAGTCTTCACCACCGATTTCTTACCAGCCGTTTCGAGTGCCGTGACTTTCTTTTCCAGCCGGAAGTCAATGTACGGCCCTTTTTTGAGTGAACGTGCCATATATTACTTCTTGCCTTTGCGGCTCACAATCAGGTTCTCCGAATACTTGTTTTTATCGCGAGTCTTGTAGCCTTTCGACAGCAGACCGTTGCGGCTGCGCGGATGGCCACCCGACGATTTACCTTCACCACCACCCATTGGGTGATCGACAGGGTTCATGGCTACACCACGAACGCGGGGACGACGACCAGCCCAACGATTCCGGCCAGCTTTGCCCATACGCACGTTCATGTGGTCACCGTTCGAGACGGTACCCACAGTAGCCATGCAGGTAACAAGTACCATACGCATCTCGCCCGAAGGCAATTTCAGCGTGGCATAACGCTCTTCGCGGGCCACAATCTGAGCGTAAGTACCAGCCGAGCGGGCCATGGCTGCACCCTGACCGGGCTGCAACTCAATGTTGTGTACAATGGTACCAAGTGGAATCTCGCGCAATGGCAGTGTATTGCCAACTTCGGGAGCCACACCGGGGCCCGATACCACTTGCGTACCAACCGTGAGGCCAGCTGGAGCAATTATGTAGCGCTTCTCACCATCGGCATAGCCAAGCAGGGCGATACGGGCGGTACGATTAGGGTCGTACTCAATGGTCTTCACCGTGGCAGGCACACCGGCCTTATCACGCTTGAAGTCTACAATACGGTACTGGGTTTTATGTCCACCGCCGATGTAGCGGTTCGACATTTTACCGGAAGAGTTCCGGCCACCCGATTTCTTGAGGGAAGTCATCAAAGACTTCTCCGGGGTCGACGTTGTTAGCTCGTCGAACGCCGGCGCAACGCGGAAGCGTTGCCCTGGGGTTGTTGGTCTTAGTTTTTTGAGTGCCATTACTAGCTAGTTGTGCTTTTGCGGCGGATAATGCTACAGGTTACCGTAGAAGTCGATGATGTCACCTTCCTTCACAGTCACAATGGCTTTCTTGCCATGGGCGCGGCGGCCAGTGGCTTGGCCACTGCGAGTAGCTTTCGACTTCATTTTGCCAATGGTGCGCATCGTGTTAATGTCGGTTACCGTCACGCCATAAAGCGCTTCGATATCCTTCTTGATCTGCACTTTATTAGCGGTACGCTCCACTTCGAAAGTGTAGCGGCCTTTCTCGTTCAGGCCCGTGGCCTTCTCGGTGACGATGGGACGTTTCAGCGTGCTCATTATTCAGCGGTGCTATAGAGTTGAACCAACGAAGCCATGCCATCTTCCGAAATCAACAGCGTGTCAGTATTCAGCAGATCGTGAGTGTTGAGGCCAATGGGCGTCGATACTTTCACTTTCTGCAGGTTACGGGCGCTGAGAATAACATTCTTGTTCACCTCAGCGGTAACCAGCATCGTCTTCTTACCATTGTTCAGCTTGAGGCCGTCCATGATGGCAACGAAATCTTTGGTGCGAGGAGCATCCATGGCAATGTTCTCCACTAGAGAAATTTTGCCATCCTTTGCCAAGCTTGACAAAGCTGAAAGGCGGGCTACGCGCTTGGTTTTTTTGTTGAGTTTGAAGTTATAGTCGCGGGGCTGCGGACCGAACATCCGGCCGCCACCAACGAACACACCCGACTTCATGCTGCCAGCACGGGCACCGCCCGTACCTTTTTGCTTCTTGAGCTTTTTCGTGGTGCCGTGCACCTCGTTGCGCTGCTTCGACTTGTGAGTACCCTGACGCTGATTAGCGAGGTACTGCTTTACGTCCAGGTACATCACATGCTCGTTAACGTCGAGCCCGAAGATGTCCTCCGACAGCGTGACCTTGCGGCCCGTGTCTTCGCCTTTGATGCTATATACTGCGAGTTCCATTGCTGCGTCGGGTTATTTCTCCAGGACCACGTAAGAATTCTTGGCACCGGGTATCGAACCACTCACCAGAATCAGGTTCTTATCAGCTACTACGCGCATCACTTTCAGGTTCTGAATTTTGACACGGTCGCTGCCCATGCGGCCACCCATACGCATTCCTTTGAATACGCGGGAAGGCCACGAGCAAGCCCCGATAGAACCGGGGTGACGCAGGCGGTTGTGCTGGCCGTGAGTCTGGCCACCAACACCCTGAAAGTTATAGCGCTTAACTACACCCTGGAAGCCTTTGCCTTTTGAGGTGCCAACTACATCGATAAACTCGCCTTCTGTGAAGAGCGAAGCGTCGATAGTTGCACCAGCAGCGTAGGTCGATTCCGCGTCGAGGCGAAATTCGACAAGCTTTTTCTTGGGGGTGGTACCAGCTTTAGCGAAGTGACCGGCCAAAGCCTTAGTCGTATTCTTCGCCTTTTTTTCGCCGTATCCAATCTGAACGGCAGTATAGCCGTCGTTGGCGATAGTCTTAACCTGCGTCACTACGCACGGACCCGCTTCGATGAGCGTGCAGGGAATATTTTTCCCATCCGGAGTGAAGAGGCTTGTCATACCGATTTTCTTACCGATGATGCCAGGCATTCTGTGAAGATTTATGTACACAAAAAGAAAACGACCGAGTGCCGTTTTCGCTAAGGGAGTGCAAAGATAGAATTAAAGTCCGCATTTTCCCAACGTGATACACAAATAATTTCCAAATGAGGCAGTTAGCTTTTTATTACTCCATATTGGGCACACGATAATTAGGAGAAATTTCAATAAAAAGCCCCGTTGCGATTAATCGCAACGGGGCTTTTTATTGAATGTGTGAAGTCCGGTCTTCAGACTTTGATTTCCACATCAACGCCGCTAGGTAGTTCAAGCTTCATCAGAGCATCTACAGTTTTCGATGAGGTCGAGAAAATATCCACCAAGCGCTTATAAGTGCAGAGTTGGAATTGCTCCCGGCTCTTCTTATTCACGTGGGGCGAGCGTAGTACAGTGAACTTCTCCTTTTGCGTCGGCAACGGGATTGGACCGCTAACGATGGCGCCGGTAGCCTTCACAGCTTTCACGATTTTCTCAGCCGATTTGTCTACGAGGTTGTGGTCGTAAGACTTGAGTTTGATGCGAATTTTCTGGTTCATTGGGGTTTTGGTCCGATTGACCAAGTTAGTGACCGGTATTAGGGGGTGTTATTTGGAACCTTTTACTTTAGCAATAATAGCCTCAGCCATGTTGGTGGGCACTTGCTCGTAGTGCGAGAACGTGAGCGATGCCGAAGCACGACCCGACGAAATGGTACGTAAAGCCGTCACGTAACCGAAAAGCTCCGACAGTGGCACGTCAGCCTTGATCAGCTGGGCACCGCCTTTGGTGTCCATACCTTTCATCAGGCCACGGCGACGGTTTAGGTCACCCGTTACCGGGCCAGTGTACTCGTCTGGGCAAACCACTTCTACGCTCATGATGGGCTCGAGCAATTTCGGGCCAGCCTGGCGAGCAGCTTCACGGAAACCGCCACGGGCAGCCAATTCAAACGACAGCGCGTCCGAGTCAACGTCGTGGAAGGAACCGTGGTAGAGGCGCACTTTCATACCCTCGATGGGGAAGCCAGCCAAGGGGCCCTGCTTCATCGCTTCTTCAAAACCCTTCTGGATCGGGGCAATAAATTCGCGCGGGATAACACCGCCTACAATGGCGTTGTCAAACTCGAAGCCGGGCTTCTCAGGCTCAGTTTCTTTCGGGCCAAGCTCAAACACGATGTCGCCGAACTTACCACGACCACCAGTTTGCTTTTTGTACGTCTCGCGGTGGTCGACTTTCTTAGTGAGAATCTCCTTGTAAGCCACTTGCGGGGCCCCCTGGTTGATTTCCACTTTGAATTCCCGACGCATCCGGTCAATGATGATCTCAAGGTGCAACTCACCCATACCGCGCAACACCGTTTGGCCCGTCTCTGGATCGGTGTTTACTTTCAATGTGGGGTCTTCCTCAATGAGCTTGGCAATAGCCATACCCATTTTATCAACGTCAGCCTGCGTCTTCGGCTCGATGGCGTAGCCAATTACCGGCTCGGGAAAGCTCATCGACTCAAGGACGATGGGGTACTTCTCTTCGCTCAGCGTATCGCCGGTTTTGATGTCTTTGAACCCCACACCAGCAGCAATGTCACCCGCCTGAATTTTATCAATCGGGTTCTGCTTGTTGGAGTGCATCTGCATCAGGCGCGAGATGCGCTCCTTCTTGCCAGTGCGGTTATTCAGTACATACGAACCGGCGTCCAACACCCCACTGTAGCAGCGGAAGAAACACAAACGGCCTACGAATGGGTCAGTAGCAATTTTAAAAGCCAGCGCAGTGAACGGCTCCGTGTTATCGGGGTGGCGCTCAATCTCAGCACCAGTTTCCGGGTCGCTGCCCATAATGGCGGGCATATCCAAAGGCGACGGCAAGTAGGCCATTACGCCATCCAGCATGGTCTGCACGCCCTTGTTCTTGAAAGCCGAGCCGCACATAACTGGCGAGAACTTCATGTCGATAACCGCTTTGCGGATAACAACCATCATTTCCTCACGGGTAATGGAGTCCGGATCGTCGAAGAATTTCTCCATCAACGCATCATCGTACTCAGCTACGCTTTCTACGAGCTTTTGGCGCCACTCGGCCACAGTCTCCACCAAATCCTCAGGTACGGGAATTTCGCTGTATGACTTGCCTTCCGTAGCATCGTCCCACACGATGGCTTTGCCAGTCAGCAAATCCACAACGCCTTTGAACGTGTCTTCGGCGCCAATCGGAATCTGCAGCGGCACAGGGTTAGCCCCAAGCTTATCCTTGATTTCGGCAACGGCCTTAAAAAAGTCAGCGCCGGCACGGTCCATTTTGTTGACGAAGCAAATGCGCGGCACCTTGTATTTGTCAGCCTGGCGCCACACCGTCTCCGACTGAGGTTCTACGCCCGATACGGCGCAGAACAGGGCTACTGCTCCATCGAGCACGCGCAATGAGCGCTCTACCTCTACCGTGAAGTCTACGTGGCCGGGCGTGTCAATCAGATTGATCTTGTATTGGTGAGTATCAGCAATCGGATCACCCTTAATATCCGTTGGGTAATTCCAAAAAGTCGTGGTAGCAGCCGAAGTAATCGTGATACCCCGCTCCTGCTCTTGCTCCATCCAGTCCATCGTGGCGGCACCGTCATGGACTTCCCCGATTTTGTGGGTTTTCCCGGTATAATACAGAATACGCTCCGAAGTCGTGGTCTTACCGGCGTCGATGTGCGCCATAATCCCGATGTTACGGAGGTATTGGAGTTCTTTGTTAACGGCCATGATTATGTTTAGGGTCTTAGGAATTTGGGGCCCCAGGGCTTGGTTGTTCAACGTCAGATTGCGTCAAAAAAATCCAAGTCCCCTAGGGCCCCAAATGCCGGACAACCAATTTAGAATCGGAAGTGCGAGAAAGCTTTGTTGGCTTCCGCCATGCGGTGCGTGTCATCTTTTTTCTTGACAGCCGCGCCTTCACCTTTAGCGGCAGCAATAATCTCTCCGGCCAATTTGTCTTTCATCGTTTTCTCACCACGGCGGCGAGCGTACTGAATCATCCATTTAGCACCTACCGAGATGCGACGATCAGCGCGCACCTCAATCGGAACCTGGAAGGTAGCACCACCTACACGGCGGCTCTTCACCTCCACGGTTGGCATTACGTTATTCAGGGCTTTGCGCCACATTTCGAGGCCGCTTTCCTTAGTGCGCTGCTCCACTAGGTCACAGGCATCATAGAAAATGGTGTACGCCAGGTTTTTCTTCCCGTCGTACATCATATAGTTCACGAAACGCGTTACCAGCGTCTCTTTGTACTTAGGGTCGGGAAGCAGAATGCGCTTCTTCGGTTTCGACTTTCTCATTGGAATTTTTGGTATTGGGTAGTCGGTAGTCAGCAGTTGAAGTCAGTGTCTATTCGACCCAGGGGCCCTAACGCTGACAACCAACTACCAACTACTCAATCACTATTTTTTCTTGCCTGGTGCGGCTTTTCCGCCTTTGCCAGCGGCTGCAGCGGGCTGACCAGGCTTAGGACGTTTCGCGCCATATTTCGAGCGGCGTTGCGTCCGGCCACTCACACCAGCAGTGTCGAGTGCGCCGCGGATGATATGGTAACGCACACCTGGCAAGTCTTTTACCCGGCCCCCACGAATCAGCACAATGCTGTGCTCTTGGAGGTTATGGCCTTCACCGGGAATGTATGCGTTTACTTCCTTACCGTTGGTAAGGCGCACACGGGCCACTTTGCGCATAGCCGAGTTCGGCTTCTTAGGCGTGGTGGTGTACACACGGGTGCACACGCCCCGACGCTGCGGGCACGAGTCAAGCGCGGGCGACTTTGACTTTGTGGTCAAAGCCTCACGGCCTTTTCGTACTAATTGGTTGATAGTTGGCATTTAGCGAATGATTAGCAGGAGCCGTTTGCCCCCAATTTTTGGCTTGCAAAGGTAAGTTTATTTCCTTGTAATAGCAAACTGCGTGAGTTAGTTAATTTTAAGTACCCACTGGGGCCCTATGCTTCACCTACTGCACCACCAAAGCTTATCGGGTAATTAGGCGCATCACTATGCACTTTAATATGGCCAAATGACTGCTCATAACGCTCCACATTTTCGGACAGCGCGGCGAGTAAGCGCTTGGCATGCTCAGGCGTTACCACAATGCGCGACTTGACCTTAGCCTTCGGCATTCCTGGCATCATTCGAATGAAATCAATCACGAATTCGCTGTTGCTGTGAGCTATTAGCGCCAAGTTGGCGTACTCACCTTCGGCCATGTTTTCGGAAAGCTCGATGTTGATGGCATTAGGGTCTGGCGTTTGTTCAGGCTGCATAGAGTCGTTTTTTTTGCGGCATTATGCCCACGAAGGCTTGCCAATTAATGGACAAAGTAAAAGCCGACCGGCTCACACCGGTCGGCTTCTTCTTCACTCAACGCGGAGCCAAATTATTCGGCTACGGTTTCCCGCTTGCCGGCGCGCGAGGGGCGCTTGGCAGGCGTAGCTTCCTCGGCAGCTTTGGCGGCTTGCTGGGCTTCCACTTCGTCTTTAGTTTGCACTATCTGACGGGTGTATTCCAGCAGACCGGTACCGGCCGGAATAAGGTGGCCAACAATCACGTTCTCCTTCAGGCCCAACAGCTCGTCAGCTTTGCCACGGATGGCAGCTTCCGACAGCACCTTGGTCGTCTCCTGGAACGAGGCAGCCGAGATGAACGACTGCGTGCCCAAGGAGGCTTGCGTGATGCCTTGTAGCGTGGGGCGCGACACCGAAGGCTGCGCCTCGCGCACTTGCACGAGTTGCAGGTCACGACGCTTCAGGCTGCTATTCTCGTCGCGGAGGCGGCGAGCCGTCACAATCTGACCCGGTTTCATAGAAGCCGAATCACCGGCTTCCGTCACCACCTTCATATCGATGATGGTGTCGTTTTCCTCCATGAACAGGATTTTGTTGATTACCTGGTTCTCGAGGAACGAAGTATCGCCGGCATCCAAGATCACCACTTTTTGCATCATCTGGCGGACGACCACTTCAATGTGCTTGTCGTTGATCTTGACCCCCTGCAAGCGGTACACTTCCTGAATTTCGTTCACGAGGTATTCCTGCACAGCCCCAGGGCCCTGAATACTCAGGATATCGGAAGGCGTGATGGCTCCATCCGACAGCGGCATACCGGCGCGGATAAAGTCGTTGTCTTGCACCAAGATGTGCTTCGACAGCGGCACCATATACTTCTTCTTCACGCCGTCTTTCGACTCAACAAAGATTTCACGGTTACCACGCTTCACCGAACCATAAGTTACTACACCGTCGATTTCCGACACAACGGCCGGGTTCGACGGGTTACGGGCTTCGAACAGCTCCACTACGCGCGGCAGACCACCAGTAATGTCGCGGGTCTTACCCACCATGCGTGGAATCTTGGCCAGGATATCACCAGCCTTAATTTTCGCGTTGTTCTCGATGTTGATGTGTGAACCCACGGGCAGGCTGTAAGCTCGCTGCGCGTCAGCGTCGGTCTTTTTGCCGCCCTTCACAATGATGGACGGGTTCTGAGCCTTGTCTTTACTTTCGATAACCACCTTCTCGCGGTGGCCCGTTTGCTCATCCGACTCTTCGCGGTAGGTAATACCTTCTGTGATGGCGTCATATTGCACGGTACCGTCAAACTCGGCCAGAATAACGGCGTTGTAAGGGTCCCAAGTGCAAAGCTCCTGGCCTTTCTCTACTTGCTGGCCTTCTTTCACAAGCAAGACCGAGCCATAGGGAACGTGGTTGGATAGCAGCACTTTGCCAGTGCCAGCTTCTACCACTCGGATTTCACCCGAGCGTCCCATCACCACCTGGCCTTTCACGCCTTCAGTAGTCAGGGTATCCACGGTGCGAATATCTTCGAACTCTACCACGCCGGCGAATTTCGCCTTGATACCAGCTTCTACAGCAATGTTTGAAGCGGTACCACCCACGTGGAACGTGCGCAGCGTAAGCTGGGTACCGGGCTCACCAATCGACTGGGCAGCAATAACACCTACTGCCTCACCGCGCTGGACCATGCGGCCCGACGATAGGTTGCGGCCATAGCACTTACCGCAGATGCCACGCTTCGACTCACAGGTCAACACCGAGCGAATCTCCACCGACTCGATGGTCGTCTGATCAACCCGACGGGTGATTTCCTCAGTGATTTCCCCACCGGCAATCAGAATCATCTCATCGGTTAGCGGGTCCACGATATCGTGCACAGCCACCCGGCCGAGGATACGCTCGGACAGCGGCTCCACGATATCTTCGTTATCCTTCAGAGCAAAGGTTTCAATGCCCCGCAGGGTACCGCAGTCGCTTTGGGTTACGATTACATCCTGAGCTACATCGTGCAGGCGACGGGTCAGATAACCGGCGTCAGCCGTCTTCATAGCCGTATCGGCAAGGCCTTTACGGGCACCGTGCGTCGAGATGAAGTACTCGATTACGTCCAGGCCTTCTTTGAAATTGGACAGAATCGGGTTCTCGATGATTTCACCCACCGAACCTTGAAGCGACTTCTGGGGCTTGGCCATCAGGCCGCGCATCCCGCCAAGCTGGCGAATTTGCTCACGCGAGCCACGGGCCCCCGAGTGCATCATCATGTAGATGGAGTTGAAGCCTTGGTCTTCCTTCTCCAGGCGGCCCATCAGGGTCTCCGTGATCTGGTTGTTGATACGCGTCCAGATATCAATAACTTGGTTGTAACGCTCGTTATTGGTAATTAGACCCATCTGGTAGTTCTGTGTTACCGCAGCTACGTCAGCTTGGGCTTGCGCAATCAGCTCGTCCTTCTCCTTGGGGATATTAATGTCGCCAAGACCCATACTCAAGCCGCCTTTGTAGGCCGACTGGAAACCAAGCGTCTTGATATCGTCCAAGAATTGCGCCGTGCGGGCCATGCCCGTGCGCTTAAAGACCAACGAAATGATCTGCTGAAGCTTCTTCTTGGTCAACAGTTCGTCTACGAAGCCTACTTCGGCAGGCACCATCTGGTTGAACAGCACGCGGCCAGCCACCGTCTCAATGACTTTCGTCACTAAATCGTCGTTCTCGTCGCGGATGATTGTGCGCACCTTGATATAAGCGTGCTTCGAAAGTTGGTTTTCGTTCAGGGCAATCACCACTTCTTCGTCCGAGTAGAATACACGGCCTTCGCCCTGAATCTTCTCGTTCTCGGTGCTACGCTTGCCTTTGGTCACGTAGTACAACCCGAGCACCATGTCCTGCGAAGGCACCGCGATGGGGGCCCCGTTGGCAGGGTTCAGGATGTTGTGCGAAGCCAACATCAGCATAGATGCTTCCAATATAGCAGCCGGGCCCAGGGGCACGTGCACAGCCATCTGGTCACCGTCAAAGTCAGCGTTGAAAGCCGTACACACCAGTGGGTGCAGTTGGATAGCTTTGCCCTCGATGAGGCGCGGCTGGAACGCTTGGATGCCCAAGCGGTGCAGCGTGGGGGCCCGGTTAAGGAGCACGGGGTGACCTTTCAGCACGTTCTCCAGGATATCCCAAACAACGGCATCTTTGCGGTCGACGATTTTCTTGGCCGATTTCACCGTCTTCACAATGCCGCGCTCAATGAGCTTGCGGATAATGAAAGGTTTGAACAGCTCAGCAGCCATGTTTTTGGGTAGGCCGCACTCGTGTAGTTTCAACTCGGGGCCTACCACGATAACCGAACGGCCCGAGTAGTCCACACGCTTACCAAGCAGGTTCTGACGGAAGCGGCCCTGCTTGCCTTTTAGCATGTCAGACAGCGACTTCAAGGCCCGGTTGCCTTCGGCGCGCACGGCGTTCACTTTGCGCGAGTTGTCGAAGAGAGAATCAACGGCCTCTTGCAGCATCCGCTTCTCGTTCCGCAGAATCACTTCAGGGGCCTTGATTTCAATAAGGCGCTTGAGGCGGTTATTGCGGATAATAACGCGACGGTATAGGTCGTTCAAGTCCGAGGTAGCAAAGCGGCCACCATCAAGCGGCACCAGCGGGCGCAGTTCGGGCGGAATCACTGGTACCATGCGGATAACCATCCACTCGGGCTTGTTCTCCACGCGGGTAGCAGCGTCGCGGAATGCTTCTACCACACGCAGCCGCTTCAACGCCTCAGCCTTACGCTGTTGCGATGTCTCGTGCGCGGCCGAGTCACGGAGCGAGTAGCTCAGCTCATCGAGGTTGATGCGCTCCAGCAGCATCTGCAAAGCGTCGGCCCCCATCTTGGCGATGAATTTATTGGGGTCTTCATTCGGCAGCATCTGGTTTTCGCGGGGTAACTTATCGATGACGTCCAGGTACTCATCCTCCGTCATGAAGTCAAGTTGCTGCACGCCTTCTTCGGCCATTGCGCCGGGCTGCACCACCACGTAGCGCTCGTAGTAGATGATCTGATCAAGCTTCTTGGTGGGCAAGCCCAGCAGGTAGCCAATTTTGTTAGGTAACGATTTGAAGTACCAGATGTGCGCAACGGGCACCACCAATTCGATGTGGCCCATCCGCTCACGGCGAACTTTCTTTTCGGTCACCTCCACGCCGCACCGATCGCAGATGATGCCCTTATAACGAATGCGCTTGTATTTGCCGCAGTGGCATTCCCAGTCCTTCACAGGACCAAAAATCCGCTCGCAAAACAGGCCGCCCATTTCGGGCTTGTAAGTGCGGTAGTTGATGGTCTCAGGTTTCACTACTTCCCCCGTCGAACGCTCCAGAATCACTTCCGGCGATGCTAGCGAAATGGTAACCTTGGAGAAGTCTTGGACTAACTTCTTATTTTTTGCGAAAGCCATTAGGTATGTGTTAAGCTTTTAGCTGTTTGGCTTTGAACCGCCAGAGTCTTCTCTAACAGTCTGACGCTACGAAAAGTGCTCTACGGGTCAGACAGGTACGCCGCGTAGTAGATTATCGTCAGGTCTTCTCTACTTATCTATAAATTATAAGCGGTCGATTCCTTCACTGCCCTGACCTATCTCGGGACAGCTGTTTCGTACCAATCGCTTTTCAAGCAAACTATGTTTTATGACCGATTACCGAGGAGAAAAATCGTGTAAAATCCTGGTAGCATCGTCCTTTTCCCGATTAAATTGTACCAGCTTCAGGACTCTGTATAGAAATTTTAAGGGCTTGATTTACTACCAAATATTCCCAAAATCTTTACCAACGTGAGGATTTCTACGAGCAGTTTAATTCGGCTAAACAGGTAAGGCAAGTAGCCTATTTTGGCGAGCTTTATTAGGGGTTAGCCACGGTAGCAACTAACCCCCGATAATAAACCTACTCTAGCGTGATTTCCAGTGCCAAGCCGCGCAGCTCGTGAATCAGCACATTGAACGACTCGGGGATATTCGGCTTGGGCAGTACGTCGCCTTTCACAATGGCTTCGTAAGCCTTAGCACGGCCCACCACGTCGTCCGATTTCACAGTCAGGATTTCCTGGAGCACGTTGGAAGCACCGAACGCCTCCAGGGCCCAAACTTCCATCTCGCCAAAACGCTGGCCGCCAAACTGTGCCTTACCACCCAGCGGCTGCTGCGTAATAAGTGAGTACGGCCCAATGGAGCGGGCGTGCATTTTGTCATCAACTAAATGGCCAAGCTTGAGCATATAAATCACGCCCACGGTCACTGGCTGATCAAACTGCTGCCCAGTTAAGCCATCGTGCAGGTAGGTACGGCCGAAATGCGGCAGACCAGCTTCTGCCAACTCTTTCGACACCTCTGCTTCCGTAGCACCGTCAAAAATTGGCGTCGAGTAACGACGGCCCATTTTTAGACCGGCCCAACCCAATACAGTTTCGTAAATCTGACCAATGTTCATCCGGCTTGGTACGCCCAGTGGGTTCAGCACAATGTCCATCGGCGTACCGTCGGCTAGGAAAGGCATG
Organism: Hymenobacter coccineus; assembly: GCF_001816125.1. Lineage (GTDB taxonomy): Bacteria > Bacteroidota > Bacteroidia > Cytophagales > Hymenobacteraceae > Hymenobacter > Hymenobacter coccineus. The sequence continues at coordinate 62,180 of NZ_MDZA01000222.1, read as the reverse complement.
TCCTCATCGCGCACGATGCGGGCCACAACCCCTTTGTTGCCGTGACGGCCAGCCATTTTATCGCCCACTTTCAGCTTACGCTTCTTGGCGATGTAAACCTTGGCTAGCTGCACAATGCCTGCGGGCAATTCATCGCCCACCTCCAGTGTGAAGCGGTGGCGCTTGAAGTGCGCCGTGATTGTGTTGCGGCGCTTAGCGTAATTTTTCACCAGCGTCAGCAGCATACCGTTCACGCGAGCGTCAGCCGTCCAGCCTTCCAGAATCAGGTCCTTGAACAGGTTCACCTCTTCTGGTACGGCGTAGTTGCTTTCATCTTTATAAGGATTCTTCTCGGGGAAAAGGCCTTCGTTGATGTTTTTGCGGTTGAACTTAACACCTTTGGCAACCATCTCCTCGCCAAAGCGGTGCTTAATACCCTGCGACGTTTTGCCTTCGAGCAACTGCACCAGTTTATCCACCATGATGGCTTTAATACCACGCAGCTCGTGCGCGTATTTATCCTTCAGGTCTTCCACTTCCTTTTTGGACTTGGCCCGTAGGTTTTTGTCTTTCTTTGGACGCGAAAACAGCTTAGTACCGATTACCACACCCTGTAAAGAGGGCGGCGCTTTGAGCGAGGCATCTTTAACGTCGCCGGCCTTGTCGCCAAAGATAGCGCGGAGCAGCTTCTCTTCCGGAGTTGGGTCCGTCTCGCCTTTAGGCGTGATTTTACCAATCAGGATGTCACCTTCTCGTACTTCAGCACCTAAACGGATAATGCCGTTGTCGTCAAGGTTACGAACAGCTTCCTCGCTTACGTTAGGAATTTCGGAGGTTAGCTCCTCTTCGCCACGCTTGGTTTCGCGAACTTCCAATTCAAATTCTTCAATGTGAATTGAGGTGAAAATATCGTCGCGAACCACGCGCTCCGAGATGACGATGGCATCTTCGAAGTTGTAACCCTGCCAAGGCATGAAGGCCACCTGCATGTTACGACCTAGGGCAAGTTCGCCTTGGTTCGTGCCGTAGCCTTCGCACAACGGCTGACCCTTGCTCACCCGCTCACCGCGTTTTACCAGCGGCGTCAGGTTGAGGCAGGTATCTTGGTTAGTACGACGGAACTTAATGAGGTCGTAGGTAATACGCTCAGCATCGAAGCTGATCATCACGTCATCCTCCGATAAGTCGTACTTAACGATGATCTTATTGGCGTCCACATAGTCGATTATGCCTTCACCTTCCGACACTACTAGCGTGCGCGAATCGGTGGCAATGCGGCCTTCCAAACCGGTGCCTACAATGGGGGCCTCTGGGCGAACCAGCGGCACAGCCTGACGTTGCATGTTAGAACCCATCAGGGCACGGTTAGCATCATCGTGCTCCAAGAAAGGAATCAGCGAAGCCGCTACAGATACAATCTGGTTCGGGGCCACGTCCATGTAAGAGTACTCCTCGGGATTTACCACCGGGAAGTCACCTTCAAAACGACCTTTTACCAACTCCTGGGTCAGTTTACCGTCGTTGTCAAGCAAAGAGTTTGCCTGCGCAATGTGGTGCGTATCCTCTTCCTCTGCGGTCAAAAATTTCACGTTAGAACTCATATCCACCTTACCATCCTTTACGTCCCGGTAAGGGGTTTCGATGAAGCCCATTGAGTTCACGCGAGCGTGAACACAAAGTGACGAAATCAGACCGATGTTAGGGCCCTCGGGAGTTTCAATGGTGCAAAGACGACCATAGTGCGTATAATGCACGTCACGCACTTCAAAGCCAGCACGTTCACGCGATAGACCTCCTGGCCCAAGAGCCGATACGCGACGCTTGTGCGTCACCTCGGCCAGCGGGTTGGTTTGGTCCATGAACTGCGATAACTGGTTCGTACCGAAGAACGAGTTAATCACGCTGGATAGCGTCCGAGCATTGATCAAATCAACCGGCTTGAAATCCTCATTGTCACGCACGTTCATGCGCTCCTTGATTGTACGGGCCATACGAGCCAAGCCCACGCCAAATTGCGCGTAAAGCTGCTCACCCACCGTGCGTACACGACGGTTGCTCAAGTGGTCAATGTCATCAACAATGGCCTTCGAGTTAATCAGACCGATCAGGTATTTTACGATCAGAACAATATCCTGATTGGTCAATACCCGTGAAGCCTGATTCATGTCAATGGCCAGCTTCTTGTTGATGCGGTAGCGGCCTACTTCCCCAAGGTCGTAGCGCTTATCTGAGAAGAACAGCTTCTGAATGATATCGCGGGCGGTTTCTTCGTCAGGGGCCTCCGTGTTACGGAGCTGGCGATAAATCTGCTCTACAGCTTCCTTCTCCGAGTTGGAGTTATCCTTCTGAAGCGTATTGTAGATGATAGCAAAGTCCGCGATGTTCACATTCTCGCGATGCAGGATAACTGATTTTGCACCAGCCTCTAAGATGGTGTCAATATCAGCTTCCTCAATCATCGAGTCACGCTCCAGCAGCACCTCGTTCCGATCGATGGAAACCACCTCACCGGTGTCCTCATCCACAAAGTCTTCCGTCCAAGTGCGCAGCACCCGAGCAGCCAACTTGCGTCCGACGGCCTTTTTCAGGTTCTTCTTGTCCGCTTTTACTTCCTCCGACAGTCCGAATAGGTCGAGAATATCTTTGTCGGTGCCGTAGCCGATGGCACGGAGAAGCGTAGTGACCGGAAACTTTTTCTTGCGGTCAATGTAAGCATACATCACGTTATTCACGTCCGTAGCAAACTCAATCCACGAACCTTTGAAAGGGATGATACGCGCCGAGTATAGCTTAGTACCGTTAGTGTGTTTGCTCTGGGCAAAAAACACGCCCGGCGAACGGTGCAGTTGCGATACGATAACTCGCTCAGCGCCATTAATAACAAACGAGCCTTTTTCGGTCATGTACGGGATATTACCCAGAAACACTTCCTGCTCAATCGTTTCAAAATCCTCATTATCCTTATCGTTACAGATAAGACGCAGTTTAGCTTTGAGTGGCACAGAGTACGTCAGGCCCCGGTCAATGCACTCGTCAACCGAGTACTTGGGTGGGTCAACGTGATAATCTATAAAGTTCAGCACGAAATTTTCGCGGGAATCGGAGATAGGAAAGTTCTCGGCAAAAACCTTAAACAAGCCCTCATTTGAACGATTCTCAGCAGCGGTTTCAAGCTGGAAGAAATCCTGGAACGACTGCACCTGCACGTCCAGGAAGTCCGGGTATTCAATAACCTTTCTAATCTTAGCGAAACTGATTCGCTCAGCGGCGGCCGATTTCTGGAGCGCGGCCGTTTTTGCTTTCGGTGTAGCCAATGCGGAGGGGATTAAAAGATGGACACAGAAGCGTAAAATTGGGTCCCATCCAAATAGGGATGGATGTTCAGCTCTGTGAACCTATTGGTTTACAGCCCAAAACAGCCCTGAAAAACAGAACTGTGTACTGACACAGCGAAGCGTAAACCAAGTGGCTTGCACTCCGGCGATACTACAAACAGGAAAAGACCTGGCTAAGTTGCCAGGTCTAATCTTTATTCAAAGCAGGCTAGATACAGCTTCAGAAGCTGCAATTACTTCACCTCTACTTCGGCACCAGCTTCTTCCAACTGCTTCTTCAGCGTGTCGGCTTCGTCCTTGGTTACGCCTTCTTTCAGGGGCTTGGGGGCACCGTCAACCAGCTCTTTGGCTTCTTTCAGGCCGAGGCCAGTCAGGTCCTTCACCAGTTTAACTACAGCCAGTTTGGCACCACCGGCAGCCTTCAGGATAACGTCAAACGACGTCTTCTCTTCAGGAGCCTCTTCGGCAGCAGCGCCACCACCACCAGCCATCATTACAGGAGCAGCAGCAGCGGGCTCGATGCCGTACTCGTCCTTCAGGATACCAGCCAGTTCGTTTACTTCTTTCACCGTCAGGTTTACGAGCTGCTCAGCGAATGCTTTCAAATCTGCCATTTCAGTAGATTGTTAAAAAAAGGTGTTGTTGGAAATAATATTGGAATACAGGAAATCAGCAGAGCAATTAAGCTGCTTCTTTCTCGGAAAGCGTTTTGAGGATACCAGCCAGTTTGCTGCCGCCGCTTTGCAGCGCCGAAACAACATTTTTGGCAGGCGATTGCAGGAGGCCGATGAGCTCGCCCAGCAATTCTTGTTTGCCTTTGATGGTGATGAGACCTTCTAATTGATCCGAACCTAAATAGATGCTGGCATCAACATAGGCTCCCTTCAGCACGGGCTTAGGCTTCACGTTACGGCCATAGGCTTGCGACTTATAAAAATCACGCAACAGCTTAGCGGGAGCTGAACCGCTCTCTTGCGAGAACAGAACGCCTGATTGGCCTTTCAGCGCAGCGTCCATCTCCGAAGTATCATGCCCCAAGGTATCAAGCGCCTTACGGATAAAGGTGTTTTTATACACCTTGTATTCCATACCACGGTTGAAGCACAGACGACGAAACTCATTGATTTTTGCCACTGACATCACCGAAGCATCGACGATGTAGAACGAGTTGTGCGATTGAAACTTCTCGCTCAACTCGTCCACTAGGGTTTGTTTTTCTTCCCTGTTCATGGGTGAGTCGTTTAATTAGTTAGCGGAAGTAACCTGGCTGTCAACCGGCACACCAGGCGACATAGTGCTGCTCAGGGTGATGCTTTTAATGTAAGTGCCTTTCGACGAAGATGGCTTCAGGCGACCCAACGTCTGGATGATTTCCAGTGCGTTTTCAGCCAGTTTGCTTTCGTCAAACGATACCTTGCCTACCGAGCAGTGAATGATACCGGTTTTGTCAACTTTAAAGTCAATTTTACCAGCTTTCACTTCTTGCACAGCTTTAGCTACATCGGTCGTTACCGTACCCGATTTAGGGTTAGGCATCAGGCCCCGGGGGCCTAACACACGGCCCAAGCGGCCCACTTTAGCCATCACGGCTGGCATGGTGATAATAACGTCGATGTCAGTCCAGCCTTTCTCAATTTTTGAGATATAGTCATCCAAACCCACGAAATCAGCACCAGCAGCGAGGGCCTCAGCCTCCTTATCAGGAGTTACGAGAGCCAACACACGTACAGTTTTGCCAATACCGTGGGGCAGGGTTGCTACGCCGCGAACCATTTGGTCAGCTTTGCGGGGATCAACGCCCAAGCGTACATCAATGTCTACTGAAGAATCAAACTTAGTGTAGGAGATATCCTTAACTACCTTTGCTGCTTCGAGAAGGCTACGCACCTCCGTCAAGTCATATTTGGCAAGGGCATCCTTGCGCTTCTTAGTGATCTTTGCCATTTGCTTTTCTCCGTTTAATTATTCTGCAAAAGGAGAATCGCCCTTGACGGTGATGCCCATGCTGCGGGCCGTACCGGCCACTTGCTTCATGGCCGACTCCACCTTAAAGGCATTCAAGTCAGGCATCTTCGTTTCGGCAATGGTGCGGATTTGATCCCAGGTAACCGAGCCAACCTTATTACGGTTGGGCTCCTTCGAACCACTCTGCAACTTAGCTGCTTCCATAAGCAGCACCGGTGCGGGGGCGGTTTTCACCACAAAGTCAAAAGACTTGTCGGTATACATGGTAATCAATACGGGACAGATTTGGCCAGCCTTATCCTGGGTGCGCGCATTGAATTGCTTGCAAAACTCCATGATGTTAAGGCCTTTGCTACCAAGTGCAGGTCCTACCGGCGGCGATGGATTCGCTGAGCCTCCCTTTATCTGCAAGCGCAGATAACCTCTAATTTCCTTGGCCATTTGATTTGTAAGGCTGTGGTTCTTGCGTCGTAACTCGCAATTGCCTCAGTTAGTAGTATACTCCTATTTGGAAGCCCAGCCGACCCGGAGCCAATGGTCGGCATGGTACAATCAGGGCCTTAGGCCTCTTTTTCTACCTGGGTATAATTCAATTCCATCGGCTGTGAGCGGCCAAATATCTTTACAATAACATTAAGCTTTTTGCGCTCATCAAAGATTTCGGATACCGTTCCTGACATACCAGCAAAACCACCATCCGTTATTTTCACCAACTCACCTACTACGTAGGGTTTGTCAAGTGTAGCAACTTGTTCCTCGGCTTCGTCTACAATGCCGAGGATGCGGTTGACTTCGTTTATGTGTAGCGGAACCGGCTTATTATTAGCAGAATCTTTTTTGTCCTTGTCGCCAAGGAAACCGATAACGCCTGGGGTACTGGTGATGATGTGGTCTACTTCTCCGTGGCCTAAGTCAGCATGGATGATGATGTAGCCGGGGTAAAGGTTGCGTTCACGAACACGTTTTTTGCCATTACGCATCTCAAATACCTTTTCCACTGGAATTAGTACTTGAGGAACTAGCTCGGTTAGGTTGTGACGACCCAGCTCGGTTTCAAGGTAGTTTTTGGCTTTTTTTTCCTGGCCGCTCACTGAGCGTACCACGTACCATTTCAATTCGCCCATCTTCTAATACTGACTAGCGAAATGACTGATAAAAAGCCGTCAGGCTTTTATTGAATGCAACGTCCATGACGCCAACGACTGCAGCGAATACCAACGAGCCAATGAGCACTAGCCCAGCGCTCTTTTGCAACTCAATGGCAGTGGGCCACGTCACGCTATAGCGCATTTCCTCAGCAGTAGCGCGGAAGTAATTGGTTAGCTTGTTCATTGCAGTAGGGACCGGCTAAGCCAGCAAAAATGAACCGAATGCGAGGCAACCGCCTCAAAATGCACGAGTGGAGAGATTCGAACTCCCATCAAAGGTTTTGGAGACCTCTATTCTACCCTTGAACTACACTCGTAAAGAACAATCCCGATGACAATATTTTACCAACGGGAGTGCAAAGGTACTACAACTTGGTGACAAAACAAATCCGCCCCCGCGGAGGCGGGAGCGGATTATCGTTTTAGTCAGTAGAACTAGTCGAGCACTTCAGTTACCTGACCGGCACCTACCGTACGGCCACCCTCACGGATAGCGAAGCGGAGGCCTTTCTCCATTGCCACTTTGCTGATCAGCTCAACAGTAATGGTGATGTTGTCGCCGGGCATTACCATTTCCACGCCCTCGGGCAAGGTGATGATGCCAGTAACGTCGGTGGTACGCAGGTAGAACTGCGGACGGTAGTTGTTGAAGAACGGGGTGTGGCGGCCGCCTTCCTCTTTCGAGAGAACATACACCTCAGCCTTGAACTTCTGGTGAGGAGTTACCGAGTTGGGCTTGCAGATAACCATGCCACGGCGGATATCGTCCTTTTCAATACCACGGAGCAACAGGCCAACGTTATCGCCAGCTTCGCCGCGGTCCAGGATTTTGCGGAACATTTCCACGCCCGTTACCGTCGACTTGAGGCCAGCTTTGGCACCCATGCCGAGGATATCTACTTGCTCACCCGAGTTGATGATGCCGCGCTCGATACGACCGGTGGCTACAGTGCCACGGCCCGTAATCGAGAACACGTCCTCTACTGGCATCAGGAAGGGCAATTCGGTCAAACGAGCAGGAATCGGAATGAACGAGTCAACCGCTTCCATCAGCTCGTTGATTTTCGGCACCCAAGTAGCGTCACCGTTCAAGCCGCCAAGAGCCGAGCCCTGGATGATCGGAATGTTGTCGCCATCGAAGTCGTAGAACGAGAGCAGTTCACGGATTTCCATCTCCACCAGCTCGAGGAGCTCGGGATCGTCCACCATGTCTACCTTGTTCATGAACACCACTAGCTGTGGCACACCTACCTGACGAGCGAGCAGGATGTGCTCACGGGTTTGGGGCATGGGGCCGTCGGTAGCAGCTACTACGAGGATAGCACCGTCCATCTGAGCAGCACCAGTTACCATGTTCTTCACATAGTCAGCGTGGCCGGGGCAGTCAACGTGAGCGTAATGACGATTAACCGTCGAGTACTCTACGTGCGAGGTGTTGATGGTAATACCACGCTCTTTTTCCTCGGGAGCGTTGTCAATCGAGGAGAAGTCACGCTTTTCGGCCAGGCCCTGGTTTGCCAACACCATCGTGATAGCAGCGGTCAGGGTCGTTTTGCCGTGGTCAACGTGGCCGATGGTACCGATGTTAACGTGCGGCTTGGACCGGTCGAAATTTTCTTTAGCCATTGTAAAGATTGAAAAAAGAGGGTGGTGAATTTTAAAAAATAGGCCCCTACGGCAAGAAAGCGAAACTCAGCCCCCAAAAGTTCAGGAAAACTGCGCGTCGCTTACTTCGTGTGGAGCATGCCCGTAGCGGGTGAGCCGACAGGACTTGTAACTAATGTGAGCCATTTATGGGATTTGAACCCATGACCTCTTCCTTACCAAGGAAGTGCTCTACCACTGAGCTAAAACGGCTTATTCTGTTTGAAATGAGCGGGAGACGAGGTTCGAACCCGCGACCTGCAGCTTGGAAGGCTGCCGCTCTACCAACTGAGCTACTCCCGCAGATGGTATTCAATAATTATAAATGTGGGGGTAACAGGACTCGAACCTATGAACCCGAAGGAGGTGAGTTACAGTCACCCGCAATTGCCACTATGCGATACCCCCAAATTTGGTGCTGACCGGTCGATTACCTGTAAGCATTCCTGCTGATTTACTAATTACCGTGTGGTAGTAGTGTTTCGTAAGGAAGTGCAAAATTACGGTTTTTCTTTTACGGGGCAAGGGATGGAAGCAAAAAAGCCATTCTTTTTTCAGCTACAATAGGCAACTTGTTCTACATCAAATTGTAAAATGCTTTAAGTCGTTGGTCAGTCTCCTGCTCGCGGATGCGCTGGAGGGTGGCTTTGAGTTCAGGCGTGCTGGGCATAAGCAGCGCCAAGCCTTTATAAGCCCCCAGCCGCACATCGTAGCGAGAGGCGTGGCGGGCGTACTCTTCGAGCAACTGCTGGCCCTTGTCGCGCTCGACAGGCGGGATGTTGACCATGAGGGCCCCGAAGGCTTGCAGGTAGCGGTAGAGGTCGCCCTCGACCACATCGGGCAAGCGTCGCAGGAACCACGCATACTGGTTGAGGGCCCCATTCTGCGCGTAGTAATCGGCCAAGGCCAGCAGTAGCACGCTGCTGCTCGTATTGTCGAGGGCGGCCACCTGGGGCTGGACGCCACTGCCGGGGATTTTGGCGACGGCGGCCAAAGCGGCTGCTGCCACGATGTAAGAGCTGTCGGTGAGGGCAGCAAGGAAGGTACTGCGGTAGGCATTATCGGGGAAACTGGCCAGCGTGGCTAAGGCCTGGGCACGTACCTGGGAATTGGGGTCGGTGGTAGCCACGCGCAGCACGGCTTGGCGAACGGCGCTACCCTCGGGGCCCCGGTAGCGGCGCAGGTGTTCAAGAGCCGTGCGGCGGATGGCCCAGAATTTGTCGTCCAGGGCCCCGCGGAATAAGGCGCTAATGGGCAACTCACCGGTTTTGTTCTGGAGCAACTCCAGCACCTCGGACCGCTGCAAGTAGCCCCGGGCGTGGTCGAACTGAAAAATCAATTCGTCGGGGGTACGGTCTTCGTCGATTTGGGCCAGCAGCTGGCCTTCGCTGTCGAACTTGACCAAGCTGGGCCGCTCGGTGGCAGGAAACGAGAAGGTCTGGTCGGCTTTGCTGGTGGTTATGCGGTAGTCGGTTGATCGGTCTTTTTGCCACACCGTCACGGTTACCGGCAGGCGGTACACGGGCTGGTACACGGTGTCCTGGGTCTGCTGCACGCGCAGGGTTAGGGCCCCGGCAGCATAGCTGTGGCTGATGTGCAGCTCGGGATGCCCGCGCTTCAGGAACCACTGGTCGAAAAACCACATCAAGTCTTCGCCGGTGGTTTCTTCAAAAGCCGTGCGCAGCTTGGATATTTCCACCGCCGACTGCTTGTTCTGAACTAGGTAGCGGTTGAGAGATGCGAAGAAGGCATCGTCGCCCGCGTACTTGCGCAGCATGTGCAACACCCGGCCGCCCTTGGCGTAGGAGTGGCGGTCGAACATATCTTCCCGCTCGTTATAATGGTAGCGGATGAGCGGCTCGCGCTTGCCCTGGGCTTCGTCGAGGTAGCTGGCTAGCTTGGTTTCCTGCACCAAGGCAGCTTCTTCGGGGCCGTACTTGTGCTCGGCCCAGAGGTATTCGCCGTAGTCGGCGAAGGACTCGTTCAGGGGCAGGTTGCTCCAGCTTTCGCAGGTCACGTAGTCGCCAAACCAGTGGTGCACTAGCTCGTGGGCGATGATGGTCTCGTTGCCGGCGTAGGTGGCATCGAGCAGCTCGCGGCGCGTTACCTGCACATTGGTGCCATGCGTGACGGCGGTGGTGTTTTCCATGGCGCCGCTCACGTAATCGCGTACCGCCACTTGGGCGTACTTGTCCCACGGATAATCCATGCCTAGGTTTTTCGAAAAAAACTCCAGCATTTCGGGCGTGTGGCCGAATACGGCCTTGGCAGTGGCGGCGTACGGCGGCTCCACGTAGTACTCTACCGCCTTGCCGCGCCACACATCGCTCACGATGGCGTAGTCGCCCACCACAATCGAAGTGAGGTAGGGCGGCTGGGGCTGGCTTTGGCGCCACGAGTCGGTGCGGGTGCCATCAGAGTTGGTTTTGGAGGAAATGAGCGAGCCGTTGGACAACGTTTTGAACTGGTTTTCCACCGTCAGGCTGATTTCCTGCGTCATGCGCTGGTTAGGCCGGTCGATGGTCGGGAACCAGCACGAGTTGGATTCCGTCTCGCCCTGCGTCCAGATTTGGCGGGGCTTGTTCTTCTCCAGGCCAAGCGGGTTGATGAAGTACAAGCCCTTGGCGGCTGTGATGGCCGCCGAGCCACCGGCGGGCAGCTCGTTGGGCTTGGCCACGTACACAATGCGCACCTGGTAGGCCTCGGTGCGCGAGTACGGGCGGTCGAGGGTGAGGGTGAGCTGGCGCTTGTCGTAGGTGTACACCAGCGGCTTCACTTTGCGCTCGCCCACCAACTCTACTTTTTGCACATCAAATCCCTTGGCGTCGAGCACCACCTGGCTCTGCGGGTAGAAGTGCGAGCGCAGCGTAAGAATGGCCGTGCCGAGCAGGTACTGCTTCTGGTAATCGAAGCGCAAGTCGAGCTTGGTATTGTTTACTTCGGTGAGGACGGTGGCGGCCGGCTGCAACGGCCCTTCCGATTGGAGCCACGAGGGCACCACCAGCGGCGCGGCGGTGGGGCCCCCAGCGCCGGCGGCGGGGCTCTTGTGGCGCTGCACAGTCCGGCTGGCGGACCCTGGGGCCCCAGGCCGCGCCTTTTGTGCCCAAACACCTAGCGGACTGGCCAGTAACAGCCCACAAAGGCCCGTTAGCAAGTAATTCATAGCGGCGATAAGGGACGAAAAATCGCTGGAATTTCCGAAATAATTTGGGAATTGGGCTACCTTTAACCCCACTCCTGCCCCACCCGCTCCGTTCCCCATGCTCCAAATCAGCACCGGCCCCGACCGTTTTTGGGAGGTTGACTACCGCGCCGCCGACGACCTGCGCCTCAACGGGCAAGCTTTTGCCTGGGATATAACCTCTGGGGCCCCTGGCCGTTTCCAGGTGCTGCACGGTGGCCGGTCGTACGATGCGGAGGTGGTGAGCGCCGATTACGCTACCAAACAGTTCGTGTTGAAAATCAACGGCCAGCGCATCGAATTGCAGGCCAAAGACCGGTTCGACCAGCTGTTGGAGCGCCTGGGCTTGAGTAACGCTGCCGCTGTGCAAGTTAACGAGCTAAAGGCCCCCATGCCCGGGCTCATTGTGGACGTGCGGGTGCAGCCCGGCCAGGTCGTGCAGAAGGGCGATCCGCTGCTGGTGCTGGAGGCCATGAAGATGGAAAATATCCTCAAGGCCCCGGCCGACGGCACGGTGAGCGCCATCAAGGTGGGCCTGCGCGACAACGTGCAGAAAGGGCAGCTGCTGGTGCAGTTCAGCTAGGGCCCCGGGGGCCCCAGCGCCGGAATTTATCATTTGTCTTACTTTTTACCAACGCTTCGCATTTTGAACTACCACCGTATTCTTCTTAAACTCAGCGGCGAAGCCCTGATGGGCCAGCAGCAGTACGGCATCGACGCCGAGCGGCTGATGCAGTATGCCTCTGAAATTAAGGCCGTGGCCGCTACCGGCGTGCAAGTGGCCGTGGTGATTGGCGGCGGCAACATTTACCGGGGCGTGCAGGCCGAAGCGTTTGGGCTCGACCGCGTGCAGGGCGACTACATGGGCATGCTGGCCACGGTTATCAACTCGATGGCTTTGCAAAGCGCCCTCGAAAAGCTCGACGTGAGCACTCGGCTGCTTTCGGGCCTCACCATCCAGAAGGTGTGCGAACCCTACATCCGCCGCCGGGCGGTGCGCCACCTCGAAAAAGGCCGCGTGGTGATTTTCGGAGCCGGCATCGGCTCGCCGTACTTCACCACCGACTCGGCCGCTTCGCTGCGGGCCATCGAGATTGAGGCCGACGTAGTACTAAAGGGTACGCGCGTGGACGGCATCTACTCGGCCGACCCAGAGAAGAACCCCGACGCTGTGCGCTTCCCATCCATCACTTTCGACGAGGTAATTGCCAAGAATCTGAACGTGATGGACATGACGGCCTTCACGCTGTGTAAGGAGAACAACCTGCCCATCATCGTATTCGACATGAATACCCCCGGCAACCTGGCGCGCCTACTAAACGGCGAAGCCATGGGCACCTTAGTGAGCATGGATGGCACCGCCACGGCCCGCAACAACAAGGCTCCGCTGCCCGATGCCAAACACAGCGCATTACAGCCCACCGTGGGGCCCCAGCCGGAACAAGCTTAATTACCTAGTATCCGCCGGCCGCTGTTAGTTTGTAGTGAGAAACCAACCATAGCCAGCGGCCGACGAACTGCTAACAACTGACAACCTCAAACTAAAATGGACGAAGAAATTCAGTTCTACCTCGACGATGCGGTAGAGTCGATGGGCAAGGCCCTATCCCACGTGGGCGTTGAAATGGGCCGCATCCGAGCCGGCAAGGCTTCGCCGGCCATGCTCGATGGCCTAAAGGTAGATTATTACGGCACCCCCACGCCCATTGGCCAGGTAGCTAACATTTCGGCCCCCGATGCCCGCTCACTCCTCGTTAAGCCATGGGAGAAAAACATGGTGAGCGAGGTAGCCAAAGCCATCAAAGCCAGCGATTTGGGCCTAAACCCTATATCGGATGCCGACGGGGTACGGCTCAACATCCCGGCCATGACCGAGGAGCGCCGCCGCGACTTGGTGAAGCAAGCCAAAAACGAATCGGAAGCTGGCAAAATCCGGATGCGCGGCATCCGCAAGGACGTGAACGAAGCCCTGCGCAAGCTGCTCAAAGACGGCGCTTCGGAAGACGCCATCAAGAGCGCCGAGGAAAAAGTGCAGAAGGCTACCGACAGCTACATCATGGAAGTGGAGAAGTCGCTGAGCAAGAAGGAATCGGAGATTATGACCATCTGATGCCTTTTCTATTACCAAAAAAAGCCCCGGTTGCTACGTGCAGCCGGGGCTTTTTCGTGGGTATTGGGGCCCAGAGCCATGGGCCCTGGACACCGGTTTGTCAATTCACTGCTTCACCCGGAAAGTCGATGGCAGCCAAGGCTTGCTCTACAACGGGTGGTACGAGGTAACGGATGCTGTGGCCCGCCCGCAGGCATTCCCGGATGTAGGTCCCCGAAATGTTCAGCAGCGGCGCCTCCAACACCTGCACCCGGGGGAAGGCCGCCATATCGGGCATAGGGGCCCCAGGCCGGGGGTAAACGTAGATGTCTGTTTCGGCCAGCATACGGCTGGCATTGTGCCATTGCGGCACGCCTAACAGGTTGTCAGCGCCCATCAGCAGCACAAACTCGGTGCCGGGGTGGCGCAGGCGAAGGGCATCGAGCGTGGCGATGGTGTAATTGGGTCGCGGCAACTCAAACTCAATGGCTTCGGCCCGCAAGCGCGGATTCCCGGCAATGGCTAGCTCAACCCAATGCAGGCGGTCGGCTTCGGGCAGCAAGCCGCTGGCGGCTTTGAAAGGGTTGTGAGGCGTGACGACCAGCCAAACCGCAGCCAAATTGGTGCGGGTGGCAAAATGCTCGGCCAGAATGAGGTGGCCGGTGTGCACCGGATTGAACGAGCCGAAGAGCAAGCCCACGCGGCGGCTCATACGATGTCCGTTTCGGCCTGAATGAAGTCGCGCACCAGCTTCTCGGCTTCGTCTGACGCTTGGTCTAAGTCATCGTTCACCACCGTCACGTCGAAACGATCCTCAAAGGCCAACTCGAACGCGGCTTTGTAAAGGCGCGAGGAAATGCTGGACTGCGAATCGGTGGCGCGGGCTTGCAGGCGCTCGCCCAGCGCCTCAATGGACGGTGGCCGCACGAACACAGCCAGGGCTCTGTCCTTGTAGAACTCCTTGATGCTGAGGCCACCCTTCACGTCGACGTCGAGAATGGCGTGCTGGCCATTGGCCCAGATGCGCTCAATCTCGGACTTGAGGGTACCATAGAAGGCACCTTCGTACACTTCCTCCCACTCCACGAACTCGTCGTGCCGAATTTTCTCCTGAAAGTCCTGGGCCGTGATGAAGTGGTAGTCCTTGCCGTTGACTTCGGACCGGCCGCGGCGGTCGCGGGTACAGGCAGAAATGGAAAAACTAAGCCCCTGCACCCGCTGCATGAGCCGGTGTACGATGGTGGTTTTGCCCGCCCCGGAAGGGGCCGAAAACACAATAATTTTGCCTTGCATCGCGCAAAGCTAGCCGCTTTTACACCATTTCGGCGTGCACGCGGGCCATGATGGACTGCGTGAGCCCGGCCGGCGTGGACTTACGACCAAGGCGTGAATTCAAAAACTCGATGAACACATGTTGCTTGCCGATGCCGTCGAAGCAAGGCGAGCAATCGGTGCCGTGGTCGTAGAGGAAATCCTCGTCTTCGGCCGTAATGACTTGGCCTTCGGCCAGTTGGTCCAGAACAGTATTCACGCGTTCGCAGTCGGGGCCGCCATCGGGTGATGAGGCAGGAGCCGACGTATTGGTGGAAGTAGTAGCGGCTGGGTTCATAACAAAAAATGTGGAGGGCTGGGAATAAGTATATAGTTGCTAGTTGAGAGGCTAATCATTCTCATCGTCGGGAAGTTCCGCCGTAGCGCGCAATTCATCGTGGCCGTAGCCCATCGACTGGGCGTAACGCTCCAATTTGTCCTTGAGAAAATTGCGGGCCCGGTGCAAGCGCGAGCGTACCGTACCAATCGGAATATCAAGCACTTTGGCCATTTCCTCGTAGGTAAAGCCTTCAAGGTCGCAGAGGATAATAACGGTGCGAAAATCGACCGGCAAAGAATTAAGGGCCCCAGCTACTTCGTCGCCGATTAAATCGCGCGCCGACTGCTGGCGCATGTCGGACGACGAAGCCCCTATTTCGCCTTCGGCCTCCACATCGTCGGGGTTGTAATAGCCCTCAATTTCGCTGTAGTCCACCTTGGCGGGCTGCTTGCTTTTCTTCCGAAAATCGTTGATGAACGAGTTTTTGAGGATGCGGAACAGCCAGGCCTTGGCGTTGGTGCCAGGCTCGAAGTACTCGAAGAAGCGGTAGGCCTTGAGGTAGGTCTCCTGCACCAAGTCGTTGGCGTCGTCCTCGTCCAGCGTCAGGCGGTAGGCAAAATTGTAGAGCGGGTCGATGATGGGCATCAGCTCGGCTTGGAAACGCCGGTCCTTTTCCTCTTTGCTCAGTTTGACCCGTTCGGGAGAGTCGCTCATAATAATGGGGCGGAGAGTATAATAGGGTGCAACCTACAAAAGAGCAAGTGTAAATGGCTATGGTCCTTGCATAAGCAAAAACGGGCAGTAAAGTTGCGGCTAGGGGCCCGCGGCAGGTAGCACCAGCCACCGCCTAACCGCCACAAATGGCGAACTGGCTACCGGCCAGTCAACGAACCGCTGCGCCCTGCTGCCAACTGGCAGATGTACGGATGGTGATGGGCCCCGGGTTACGCCAGCCGCAACGAATCCCGCAGTGCAGGCAACGGCCGTGGGGGCGGGGTATTGTGCCGGGGCCCCTACCCTTCGCTCAGCACAGCGGGCTGCCACGCCTGCACGCGCGCCGCCACGGCGGCGGCGGCCAGGGCCCTGATGCAGGTGCAGGCTGCGGGCTGGGCGCGGCAGTCCTGGCAAGCGGGCCGGTCGAAGACCAGGTACTCGGCCCGGGGCCCCAGGGGGCCCCAGCGGCCGGGGTGCATGGGTCGGATGGGCGGGTACAGCCCCAAGGCATGGCGGCCCAGCGCAGCAGCTAGGTGCAGGGGCCCCGTGCTGCCCGCCACAATGCCATCGGCAGCAGCCAGGAAGGCCAAAAACTGCGGCATAGCCAACTGCCCAGTGAGGTCGGCGGCCAGGTAAGGCCCGTATTCCACCAGCCAGCCGGCCAGCTCGGCGCCCTCGGCGGCAGTGCCGGTGACGAACACGCGGTGACCGGCAGCGTGCAGACGCTGTGCCAGGTGGCCAAAATTGTCCAGCCCCCACTCGCGGGCGCTGCCCCGGCTGCGCGGGTGCAGCACCACGTTGAGCTGGCTGGGGCGGCGCTGGGCCAGCAGCAGTAGCCACGGGGCCCCTAGCGGCTCGGGGGCCCGCAGGCGCACGAGGTCGGCCACAGCGGGCAGGGGCAGGGTTTCGGCGCCGCCCAGGGGCCCCAGAAGCTGGAGGTTGAGCTGGGCTTCGTGTAGGGGCGAGTGGCGGCGGCTGAGGGCCACCAGGCGGTTGCAATTCAGCCAGTGCCACCAGCGGTTGCGGGTGCCAATGCGCACCGGAATGCGCGCCCGCCGGGCCAGGATGGCCAAGGCCCGGTTGGGAAATACGTGCACGATGGCCAGGGCCCCATAAGCCCGCAGGGCCCCTACTTGGGCGACTACGGGCAGCGTTTGCAGCGCATCGAAGTCCAGCACTTCATCCACCCATGGGCAGGCGGCGGCCACGGGCGCGGTGTAGGCGCGGCCGATGAATACCACCCGGCACCCGGGAAACAGCTGCTTGAGGCGGCCGGCCACGGGCAGGGTCAGCACCACGTCGCCAATGGCGTCGGTGCGGGAAACGAGGAAGGTGGGGCTCATGCTTCGGCGCGTTCGGTGCGGGTTTTCAGCTTCGCAAATTTCAGGAACACGCCCCAGGCTGAGATGCTGGCGATGCACAGCCCGGCAAACCCATCCAGGAAGCCCAGCCGCAGGAAGTAGCCGTGCCCAAACTTCCAGAGCGGCTTGAGCAGCAGGTGAAACAGCGTGACGCGGGTGCGGCCCTTCAGGGCCAGCTCTTGAGCGGTGATGCTGGTGAATTTATTCAACTGGCTGACGTGCTGCGCGATGGAATGGTAGGAATAGTGCAGCGCATCGCCGGCCAGGGCCCCGGTGGTGTGGCCGGGGCCCACCTCGTAGTGCTCGTGCAGCAGCAGGCCCTCCCAGCGGCCGAGGCGGCGGTCGTAGAGGCGCAGCTTGCGGTCGGGGTACCAGCCGCCGTGGCGCACCCAGTGGCCGCAGTAGTTGGTGAGGCGGGCCAGGGCGTAGGCGGCGTGCTGCCAATCGGCCTTGGCCTGCTGGATGCTCTGGCGCAGCTCGGCGGTCAGCACCTCGTCGGCATCGAGCTGGAGCATGTGGTCGAAACGGGCCTGGGCGGTGGCGAAGTTCTTCTGCTCGACGTAGCCGGCGAAGGCGTTTTGCACTACCCGGGCCCCGCGGGCGCGGCAGATTTTCACCGTGTCGTCCGTCGAAAACGAGTCTACCACCAGCACTTCGTCGGCCACGTCGCCCAGCGCGTCCAGGCAGCGGCCAATGTTGGCCGCTTCGTTAAAGGTGATGACGACGACGGAAAGCGAAACCACGGCGGGCGGGCAAGTAGAGTAAACGCGGAGGTTGGGCGGGGCCCCTAGGCGGCGGGTAGTTCGTTAGCGTAGCCGCGGAACTCGCGCGTCCAATGGTACGCGCCATAGGCGGCCACGGCGCAGAACACGGCGTACTCGATACCCACGAACTTGATGCCTTTCAGGAAGTACACGTAGGTCAGCACCACGTCGGCGAGCAGCCACACGTACCAGCTTTCCACCTTTTTACGCATCAGCAGGAAGGTGGCGGCGATGCTGAGCACCGTGGTAAATGAGTCGAGGTAGGGGAAGGCGCTGGGCTTGCTGAACACCAGCGGCACCCACTGGTGCAGGCGCTGGGCCAGGGCCCCCAGCAGCGCGGTGGCCACCAGGGCCCCAATGCTGCCCAGCAGCAGCACGGGCCGCGGGGTGTAGGTGATGCGCAGCTCCTCCTTTTGGTCGGCCTCGCGCGGGGCGGGGTGCGTCCACTGCCACCAGCCGATGAGGCTGGTCACGAAGAAGAACACTTGCAAAAAGGTATCGGGGTAGAGCTGCACCTGGAAGAACAGGAAGAACGAGAGCACGATGCCCACCAGGCTCAGCGGCCAGCTCCAGACGTTGGCCCGGGCCGAGAGCCACACGGCCACGGCGCCCGTCAGCACCCCGAAAAATTCGAGGTAGCTCATGGGGTAGCCGAGCACGGTAAAAAAGATGGTTTCGACGCGCAAAAAATCGGGCATGGGGCAAAGTAAACACGGCCCCGGCGCCCGGGGCCCTAAAATATTCGGCACCGCGGGCCGTCGTGCCGCGTATTAGGCCCCAGTACTTTTCCCTTTCTCCCATTATGGCTGACTTGAAAGACCAAATCATTCTCATTACCGGCGCCACGTCGGGCATCGGCAAAGTCACGGCCGAGACGCTGGCCCGCCAAGGGGCCCACGTTATCCTACTGGGCCGCAACCGCCTGAAAACCGAGCGCACTCGCCAGGAAATCATCGATGCCACCGGCAACCAGCGGGTAGACATGGCCCTGGCCGACCTCTCGTCGCTGCAAGAGGTGCGCGACGTGGCCGCCGAAATCAACGCCCAGTACCCGCGCCTCGACGTGCTGGTGAACAACGCCGGCCTGATGCTGGGCGCCGAGCGCGAAGTATCGGCCGACGGCTACGAGCTGACGCTGGCCACCAACCACCTGGGGCCCTTCCTGCTCACGAGCCTGCTGCTGGATTTGCTCCGCAAAAGCCCGGCCGCCCGCATCGTGAACGTGGCCTCGATGGCCTACCGCTTCTCCAAGCCCACGCTTGATGATTTCCAGTCGGAGCGTAGCTACAGCGCCATGTGGGAGTACGGCACCACCAAGCTCTGGAACATCATGTTCACCCAGGAGCTGGCCCGGCGGCTGCGCGCCCACGGCATCACCAACGTGACCACCAATTCGCTGCATCCCGGCGCGGTGGCCACCGGCTACGGCCAGCAGTCGGGCGGCTGGCTGTCGGCCATGCTGGCCCTGGGCCGGCCCTTTATGCTGTCGCCCGAGAAAGGAGCCGAGACCAGCATTTTCCTGGCCTCCGACCCCAGCGTGGCCACGGTCAGCGGCGGGTACTACAGCAAGAAAAAGCCCGAGCCCGTGAAGAGTAGCTTCAACACACTGGCCAACAGCCAGCGCCTGTGGAAAATGAGCGAGGACCTGACCAAGACGGAATTTCTGGACTAACCCAGCTTCGTAACACGCTTTACAGCAGCCGCTGGCGCATTGCGTCGGCGGCTGTTTTGGTTTAGGCGGTGTTCAGATTAGGGCCCTGGCATCCGCCGCTGGCCCGCCGGACCATGCACAGGATTGAATGTCGTTGTGGGGTACCCGGCTTGGCCAGGAAAAAAATAATGTGGGAAAAGAACAATTTTCTTCCATATAATATTTAATATATTAACTTTGATATATAACAAATTGTCAGGACGCTGACGGCTGTGTTGGCAGTATTTCTCTCCTTTCTTTTCCCTCCCAACCACATGGCAACAAACATTGACCTTGATCAGCGCGGCATCAGTGAGCACGGGCCGGAATTCGCGGCCATCGCGCCCGAATTGCAGGCCAACATCCTCAAATCGCACGGGCGGCGGCACACGGCGCAACTCTTTTTCCGCTTTGGCCACGGACAGCAGCCCGCGGCCCGGCTGTTTCTGGAAGAGTTTGCCCACACCGAAATAACCACGGCCCAGCAGCAGCAGGCCGATACGGCGCAGACCAAGATTGACGGTCAACAGCGCTTTGTGGTGACCCTGCTGCTGAGTGCGGCAGGCTACGCGTACCTGGACGTGCCGCTGGACAAGCGCCCCGGCGACGCCCGGTTTGCCGGCGGCATGAAGGCCGCCAATGCCGACTTGCTCGACCCGCCCGTGGCGACCTGGGACGGGGGCTACCAGGGGGCCATCCACGGCATGGTGCTGGTGGCCCTCGGCGAGCGCACCCGCACCCGGCTCGACCAGCACGTGCGGGCCATTGTGAAGCGCCTGCGCCACAAGAGCCCGAAGGGCGACCGGCTGGCCACGGTGCTGTGCGTGGAGGAAGGCGACAGCATTCAAAACGACGACGGCCAGGACATCGAGCACTTTGGGTACGTGGACGGCATCAGTCAGCCCAAGTTTTTTGTGGAAGAAATGGCCGGCCTGGACACCACCAACTGGGACCCGTTGATGCCCATCAGCCTAGTACTAACCCCCGACCCGGCGGGCAGCGTCGACAATTCCTTCGGCAGCTACTTCGTGTTTCGCAAGCTGGAGCAGAACGTGCGCGGTTTCAAGGAGCGGGAAAAGCAGCTGGCGAAAGAGCTGTTTGGCGATGAAACCAGCGAGCTGGCGGGGGCCATGGCCGTGGGCCGCTTTGAAAATGGCACGCCCGTTACCCTCAGCGACGACGACGTGCGCATCCACAACATTCCCATTCCCAAACCCGACTTGGGCAAGCTCAACAACTTCAACTACGACACCGACCCGGGGCAGCGCTGCCCCTTCCACTCCCACATCCGCAAGAGCACCCCCCGCGGCGACTCCGTTGGCCTGGGCGACACCCTCGAGGGCGAGAAGAACCGCATGATGGCCCGGCGCGGCATCATCTACGGGCACCGCTTTGTGCACCCCAACCAAGCCGAATTTGAAGAGATGCCCACCAAAGGCGTGGGCTTGCTCTTCATGAGCTTTCAGCGCGACTTGGCTGCGCAGTTCGAGTTTATCCAGCGGCAATGGGTGAACAATGCCGAATTTTCCCGCGCCACCCCGCCCACCGGCCTCGACCCCGTCATTGGGCAGGGGCCCCTACCCGACGGTGTGCAGCGCTACGCCACTACCTACGGCGACCCCGCCTCCACCCAGGCGGCCAGCGCTTTCGGCGGGTTCGTTACGCTGAAGGGCGGCGAGTACCTGTTTGCGCCGTGCATGTGCTTTCTGCGCCACGCCACCAGCGCCGCCACGCAGCAGCAAATGGCCATGCAGCACTGAGGCGAGGCCACTAGCTGGGGCCCCGAAAGCCATCAAAAAAGCCCCGCCAGCGCAATGCTGGCGGGGCTTTTTGCTGAGGGCTGGGGCCCCCTAGTAGCGGTACAGGTCCGATTTGAACGGGCCGTCCACCGTCACCTTGATGTAGTCAGCCTGGTGGGTCGTCAGCTCGTCCAGCTCCACGCCAATTTTGGCGAGGTGCAGGCGGGCCACTTTCTCGTCCAGGTGCTTGGGCAGCGTGTACACTTGGTTGGTGTACTGATCGTTGCGCTCCCACAGCTCAATCTGGGCCAGCACCTGGTTGGTGAACGAAGCCGACATTACGAACGAAGGGTGGCCGGTGGCGCAGCCCAGGTTCACGAGGCGGCCTTCGGCAAGGATGATGACCTCCTTGCCGTCGATGTTGTAGATGTCCACCTGCGGCTTCACCGTGTCCTTGGTGTGGCCGTAGTTGCCATTCAGCCACGCCATGTCAATCTCGTCGTCGAAGTGGCCAATGTTGCACACAATGGCCTTGTCCTTCAGGCTGCGGAAGTGCGTCTCGGTGAGGATGTCGCAGTTGCCGGTGGCCGTCACCACAATGTCGGCTTCCTTCACGGCGTTGGCCAGCTTCTTCACGGCGTAGCCGTCCATGGCTGCTTGCAGCGCGCAAATAGGATCAATCTCCGTCACGATAACGCGGGCCCCAGCACCAGCCAGCGAGGCGGCGGTGCCCTTTCCTACGTCGCCGTAGCCGGCTACCACAGCCACTTTGCCGGCCATCATCACGTCGGTAGCCCGGCGGATGGCATCCACGGCCGACTCTTTGCAGCCGTACTTGTTATCAAATTTCGACTTCGTTACCGAGTCGTTCACGTTGATGGCGGGGAAAGCCAGCGTACCGTTTTTCACGCGTTCGTACAAGCGGAGCACGCCGGTAGTCGTCTCTTCCGACACGCCTTTAATGCCAGCGGCCAGCTCGGGGTAATCGTTCAGTACCATGTTGGTGAGGTCGCCGCCGTCGTCGAGGATCATGTTCAGCGGCTGCTTGTCTTCGCCGAAAAACAGCGTCTGCTCGATGCACCAGTTGAATTCTTCCTCGTTCATACCCTTCCAGGCATACACCGGGATGCCGGCGGCGGCGATGGCCGCAGCGGCGTGGTCTTGGGTCGAGAAGATGTTGCACGACGACCACGTTACCTCGGCACCCAGCGCTTTCAGGGTTTCGATGAGCACGGCGGTTTGGATGGTCATGTGCAGGCAGCCGGCAATGCGAGCCCCCTTGAAGGGCTGCTGCGCGCCGAACTCTTCGCGCAAGGACATCAGGCCGGGCATCTCGGCTTCGGCGAGGCGGATTTCCTTGCGGCCCCACTCGGCCAGCGACATGTCTTTTACCTTGTAGGGAACGTAGGTGTTCGTTTTGGTTTCCACCATGATAGAGGTTGTTTGGTATGGTCGGGTTCAACCACAAAGATACGGCAATTGTTTCGGGGCCCCGGCCACCAAGGGCCGTCATTTAGTGGGTGCGGGGGCGCCTATCTTTGCCTTATGCACTATTCTATCCCGGCGTTGAATCGAGCCCGCCGCCTATCCTTTAGCGTGTTTTTATTGGCTTTGTCTGCGGTGGCCCCGCGCTTGGCCGCCGCCCAGGCGAACCCCGCCACCGTGCGGCTCCAGCCCGACGATGCGGCGCGCGGCCTCAGTGGGCCCCAGCACAACTTCTACTTTCTGCCCCCCGGCAAAACGGGCGAGGACTACCAAAATGCCGGCTTCTTCGGCCAGAAGCTGCGCCCCTACCTGGGCACCAACGCCGAAGCCCTGAGCAACCTGACCGATTACCGCCGCCAGAAAACCCTGTTCCTCGCCGACCGCCTGGTGGCCGTGGGGGCCCTGGGTTTGTACGGCAGCCAGGTGTTTACTAAAGACGGAGGCCAACAATACTTCAACGGTGCGCAGCAAGTGGCGGCGGGCCTATTCGTGGCGAGCTTACTGGCCACCATCCCCATCAACCGGCACACCAACAAGCACTTGCAGCAAGCCGTATCGGCCTACAACAACGGCCTGACGGGGGCCCAAGGCTCGCAGTGGCAGCGGTGGAGCCCCAGCACGGCGGGCCTGCGCCTGGGGCTCCAAGGCACGCCGCTGCTGGCCCTGGGCTGGAGCCTGCGCTAGACCGCGGGGCACTATTTGTGCTGCCCGCGGCGTTTTTCCCGTATACCCGCTTACATGGAATTCCCTTTGCCCGAGGCGGCCCGTCGCTACGTGGCCGCGCATTTGCACGACGACCCCGCCCACCTGGCCTTGCAAGCCCGCCGCCACCCCGGCCTACCCGTTCCCGAGCTGGTACGCCAAATCCAGGCCCGCCAGAAGGCCCAAAGCAAGCTCCCCGCCTGGGCCGCCAATCCCGACCTGGCTTTTCCGCCCGCCCTGTCGGTCGAGCAGGCCTCGTCGGAGCGCACGGCCACCTTCAAGGCTGGGCTCGTGGACGGCGAGCGGCTGGCCGACCTCACCGGCGGCTTTGGAGCCGATGCGGCGCATTTTGCCGCCCGCGTGGCCCAGGTCGATTACGTGGAGCGCAGCCCGCAGCTGGCGGCCGTGGTGCGCTACAATTTCCGGCTGCTCGGCATTGACAACGTGGCAGTGCATCACGCCGACGCGCTGGCGTTCCTCAAGGCCACGCCCCACCACTACGACTGGATTTACCTCGACCCGGCCCGGCGCGACACCGCTTCGCGCAAGATTTTCCGGCTCACCGACTGCGAGCCCGATGTGCTGCACCTGCTGCCGCTGCTGCTGCATAAGGCCGACCGCGTGCTGCTCAAAACCTCGCCCATGCTCGACATCGAGCAGGCCGTGCAGGAACTGAAGCACGTGCGCCGCCTCTGGGTGCTGGCCTTGGATAATGAAGTGAAGGAGGTACTGTACGAGCTGGGCCCCGAGCCCGCCGTAGACCCCGAGCGCTTCGCCCTGAACCTGCGGCGCGACGGCACCCGGCAGGAGTTCCGCCTCAATAAAGCCCGCGAGGCCCGGGCCGTGCCGCGCTACGCCGAGGCCCAGCAGTTCCTCTACGAACCCAACGCGGCCGTGCTCAAAGCGGGGGCCTTTCGGAGCATCGGCACCGCGTTTGAGCTCCTGAAGCTGCACCAGCACAGCCATTTATACACATCAGCCACGCTGCGGGCTGATTTTCCGGGGCGTATTTTCCGGGTGCTGGCGGTGGAGAAGGCCGATGGCGCGGCCTTGAAGGCGCACTTGGGCCCCGAGGCCCGCGCCCACGTCACGACCCGCAATTTCCCCGATTCGGTGGCCGATTTCCGGCTGCGCACGGGCATCCGCGAGGGCGGCGACACGTATTTGTTTGCCACCACCGACTTGCGCGGCCGGCCCGTGGTGCTGGTTTGCGAGAAAGCCGTACTGCCCAGTTTGGCCGATGCCGCCCCAGCGGGGCCCGCGCCTTCGGGCGGCGTGGCGTAGTTTTGCCGTTCGCCCACGCGGTGGCTTTGACCGCGTAAGCGGTTGGTTTTTTTGCTTTTTATTGCTTCTCTTCCCGTTCTATGCCCTACCTGTTCACCTCCGAATCGGTTTCGGAAGGCCATCCCGATAAAGTTGCGGACCAGATTTCCGACGCCATCCTGGACGAATACCTGCGGCAGGACCCGGCCGCCAAAGTAGCCTGCGAAACCCTGGTGACCACCGATTTCGCGCTGGTGGCCGGCGAAATCAAATCGACGGCCCGCGTGGACGCCGAGCCTTTCATCCGGGCCACCATCCGCCGCATTGGCTACGACAAGCCCGAGTACCTCTTCAACGCCGACACCTGCGAGGTAATGAACCGCCTGCACGAGCAGTCGCCCGACATCAACCAGGGCGTGGTGCGCGCCACGGCCGAAGACCAGGGCGCCGGCGACCAGGGCATGATGTTTGGCTACGCCACCCGCGAGAGCGACAACTACATGCCCCTGGCCCTCGACCTCTCGCACCGCCTGCTGCAAGAGTTGGCCGCCATCCGGCGCGAGGCTCGCGACATGCCTTACCTGCGCCCCGACGCCAAGAGCCAGGTCACGATTCGCTACGCCGACAACGGCACCCCGGAGGCCATCGACACCATCGTGGTGAGCACCCAGCACGACGAGTTCGACGCCGACGAGGCCACCATGCTGGCTAAAATTAAGGCCGATGTGCAAGCCGTGCTCGTACCGCGCGTGCTGGCCAGCTTGGGCCCCGACGTGCAGAAGCTCTTCACCGACGACATCACCTACCACATCAATCCCACGGGCAAATTCGTTATCGGGGGCCCCCACGGCGACTCAGGCCTCACCGGCCGCAAGATCATCGTGGATACCTACGGCGGCAAAGGGGCCCACGGCGGCGGTGCCTTCTCGGGCAAAGACTCGAGCAAAGTGGACCGCTCGGCGGCCTACGCCACCCGCCACATTGCCAAAAACCTGGTGGCCGCTGGCGTTGCCGACCACGCCCTCGTGCAAGTGGCCTACGCCATCGGCGTGGCCGAGCCGGTGGGTGTGTTCGTAGACACTTACGGCAGCACTAAGGCGCTGGGGCCCGACGGCAAACCGCTGTCCAACGGCGCCATCGCCAGCAAGGTGAAGGAGCTGTTCGACCTGCGCCCCTACGCCATTGTGCAGCGCCTAGGCCTGCAAAATCCTATTTTCGGTGAAACCGCCGCCTACGGCCATATGGGCCGCACGCCCGGCAGCAAGCAAGTCACCATGCCCAATGGCGAGGTAAAAATCTTCGAAACCTTTACTTGGGAAAAGCTCGACTACGTGCCCAAAATCAAGGCAGCCTTCGGCCTGTAAGGCCCGCGGTTAGTTTTTCGGTAACGAAAGGGGCCCCGACTGAGTGAATCAGTTGGGGCCCCTTTTTTATGTGGATGGCTGACGGTTGGCAGACGCCGGCCGTTGGTTCGGTACTAGTGGGTTTGCAAGGTTTTTTCCTTGTGCTTCACAATTTGGCGGCGCAGGTTTTCGGTGGCCGCATCGGTCGCGGCTTCGAACGAAGTAGCATCTTCCTCGCTGAACAGGGTGCCGCCGGGTACCAGCAGCTTTATCTCGACGGTTTTATTGGCCGCGCCATCTTTGTTATTGACTCGCAAAATAACTTCTCCGCCGGTCACTTTATCGTAAAAGGTTTCCAGCTTATTGAGCCGCTGCTGGATAAAATCGAGCAGCTTTTGGTCGGCAGTGAAATGCACCGCATTCATCTGAACTTTCATAGGGCGAAGAAGGAATTGAGGGTGAAGAAATTAGCAAACCCCGCGTTTAAGCCCGCGGGTGGGCCTGATCAAATACGGATTTTAGGCGGTCGACGGACATATGGGTGTACACCTGGGTGGCCGCCAGGCTGGCGTGGCCCAGCAGTTCCTTGATGGCGTTGAGGTCGGCGCCCTTGCCTAGCAAGTGCGTGGCAAAGGCGTGGCGCAGCGCGTGCGGGTGCTGCTGCGCCGCCGACGTGGTGACGGTGCTCAAATATTGCTTCACGGTACGGTACACGTGCTTTTCGTAGAGCGGCGCGCCCTTATCGGTGAGCAGCAGGGGCCCCGGCAGGGCCCCAAACTCGTGGGCCCGGCGGGCTTGGTACTTGGCCAATACTTGCAGCAGTGTGGGGTTAAGCGGCACGAGGCGCTGCTTGTTGCCCTTGCCCGTGACGCGCACCGTGCCGCCGGGCAGGCTCACATCGGCCGCCTCCATGCCTAGCAGCTCCGAGAGGCGGATGCCCGTGCCGTACAGCATCTCCAGCACCAGTTGGTCGCGTTGCCCGGCAAAGGAGTCTTCAAACTCAAACGAGTTCAGCAGCCCATTCAGCGCCGCCTCGGGCACGAATTCGGGCAGCTTTTTAGCCATTTTGGGGGCCTTGATGCGCAACATGGGGTTGGCCGCAATGGCGTTGGTACGCAGCAGGAATTTGTAGTACGAGCGCAGGCAAGCCACTTTTCGGTTTACGGTGCGCGGGTCCAGGTCTTGCTGCATCAGGGCCACCACCCAGCCGCGGATGGTGTGGTGCGTGGCCTGCTGGGGGCCCTCCGCGTCGCCTTCCGCCAGCAGGTAAGCGGCAAACTGGCCCAGGTCGGTGCGGTACGAAAGCACAGTGTGCGGACTGTAGCGCCGCTCGAACTGCAAAAAATCAAAAAACGCCTCCATGCGAACAACAAAAAAGCCCGGCTTGTGGGGCCGGGCGTCCAAAGTACTATTTTTTTATTTACCCGCGGCATTTAGCCTTAGCCGATTCGAAAAAACCGGCTGGCGGGCCCCAAGGGGCCAACCAGCCGGTTTTTTATCCACAAAACAGGAGCCTATTCGTTGGGCGTGCCGTAGGTGGCCAGCTTGTACACAGCCTTCTGCTTCAGCTTGCGATCCGTCACGCTCGGCTTCTGGAAGAACGTGCGGCGACGCAGCTCTTTCAGCACACCGGTGCGCTCGAATTTCTTTTTGAAGCGTTTCAGGGCGCGGTCAACCGACTCGTTGTCTTTGATTTGGATGATGATCATATCAGGGATTTCGAAAAAATGTCAGGCGGGAAGCCGAGTAAATCGGGCCGCAAAGATAATCATTGATTAGTAATGATTAACCGCGATTACGCTGTTTTTTTTTCAGCGGGCCAGTCCAGAGCCATCGCTAAGCAGAAAAAATCAGCGTAATCACGGTCAACCAGGCAAAATCACTGATTTACTTCAGCAACGTGCGGGCAATTACCAGTTTCTGAATTTCACTGGTGCCTTCGCCAATGGTGCACAGCTTGGCGTCGCGGTAAAACTTCTCTACCGGGTAGTCCTTGGTATAGCCGTAGCCGCCAAAAATCTGCACCGCTTCGTTGGCCACGCGCACGCTCACCTCGGAGGCGTAGAGCTTGGCCATGGCCGATTCGCGGTTCACGTTCAGGCCGGCGTCCTTCATCTCCGCGGCGCGGTAGGTGAGCAGGCGAGCGGCTTCGATTTCGGTGGCCATGTCGGCCAGTTTGAAGGCGATGCCCTGGAACTGGCTGATGGGCTTGTTGAACTGCTGGCGCTCCTTGCTGTACTGGATGGCCGCGTCCAGGGCCCCCTGGGCAATGCCCAGGCTGAGGGCTGCAATGCTAATGCGCCCACCGTCGAGCACCTTCAGCGACTGCACAAATCCCTCCCCTACCGCGCCGATGACGTTCGCCACGGGCACGCGGCAATCGGTGAAAATCATTTCCGTGGTTTCGGAAGCGCGCATGCCCAGCTTATTCTCCTTGCGTCCGGCCGCGAAGCCCGGCGTGCCGCGCTCCACGATGAAGGCCGTCATGCCGTGCGAGTCGCCCACCTCGCCGGTGCGGGCAATGACCACGGCTACGTCGCCGGACTTGCCGTGGGTAATGAAGTTTTTGGCCCCGTTCAGCACGTAGGCGTCGCCGTCGAGCGTGGCCGTGGTGCGCATGTTGCCGGCATCGGAGCCCGTGTTGGGCTCGGTGAGGCCCCAGGCCCCCAGCCACTCGCCCGAGGCCAGGCGGGGCAGGTACTGCTGCTTCTGAGCTTCCGAGGCGTGCTGCAAGATGTGGCCTGTGCACAGCGAGTTGTGCGCCGCCATGCTCAGGCCAATGCTGCCGTCGATGCGCGACAACTCGGCAATGGCCGTCACGTACTCGGGATAGCCAAAGCCGGCCCCACCGTACTCGGTGGGCACCAGCACACCCATCAGCCCCAGCTCGCCCAACCGGCGAAACACGTCGCGGGGAAACTCCTGGCTTTCGTCCCACTCCATGATGTGGGGCTGAATGTACTGGGCCCCAAAGTCGCGCACCATTTGCGCAATCAGGGTTTGGTTCTCGGTGGCTACGGCTTCCATAAGCAAGTGATGGGTGGGAATAAGAGAATAAGAATCAGGACTAAAACGCACAGCTAACTAACGCTAGTTCGTGATACGCAAAAGTACGCCCCTACCAGTTGAAAATCTTAAGGTTGCCTCCCATATATAACGCATTGCATCAGCCGCATGAAGCAAACGTGTTACTTTTGAAGCTTTTCAGGAGCATTCTGCTAAT
Organism: Hymenobacter coccineus; assembly: GCF_001816125.1. GTDB lineage: Bacteria > Bacteroidota > Bacteroidia > Cytophagales > Hymenobacteraceae > Hymenobacter > Hymenobacter coccineus. The sequence goes on along the minus strand of NZ_MDZA01000222.1, from coordinate 32,964 downwards.
CCCCGACGAACGTTCCGTTAAATCATTCCTATTATCAGCACCTTTTTGGTCTGCATGTCCCCTTCTATTTCCGGCCGTTTCGGGCAACTCTTCCTTGGCTGCCTGCTGACCGCACTGCTGTTCTCTTCGTGTGCTTCGACGCGCTACTACAACCAGCGCACCATGTTCCGCCTCACCGACGAGCGCGGCCGGGCCATCGATACAGCCAAGCTCCGAGTAGCGGTGAACCGGACAGCGCGCAATTACCTCATCCAACCCAACGACTACCTCGAAGTCCGCGTCAACACCAATAAAGGCGAGCGGATTCTGGACCCCAACGGTGAGTTGCAATTTGGCGGTACGGGTGGGGCCCCCATTACCGGAATGACCGGCGCCAACGGTGGCTCGTCGGGCGGCGGACAGCAAGGCTCGGGAACCTCTTTTTTGGTGCAGGCCGATGGCACTGTCAGGTTGCCTTTAGTGAACCGAGTAAGGGTGAGTGGCCTTTCGCTGCTTCAGGCCGACAGCGTGCTCCAGATCAGCTACGGCAAATACTACGTTGAGCCTTTTGTAATGACGCGCGTGACCAACAACCGCATTATTTTACTGGGGTCCCAGGGTGGCCGGGTCATTCCGCTGACGAACGATAACATGAACCTGCTCGAAGTGCTGGCCCTAGCCGGCGGCGTAGACGGCGGGGGCGGGGGTGGTAGTAGCTTGTATAGGTACGGTGGCCGGGCTGACAATATTCGCATTATCCGGGGCAATTTGAAATATCCTCAGATAGAGCAGATAGACCTGACCACAATTTCCGGTATGCGGCGCGCCAATTTGCAAGTGGAGCCAAACGATGTCATTTACATCGATCCAATTCGCCGCCCATTATTGGAAAACCTGACTGATTCGGCACCCATTATCGGGTTTGCAGCCAGTATTACTTCACTGGTTATTACAATTACTTACTTGGTTATTAACAATAGCAAATAATAAGAATCGGCAAAACATCTTTTTATACAATTATTGATTATAATAGAATTATCAAACCCATCAAAATGGCTATAAACGAGAATGCGGAGCTAGAGGCTCTTATCCGCAACGCCATCGACGGTGGCACGGAGCCACCTACTGCCGCAACCGTTGGCGTGGCGGCCGACGAAGAAGCCGATGGTGGGCTGGATTTATCCACGCTGGCACTGGTGGCGCGGCGCAGCTTGCTGTGGCTGCTATTGCTGTTAGGCCTAGGAGGGTCCGCAGCTTGGCTGTATTTACGTTACACTAAACCGGTATTTAAGTCTACTTCGCTGCTTAAGATAGACCAACGCAGCGAAGCTGGTGTAGTGGGGCTAGGTGGGCCTACTGCTGATCCCCGCGCTGGCAGCAAGCTAGCTGGTGAGGTTCAGTTGATTAAATCAGAAATTATCTATAGACAACTGCGCGATTCGCTGGATTTGTACGTGAATTATTACGTACAAGGCACGGTACTGGAAAGCGAGCTGTATGGTATTTCACCGTTCCGGATTGCGTATACAGTTAAAGACGAAGGGCTGTATAACCAAAAAATCAGCCTAGCATTTATCAGTGCTACGCGCTACAGCATTAGCTACAGCGGACCGGGAACAGCCTTGGATGGGGAGTATGAGCTTGGGAAACAGGTAACGCTACCTGGCCTCGATTTGAAGGTGACGCCAACGCAATACTTTGGGCCCGCATCCTTAGCTGCAAAATACCATTTCACCATCCAAGACCAAGGCACGGTAAATGCCTACTTAGAAAAAAATCTGGCCGTCGATATTTCGAGCGCCGACGCAAACACCATCCAGATTTCTTTTACAGACTTCAACCCTAGGAAGGCCCAGCGCATCGTCAATAAGGTTGATACGGTGTACCAGCGGGCTAAGGTGTTGCGCGAGCAGGAAAACACCGCCCGCACGCTTCGCTACCTCGACCAACAGCTTGAAGTTAATTACGATAATTTGGAGCGTGCCGAGAACCGCTACCAAGGTTTTGTTGAACAAACGAAGACGTACGACGTGAGGTCGGAGGTGGCGGCGCTAGCTGCCAAGGGCGAGGACTTAGAGGAGCAACGGCTGAAGCTGAACCAAAACCTTGTGTTGCTGAGCGACATATCCCGTATGGTGCAGCAAACCCACATTACCCGGAACGAGGAGGAGACGGTAGAGCAAAGCATCCCGGGCCTAGGAGACATCAACGACCCCGTGCTGAGCCAACTGTTGGGTCAACTCAACGGCATGCAGTGGGACCAGGAGCGGGTAAGGCGCTCTTATACTGGGGCCACCGAGGCCGTGCAGCAGAAGAATGCGCAGATGGATTACACCTTGAGTAGTATTTTACGGCAGATTACGCAGGCGCGCAAAGCTTTAGCCAACAGAATCGCGCTGCTCGACCGGCAGCAAAACAAGCTTGACGCTAAGCAACAGGGGCTGCCTAGCCGGGCTACCGAGCAGGCCCGCTTGCAACGTCCGCTCGCCTTGGCCGAGGGAACGTACACCATGCTGATGGGCAAAAAAGTAGATTACAACATCCAAAAAGCCGGCACCACTGCTGACTTCCAGATTTTGTTTCCTGCTTCAGAACCGCGGGTACCTATTTCGCCGGTTCGGCTTATGGTTTACGCCATTGGGCTGGCCGGGGGCCTGTTTCTAGGGCTTGGGCTGATAGCCGTGCGGTACCTGCTGCACAACACCATCACGAACACCCGCGAGTTGGAGCGTAGCACCCAGGCCGCCGTGTTGGGCGTGATTCCCACCTACGACAAGGAAAAGATGGAGGTGTCGCGCCTAGTGGTGAACGACAACCCCAAATCGGCCATTTCCGAAGCCATCCGTTCCATTCGCACCAATCTGGACTTCATCAGCTCTGCCAAGAAAAAGCGGCTGATTTCGGTGACGTCCACGATATCGGGCGAGGGCAAAACGTTTGTCACGGTTAACCTGGCCGGTATTATTGCCATGTCGGGGCAGCGCGTGATTGTGCTCGACCTCGACATGCGCAAGCCGAAGGTGAACCTGGCGTTTGGGGCGGAAAACGTGAAGGGCGTGAGCACCATCCTGATTGACCGGCACTCGGTGGCGGAATGCATTCAGCACACGTCCATCGACGCGCTGCAATTCATCTCGGCGGGGCCCACGCCACCTAACCCGTCCGAGCTCATCCTCAGCCCCCGGTTCGACCAGATGTTGAATGAGTTGTATGAAAGCTACGATGTGGTGATGATCGACACGCCGCCGGTGGGGCTGGTAACCGACGGCATTCTGATCATGCGGCGGGCCGATATTCCGATTTACATTGTGCGGGCCGATTACTCCCGCAAGGCCTTCATTAAGAATATGAACCGCCTGATGCGCACCAATAACCTCACCCGCATGTGCACTATTCTCAACGATGCCCAGTCGAAGGGCGCGTATGGCTACGGGTACGGGTACGGGTACGGCTACGGTAGCGGCACGTACGGCCAAGGCTATTACGAGGACCACGGCTCGGCGCCCCCCCCCACGCTGGCGCAGAAGCTGGGCCGCCTCTTTAAGTAGGTCTTTTCAGGGCCCCGACCTATACCGATGGCTACTTTTTGGCAACGGCTTTTTGGCCCGGCCGCCGCACCCGTTGCCGCGGGCCCCGCGCCGGATGGGGCCCTGGCGGCGCTGGGCACCGACATGCACTCGCACCTGCTGCCGGGCCTCGACGATGGTGCGGCGACGCTGGAAGACGCGCTGGCCCTGCTGCGCGAGCTGCGCCGGTTGGGGTTTACGCGGTTGGTGATGACGCCCCACATCATGGGCGATTTTTACAAAAACACGCCCGAGAGCATCCGGGGGGCCCTGGGGCTGCTGCGCACGGCGGCCGCCGCCGCGGGCCTGGGCGATGTGGTGCTGGAGTGCGCGGCGGAGTATTACCTCGACGAGTTTCTGGGGCAAAAGCTGACGGATGGCACCGAGATGCTCACCTTTGGGGGGCCCCAGCGCTACCTGCTGTTCGAGACGTCGTACCTGAACGAGCCACTTAATTTATTCGAAACCATCTTCGAGCTGAAGGCGCAGGGCTACCAGCCGGTGCTGGCCCACCCCGAGCGCTACACCTACCTCTACGGGCGGCTGGCCGACATTGAGAAGCTACGCCGCGACTACGGGGTGCTGCTGCAAGTCAACCTGAATTCGCTGGCCGGCTACTACTCGCCCGCCGCGCAGAAGATTGCCGAACAGCTGATTGACGCGCGGCTCGTGGACTTTGTAGGCACCGATACGCACCACCTACGCCACACCTCCACGCTGGGCCGCAAAGTAGCGGCCTCCCCCTACTACCAGCGGCTTTTGAATTTGCCGCTGCTTAATAAAACGCTCTGATTCATGGTTTTTGTCACGGGCGGCACCGGGCTCATCGGTTCTTTCTTGCTGCGGGCCCTGCGGGCGCGGGGACTGACGGTGCGCGCCCTGCACCGGGGCCCCGTGCCCGCCGATGGGGCCCCGGGCGTGGAGTGGCTGGCCGGCGACCTGCTCGATACCGACTTGCTGCGGGCGGCCCTCACGCCCGACGTCACGCACGTGTTTCACTGCGCCGGGCTGGTGTCGTACGCGCCGCAGGACGTGGAATTGCTTCAGCGCGTGAACGTGGACGGCACGGCGGGCGTGGTGGACGCGTGCCTGGAGCGGCCGGGCATCCGGCTGGTGCACGTGTCGTCGGTGGCGGCGCTGGGCACGCCCACGGCCCCGGGGCCCCAGGTAGTGACGGAGGCCGCTACCTGGGACCTCGGGGCCGCCCATCCCGCCTACGCCACCAGCAAGTACTTGGGCGAGCTGGAGGTGTGGCGCGGCGCGGCCGAGGGCTTGTCCACCGTCGTCGTGAACCCGTCGGTGGTGCTGGGGCCCGGCGACTGGCACCGCAGCAGCACCCGCCTGCTGCGCTACGCCTACGAGCAGCACCGCTTCTACACCAGGGGCCTGGTCAACTTCGTGGACGTGCGCGACGTGGTGGCCCAGCTGCTGGCCCTGGCCCTGGATTTGCCCACGGTGCGCGACCAGCGCTTCATCCTCAGCGCCGGGGCCCTGCCGCTGGGCGACTTCTTTGGGCAGGCGGCGGCGGCGCTGGGCCGGCGCCCGCCCACGTTGGCCGTGCCCGACTGGGCGGCTGAGGGCATCTGGCGGCTCGAGCACGTGCGGGCTTTGCTAACGGGGGCCCGGCCGCTCATTACCCGCGACACGGCCCGCGCCGGCCGCTACCCCATTACCTACGCCAGCGCGCGGGTGCAGCAGGCAACGGGACTTTCCTTCAAGCCCTTACCCGAAACCATTGCTTGGTGCGCGACCAATTTGGTGGTAACCCCACCGGCAACGTAGCTTTAGCTAATAATGGCTTATCCATCCGCAGCGGGGAGTTTTTTCGTTAATCGCACGGATTTTGGGGAATATTGTTAGTAATATTGGTTAAGTCCCGGTGCCCACCGGTTGCACTGCGCCCGGCTTTAGCGGCCGGGCCGGGTCGCACCAGCCCCGGGGATTAGCGGCGATACTATGCGAATGAACGAACATTATGAAAACCACCGAGCCGTGCTTGACACCGTTCGGCGCTTCGAGCAAATGCAGGCCCGCCAAGAGTCTGTTTTCTTCGACCTGGAAGACTTTGAATTAATCATTGACCACTACGTCACCAGCGCCCGCTTTGAGGAGGCGCTGCAGGCGTGCGAAGCCGCGCTCGGCCAGTACCCTTTCTCCACCGAGCTGCTTATTGACCGGGCCCAGGTGACGGCCATGCGCGGCGACTACACCGAAGCCGAGCGCCAGATTGACCACGTGGCCACCATCGACCCCACCAATGCCGACGTGGCCGTGACGCGGGGCATCATCAGCACCCAGCGCGGGCAGTTTGCCGAGGCCGTGGCGTTTTTTCAGGTAGGGCTGGAGCAGGAGCCTGAGCGCGACGACATCCACTTCAACCTGGGCCTGGCGTACCAGAGCTGGCAGAAATTCAAGAGCGCCGCCAAGCACTACAAGCAGAGCCTACGCCTGAACCCCGACAACGAAACCGGCGTGCAGGAGTTGCTGCACTGCCTGGAAATCAGCGGCCGCTTGGAGGAGCACCTGGAGTTCTTCCAGAAATTCACCGACGACGACCCCTACGCGGCCATGGCTTGGTACAACCTGGGCCAGTACTGGTACCGGCGCGAGGACTTCACGAAGGCCGCCGAGGCGTTTGATTACGCCATCGTCATCAGCCCCGATTTTTACGACGCCCACCATTGGCTGGCCGACGCCTTTGTGTGCCAGGAGGAATTCCGCAAGGCCATTGCTGAGTTTGAACTGAGCTATGCGCCCGGCGAGCCCACCGACGAGGCCCTGTGCAACATCGGCGAGTGCTACGAGAAGCTGCGCGAGTGGGACTCGGCCCGGCGCTTCTACCGCCAGGCTTTGGAGGTGAACCCGGAGATGGACGAAGCCTGGTTTGGCCAGGGTGTGCTGATGCAGGAGCAGGAGCGCTGGATGGAAGCCATCCACTTCTTCCGCAAGGCCACCGAGCTGTACGGCGAAAGCGGCGAGTACTGGGCGGCGCTGGGCGCGGCCGAAAACCAGGTGGGCAACGTCGTGAGTGCCCTGGAGGCCTACGAAAAAGCCACCGAAGTGGCCCCCGAGGAAGCCCAGGGCTGGGTGAACTGGAGCGCTATTCTCTACGAGCAGGGGCACTTTGGCGAGGCCGCGGCGCTGGTGCAGCACGCCGTGGAGCTGCACCCCCACGAGGCCCATTTCCACTATATGCGCTGCGCGTACTTGCTGGCCGACGGCCACTTGCGCGAGGCGTACCAGTCGCTGGAAACGGCCCTGGCCCTGAACTACGACCAGCACACGCTGCTGTTCGATTACTTCCCTGAGCTGCGCCGCCAGCCGGCTTTGTTGCGCCTCATCGATCAGCACCGTTCGTAGCGGTGAGGCCCCCGTTGCTATTTTTGTGCCTGCCTGCCCTTCGGGGTGGGCAGGCTTTTTGTTTTTTGCCGCACTTGCCGGCCCATTTTCCGCTTGTTTTTGCCCATGAATTACTCGATTAACCAACTCCCCGACCGCACCGCCAAGCCCCGCGAGCAAGGCTATACCATGGTGATGGACAAGGGCATGAGCCTGCGCGAAGTGGAAGACTTTCTGGAAGTGGGCGCCGCTTACACCGACGTGGTGAAGCTGGGCTGGGCCACGTCGTATGTGGTGCCCAACCTGAAGCGCAAGCTGGAAATTTACCGGTCGGCCGGCATCCCGGTGTACTTCGGGGGCACGCTGTTCGAGGCCTTTATCATCCGCAACCAGTTCGACGACTACCGCCGCCTGCTCGACCAGTACCAAATGGAGTACGCCGAGGTATCGGACGGCAGCATCGACCTGGCCCACGACCGCAAGTGCGAATTCATCCGCGACCTGAGCAAGACCGTGCGGGTGCTGAGCGAAGTGGGCAGCAAGGACGCCGAGAAGATCATTCCGCCCTACAAGTGGATCTCGCAGATGGCGGCCGAGCTGGAAGCTGGCGCCATCAAGGTCATCGGCGAGGCCCGCGAGGGCGGCAACGTGGGCCTGTTCCGCAGCACCGGCGAGGTGCGCTCGGGCTTGGTAGAGGAGATTCTGACCAAGATTCCGGGCGAAAAAATCATCTGGGAGGCCCCGCAAAAGGCCCAGCAGGTGTGGTTCATCAAGCTGCTTGGCACCAACGTGAACCTAGGCAACATTGCTCCCAACGAAGTGGTGAGCCTCGAAACCATCCGCCTGGGTCTGCGCGGCGACACGTTCACCGACTTCCTCGACATGGACGCGGTGGACCCAATGTTCCACCCCGCCGCCAAAACCAGCAAGCCCGGCACCTCCATGCCCCGCGGCTAGCCCGGGGCCCCGGCCCGTCTTTACCGAAACGCTGGTCTCTTGGCAGGGGCCAGCGTTTTGACTGTCCGGGCTTTGCGCCGGGGCGGTTTTCTTTGTTGTCTATTCTTTTCGCGCCTAATGGAAATCATTAAACACTTCTTCGACCTGCTGCTGCACCTCGACAAAACCCTCGTGAACGTGGTGCACGACTACGGCAGCCTCACCTACCTGATCCTGTTCCTCATCATCTTCACCGAAACGGGCATCATCATCTTCCCTTTTCTGCCCGGCGACTCGCTGCTGTTTGCCGCGGGGGCCCTGGCGGCCCGCCCCGAAACCGGCCTGAGCGTGTGGGTGATTATCCCGCTGCTGATTGCGGCGGCCTTCATCGGCGACAACGTGAACTACGCCGTGGGTGACTACCTAGGGCCCCGGGTGTTCCAGCAGGATTTTCGGTTTCTGAAGCGCAAGTACCTGGAGCAGACGCAGGCGTTCTACGCCAAGCACGGCGGCAAAACCATCATCATGGCGCGCTTCGTGCCCATTGTGCGCACGTTTGCGCCATTTGTGGCCGGCGTGGGCACCATGACGTACCGCCACTTCGCCTCGTACAGCATCGTGGGAGCTGTGCTGTGGGTGGTGGTGCTGACGCTGGCGGGCTACCTGTTCGGCAACATTGAGGCGGTGAAGAAAAACTTTGAGCTGGTCGTGCTGGGCATCATCGCCCTGTCGGTGCTGCCGCCGCTGTGGTCGTTCCTCAAAGGCAAGCTGGGGCCCCAGCCCGGGGCCCCGGCGAAGTAGCCGCCCGTTTTTATTCCTGCCCCATGCGTGAGTTTGGACTCATCGGCCGCTCGCTCGGCCACTCGTTTTCGCAAACCTATTTCACCCAGAAGTTCCTGGACCTAGGCCTGGCCGACTGCCGCTACGACCTGTTTGAGCTGCCCACCGCTGCCGAGCTGCCGGCGCTGCTGCGCGCCCATCAGGGCCTGCGGGGTCTGAACGTGACGGTGCCCTACAAGCAGGACGTGCTACCCCTGCTGGACGAAGTGGTGCCCGCCGCGGCCCGCATCGGCGCCGTGAACGTGATTGACGTGCGCCCCGACGGCCGCCTGGTGGGCCACAACACCGACTACATCGGCTTCCGCGAGTCGCTACGCCGGTTTTTTCCCGCTGGGGGCCCCAATACTCCCGCCCTAGTGCTGGGCATGGGCGGCGCCGCCAAAGCCGTGGAAGCCGCTTTGCACGACCTCGGCATTCCGTACCAGCGGGTGGGCCGCCGCCCGGGAGCCCCGGGCCTCACCTACGCCGACCTGACGCCGGCGGTATTGGCCGCGCACCCGCTCATCGTCAACACCACGCCGGTGGGCACCTTCCCGCACGTGGCGGAGGCCCCAGACCTGCCCTATGGGGCCTTAACGCCCGGCCACTTCCTCTACGACTTGGTGTACAACCCGCGCGAAACCGCCTTTATGGCCCGCGGCCTAGCCGCCGGGGCCCAGGTGAAGAACGGCTACGAGATGCTGTGCCTGCAAGCCGAAGCCGCCTGGGACATCTGGAACGGGGTCAGTTAACAGTTATCAGTTAACAATGAACAGCCGTTCTAGTGGCCAATTAGGCTACCGGAACGGCTGTTCATTGTTACTGATAACTGTTAACTGACAGCTATTTGGCCAGCTTGCTGGCAATTTCGGCCGTGTGGCGGCCTTGGAAGCGGGCACCTTCCAGCTCGTTCTCGCTGGGTTGGCGCTCGCCTTTGCCGCCGGCCACGGTGCTGGCGCCGTAGGGCGTGCCGCCGGTCACTTCCTCGTGGCCCATCTGGCCCTGCCAGGCGTAGGGAAGGCCCACGATGACGAAGCCGTGGTGCAGCAGCTCGGTATGGAAGTTGCGGATGGTTTCTTCCTGGCCGCCGTGCTGGGTGGCCGTGCTCACGAAGGCGCCGCCCACTTTGCCCACCAGGGCCCCCTTGGCCCACAGGCCGCCGGTGCTGTCCATGAACGCCTGCATCTGGCCGCAAAGGTTGCCATAGCGCGTGGGCGTGCCGAAGATAATGGCGTCGTACTCCGTCAGTTCGTCGGGCGTGGCCACGGGCACGTGGGCGAAGGCCTGCTGGGCCCCGGTGGCACCGGTCTTGTCGAGCACTTCCTTGGGCAGCGTTTCGGGCACTCGCTTCACGATTACTTCGTTGCCAGCCACTTGGCGGGCGCCTTCGGCAATGGCCTCGGCCAGCTTCCAGACGTGGCCGTAGGTGGAATAAAACACAATCAGCGTTTTCATGGGGGTGGGGGTTGGGTGGAAAAAAGAAATATTGGGGAGGCAAGCAACACCAATGTACATACATTAAATGCGTGTTCCTTGTTGCGAAGCCGTGTTATTTATTCCTGCTAATTAACTTATTTTAAGGGTGGCGAGCGGGCATGCAACCATTCGGGCGCGGCCAGCCTCCCGGGATTAGCCCACGGCTTTGCCAGTTCTACCCACCTCGCGCGCCCCTATGCCGGACTTTTCCTTTTTCGCTCACTTCACCGCTGGTCCTGCCGGGCACCGGGTCGGTTTTGGTTGCCGGCCCCGCGCATGAGCGCGGCCGCCTGGCCCACCCGCGGGGCCGACGAAGCCGCCTTGCCCCGCCTGGTCGTGAGCCGCACCGCCCCCGCCGTGCCCACCGAGGACGAGTTGATTGCCGGCTGCCTCGAAGGCCGCCAATTGGCCCAAAAGCAGCTCTACGACAAGTACGCGGCCCGCATGATGGCCGTGTGCCTGCGCTACGCCCAAACCACGTTTGAGGCCGAAGACGTGCTCCAGGAAGGCTTCCTGACCGTGTTTCGGACGCTGGGCAGCTTCCGGCGCGAGTGCCCGCTGGAGTTTTGGGTGCGGCGCGTGATGGTGAACGCCGCCCTGCGCCAGCACCGCCGCAACGCCCCGCTGGTGGCGGTGAGCGACGCCGAGTACCCGGCCGCCCTGGCCAGCCCCGAGTTCACGCTCAGCAACTACAGCTTCCAGGAGTTACTGGGGCTGGTGCAGGAGTTGGCCCCGCGCTACCGCATGGTGTTCAACCTCTACGCCATTGAGGGCTATAACCACCGCGAAATCGGCGAGCTGATGGGCATCAGCGAGGGCACCAGCAAGTCGCAGTATTCCCGGGCCCGCGCCATTCTGCAAGCCAAGGTGGAGCGGCTGGGCACCGCACCCCGCCACGATTCTTAACGATTATTTAACTACGCATCATTATGGCCTTTACCGATTCTACTAGCCCCGCCGACCACGACGCCGACCGGCCCCAGGGCAGCCTGGAAGACTTGTTCCGCCACCACCTGGCCCAGGCCGAGGCACCCCCGCGCCCGATGCTCTGGGAACAATTAGATACGGCGCTGCTCGTGCGCCAGAACGAAACGTACCGCCGCCGCCTTGCCGCCACCCGCTGGGTAGCGGCCGCCAGCCTGGCGCTGGCCACCCTGGCCGGCGGCGCCAGCTGGTGGACGCACCACGCCGCGCCGGGGCCCCAGGTGGCCGCCACCGCACCCGGCCCGCCCGCTGGCCGCAACACCGCCGAGCAGGCTACCGGCACCGCTGGGGCCCCAGGCGCAAGCCAGGCCGATGGCGCTGCCCTGGCCAGCACCCGCACGACTAACGCCAACACTACGGCAGGCCAGTTAGCGGCGGGCTCATCGGCGGGCACGGAGCAACTGGCTGCGGCCGGCCGCGGCGCTTACGCTGTTTATGATAATGCCTCCAACGGCCGCGGCGCTGGCTACTCCGCTTCCGGGGCCCCAGCAGGTGCCGGGCTACGCACCCCGCTGGCTGGCGCGCCAGCCGCGGGCCGCGCAAGCAGCAACAGGAACACGGATTTAGGGGCCCCAGCGGCGGGTGCGGCGACTTTTGCCAACGCTACCACCGGCCAGCACGGCAGCACCTACCGCACGGCCCTGAACAACTATGACGCGGCGGGCGCGGATATGAATACCCAGGGCCCCGGCTACGCGGCGGCAGGTGCCCCCGTGCAGTTTGCGGCGGAATTCGATGCCCTGGCCCAGCGGCAGGCAGCCCTGGCGAAGAACCCGGCCGCCGCGGCGCTGCCGGTGCGCCTGGCGGCGGTGGCCGTGACGCCCAACGTGGCCGCCGCGCCCCTCAAGCGCTGGCAGTTTGGGGTAAGCGTGGCCTCGGGCGTGTTCTCGCCCAACGCCGATTTCTCGCAGGAGGACGGCACGCCGGCCCTCACGGCCAGCATTCCCTACTCGGTGGCGGCCAGCACCAACGCGGTGGCGTTCAACAACCGCTCGGCGGCTGAGTACCGCGAGTACCTGCACGGCGGCCTCGACCAGCGCGTGGCCGTGCGCGCCACCCGCCTGCTGGGCGCCGCTGGGCCCTGCGCACCGGCGTCGAGCTAGGCCAGCACGAAGCCCAGTCGGCCACCAGCACCCGCTTCGTGGGCGAGCAGCTGCCCACTTACTACGCCTACAACACCGCCGCGGCCCTGGCCGTAATGGCCCCCGGCCCCACGCTGCGCACCACCTCGTTCCGCTACCGCACGGTGGGCGTGCCCGTGGCGGTGCACTACGCCAACCCCAGCAAGCACGGCTGGAGCGGCTACGGCCACCTCGGCGCCGTGGTGGGGGCCCTGCTGAGCGTGCGCTCGGAAGTGGCCGGCGAGCCCAGCGCCACCAAAGAATACCCGCTTGCCGCGCCCGGCTCGCCCTACCGGCGGCTGCTCACCACGCTGCGCGGCGGGGCCGGGGTGCAGTACCGCGCCGCCGCTGGCCGCTGGACGCTCTCGGCGGGCCCCACGGCCGAGATTGGCGTGCTCTCGCTGAATGCCCAGCCGGTGCAGGATTTTGCCCGCCAGCACCGCCCCTACAGCGTGGGCCTGGAGGCCGCCGTCGATTTTGGGGGCACCGTGAAAATGCCGTAGCCACCCGGGGCCCCGGGCCGGGCCAGACAAGCACTTTTTTTCATTAGCGCAGCGCAGGACGTTCTATGGCTCCACTTCGACTCTTTTGCCTGGCGGCCATCGGCAGCCTGCCCCTTTTATCCTCCCAGTGCAGCCACGCGGCCAGCGAGCCGGGGCCCCAATGCGCGGCCAGCATCCAAACCAAAATCGCTGAATTGCAGGCGCTGCCCAAGAGCAACCCGGCCTACGAGGTGTGGCAGTACACGTTCCGCGGCGAGCCGGTGTACCTGGTCACGGCCCCGTGCTGCGACCAATACGAAACCCTGTACGATGCCTGCCTGAACGTGCTGTGCGCCCCGAGCGGCGGCCTCTCGGGCCAGGGCGACGGCCGCTGCCCGGAGTTTCGCCAGCTCGCGGCCGACCGGCAGCTCGTGTGGCGCGACTCACGCTGAGCGGGGCCCCGGGCGGCGGCGCGGCCTATTTTTGTTGAAAGCGCAGAAACCCGGGGCCCTGGTTTGGGGTTGAGGAGGTTGGCTTTTTTCCGCCGCTTTCCCTTCCGCATGGATTACCAGCTAACCTCCGAATTTCAGCCCACCGGCGACCAACCCACCGCCATTGCCAAGCTGGTGGAAGGCGTGAACAACGGCGAACACGCCCAGGTGCTATTGGGGGCCACCGGCACCGGCAAAACCTTCACGATGGCCAACGTCATCGCCGAAACCGGCAAGCCGGCCCTCGTGCTGTGCCACAACAAAACGCTGGCCGCCCAGCTCTACGGCGAGTTCAAGGCGTTTTTCCCGCAGAATGCCGTCGAGTACTACATCAGCTACTACGACTACTACCAGCCCGAGGCTTACATCGCCAGTTCCGACGTGTTCATCGAGAAGGACCTGGCCATCAACGAGGAGATTGAGAAGCTGCGGCTGCACTGCACCTCCACGCTGCTGAGTGGCCGGCGCGACGTGATTGTGGTGGCCTCCGTGTCGTGCATCTACGGCATCGGCAACCCCGAGGAGTTCGCCAAAAACGTTATTTTCCTGGCCCCTGGGCAGCGCTACACGCGCAACAACCTGCTCTACCAGTTCGTCCAGATTTTGTACTCGCGCACCGAAGTGGAGTTCACCCGCGGCACGTTTCGGGTGAAGGGCGACACCGTGGACGTGTTTCCGGCCTACGCCGACTATGCCTACCGCATCTACTTCTACGGCGACGAAATTGAGTCGGTGCAGAAGATTGATCCGGTGAGCGGCAAGAAGCTGAGCGAGGAAAAATCGGCCACGCTCTACCCCGCCAACCTGTTCGTAACCGGCAAGGAGACGCTGCAAACCGCCATCCACCAAATTCAGGACGACATGGTGGCCCAGCACGCTTACTTCGAAAAAGAGGGCCGCGACGTGGAAGCCAAGCGCATTCAGGAGCGCACTGAGTTCGATTTGGAGATGATCCGGGAGCTGGGCTACTGCTCGGGCATCGAGAACTACTCGCGCTACTTCGACCAGCGCACGCCCGGCTCGCGTCCTTTCTGCCTCTTGGATTATTTCCCGAAAGACTACCTGCTGGTGGTGGACGAGAGCCACGCCACGATGCCGCAAATCCGGGCCATGTGGGGCGGTGACCGCAGCCGCAAAACCGCCCTCATCGAGTACGGCTTCCGCCTGCCCTCGGCCCTCGACAATAGGCCCCTGACGTTCAACGAGTTCGAGAGCATGTACCAGCAGGCCGTGTTCGTGAGCGCCACGCCGGCCGACTACGAGCTGGCCCAGGCCGATGGCGTGGTGGTGGAGCAAATTATCCGCCCCACGGGCCTGCTCGACCCCATCATCGACCTGCGCCCCAGCTCGAACCAGATCGACGACCTGCTCGACGAGGTGGACGAGCGCGTGAAAATGGGCGACCGGGTACTCGTGACGACCCTCACCAAGCGCATGGCTGAGGAGCTGAGCAAGTACATGCTGCGCCTGGGCATCAAGGTGGAATACGTGCACTCCGACGTGAAAACCCTAGACCGGGTGGAGATTTTGCGCAAGCTGCGGCTGGGCGAAATCGACGTGCTCATCGGCGTGAACCTGCTGCGCGAGGGTCTCGACTTGCCCGAAGTCAGCCTGGTGGCCATCCTCGACGCCGACAAGGAAGGCTTCCTGCGCGACCAGCGCAGCCTGATCCAAACCATGGGCCGCGCGGCGCGAAACGACCGCGGCAAGGTTATCCTCTACGCCGACCGCATGACCGGCTCGATGCAGCGCGCCATCGACGAAACCAACCGCCGCCGCGCCACCCAGGCCGCCTACAACGAGCTGCACGGCATTACGCCGCGCACCGTGCGCAAGAGCCACGCCCAGATCCTGGGCCAAACCGACCTGGCCGACTACCGCACCGTGGAGCCCCAGGCCCAGCCCGTGGGCTACGGCGACGGCGCCGCCGCCCTGGCCATGGCCGCCGAGCCGGTGGTGGCCATGATGAACCGCCCCGAGCTGGAAAAGCTCATCAAGCAGACCGAAAAGCAGATGGAAGCCGCCGCCAAGGAGCTCGACTTTCTGCAAGCCGCCAAGCTGCGCGACGAGCTTGCCGCCCTCAAGGGCGTGCTGAAGGGCAAGCGCGACTAAAAAGTTTTGCCAGAAAAACGAGGGCCCGGGGCCCCTGCTACGCGCAGGCCCCGGGCTTTTTATGCACTTAGCGGTGATGCGCTTGGTAATTTCGGGGCCCGAAGCAGCACAGCAAAGTATTATTCCTCTTGCTTATCACTGCGTTACAATATACTTAATCAAATGCTCACCATTAGTTAACACAAATTGCTGCTACGGAAAGAAGAGAATAGACTGGGCCCTGAGGATGGCCGGCAGCAATGCACTCCGCTACGCGACGGCAAAGGGGCCCTGGGGGCCCTAGCTTCCTTCAAAGGAGTCTCCGAGCAAAGTGCTAACTTTCACTTTCCCCTATTCAACCCACATTTCCACATTCTACCACCAAACCAACTCAAAAATGAAGCAAACTCTATTGCTATTCCTGCTACTATTCAGTGGCCTGTTGCAGCAGGCCCAGGCGCAGGACCGAACCATTTCGGGCAAGGTCGTTGACCAAGCCACGGGCCAAGGCCTGCCAGGGGTAACGGTTATCGTAAAAGACAAAGGGACGATTGGCACGTCGACCAATGCGGAAGGCGTGTACGCCCTTCCCGTGCCGGCCGGTACTACGACGCTCGTGTTCAGCTTTGTGGGCTATGCCACCCAGGAGGCGGCCGTGACGAGCGCCAACACCGTCAACATCAGCCTGGCCACCGATGCCAAGCAGCTCAACGAAGTGGTGGTGACGGCCCTCGGCGTGGAGCGGACCCGCAACTCGCTGGCGTACTCAGCCACCCAGGTAACCGGAACCGACATCACGGTGGCCCGCAATCCCAACGCCATCAACGGCTTATCGGGCAAAGTTGCCGGCCTTTCCATCCAGCAGAGCAATACGCTGGGGGGCTCGTCCAACGTGGTCATCCGGGGCACCAAATCAATTACGGGAAATAACCAAGCCCTTTTCGTGGTGGACGGGGTACCCATCAGCAACTTGAACACCAACAGCGCCGGCCAACAGTCCGGGCAGTCGGGCTACGACTACGGCAACGCGGCGGCCGACATTAACCCCGACGACATTGCTTCGACTACGGTGCTGAAAGGCGCGGCGGCCACGGCCCTGTACGGCTCGCGGGCGGCCAACGGCGTTATCCTCATCACCACCAAGAAGGGGCGTAAGAACGGCATGGGGGTCACCATCAATTCGGGCGTCACGCTGGGCCGCATCGACAAAAGCACGTTCATCAAGTACCAAAAGCAGTACGGCGGGGGCTATGGCCGCTACTACGGCCCCACCAATCCTTATTTCAACGACTCGCCGACCGGCGAATTGGTGGCTCCTACTTCGGAAGACGCCTCGTATGGCGCGCCTTTCGACCCCAACCTGCTCGTGCGCCAGTGGTATTCCTACACCCCGGGCGACCCCAATTTTGGCCAAGCTACGCCCTGGACGGCTGGGGCGAACGACCCGAGCACCTTTTTCCAAACGGCGGCCTCCACGCTGAACACCATCGTCGTGGACGGCGGCAGCGACAATGGCACGTTTAAGCTGGGCTACAACAACAACATCGACCGGGGGGTATTGCCCAACAGCAAAATCACCAAAAACACCCTCAACTTCGCTGGTTCGCTGAATTTGAACCCCAAGCTGACCCTCAGCACGAACATCAACTTTACGCGGGTGGACGGCTTGGGCCGCTACGGCACGGGCTACGGGTCGGAAAACATCATGACCAACTTCCGCCAGTGGTGGGAGACCAACCTGGACGTTTCGCAGCTGAAGGATGCGTATTTCCGCAACAACACCAACGCTACCTGGAACTTCGCCAGCCCCGAAAACGGCGACCTCTCGGCCATTTACTGGAACAACCCCTACTTCGTTCGCTACCAGAACTACGAGAACGACACCCGTTACCGCACGTTTGGCAACGTGATGGCGAACTACAAAGTGCTCAAAGGCCTGGAGATTGTGGGCCGCCTGACGGTGGATTCCTACGACGAGTTCCAGGAGGAGCGTTCGGCCGTGGGCAGCACCCAGGCGTCGTACGTGCCGTACTACTCGCGCTACAACCACACCTACCGGGAGTTCAACTACGACTTATTTGCCAACTTCAACAAAAGCCTGGGCACCAACTTTACGTTGCAAGGGGTGGTGGGCACCAACTTGCGCCGCCAATACGATAACTCGCTGTTCGCCACCACCAACGGCGGCCTGGTGGTGCCGGGCCTGTACTCCCTCGCCAACTCCGCCAATTCCATCAACGCGCCCAGCGAGGGCGTGACCCAGGTTGGCGTGGATGGTTTCTTTGCCAGCGCCACGCTCGGTTTCCGCGACCGAATTTTCCTGGACCTGACCTCGCGGGTTGACCGTTCCACGACGCTGCCCGTTAACAGCAACACGTATTACTACCCCTCGGCGGCCCTGGGCTACGTCTTCTCCGAAGACCTGCACGACGCCGCGCCGTGGTTGTCGTACGGCAAGGTGCGGGCCAACTACGCCGAGGTGGGCAACGACGCCCCGGCCCTGAGTGTTTTTGACACCTACCGCAAGCCCGCTGTGTTCGGCTCGACGCCCCTGTTTGCCCTGCCGACGACCAAGAACAACCCCGACCTGAAATCGGAGCGCACGCGCAGCTTCGAAGCCGGCGTGGAAACGGCCTACCTCGACAACCGCTTGGGCCTGGAAGCCACCATTTACCAGCAAAGCACCATCAACCAGATTCTGCCGGTCAGCGTATCCGCCGCCACGGGCTATATCTCCCGCTACGTGAACTCGGGCGAAGTGCGCAACCGCGGCCTCGAGCTGTCGGCTTTCGTTGTGCCGGTGAAAACCGGGGACGTTAACTGGCGCTTGTCGGCCAACTGGTCGCGCAACGAAAACACGGTCCGGTCGCTCTACCAGGGCGTGGACAACATCATCCTGGCCAGCTACCAGGGCGGCATCACGTCGAACGCCACGGTGAACGAGGCGTACGGCACCCTGCGCGGCACCAACTTCGTGTACCTCGACGGCCAGCGGGTGGTGGGCGCCAACGGGTACTACCAGATGACCGACGCCAACCAGGAAATTGGCAACCCCACGCCGCGCTGGCGCGGAGGCATCACCAACACCGTTTCCTACAAATCCATTTCGCTGAATTTTCTGGTTGACATCAAGTCGGGCGGCTCGGTCTTCTCGCTCGACCGCTACTACGGCTTGGCCACTGGCTTGCAGCCCGAAACGGCGGGCAGTAACGACCTGGGCAACCCTTCGCGCACCCCCGTTGCCGACGGGGGCGGGGTGATTCTGGCAGGGGTACAAGCCGACGGCTCGGCCAACACGGTCCGCGTCAGCAACTCCAACTACGGCCTCTACGGCTACCTCCGCAACCCGGCGGCAGCCTTCGTGTACGACGCGAGCTACGTGAAGCTGCGCGAAGTAGCCCTCACGATTGGCTTGCCTAAATCGCTGCTGGCCAAAACGCCGTTCCTGAAGGGCGCTGACTTTTCCATCATCGGCCGCAACCTGTGGATCATCCACAAGAACTTGCCCGATGCTGACCCGGAGGACGTTGCCAGCTCGGGAAATATCGGCCAGGGCTACCAGGGCGGAGCCTACCCAGCGGTTCGCACCGTCGGAGCCAACCTTCGTCTTCGTTTCTAAATCCGCGCAATAGTATCTAAATTATGAAAAAGTCACTTCTCATTTGCCTACCGGCGCTGTTAACGGCCACGGCGTGCGTGAACAGCCTGACGGATTACAACGTGAGCCCCAAGCAAGCCACGGTGGTGCCAGGCGTTACGCTGGTTTCGGCCGCGCAACTCGGGCTGGCCCGCGCCATGGTCAGCCCCAACGTCAACACCAACATCTTCGAGCTGATCGTTCAGTACTGGGCCGAAACCACCTACTTCGACGAATCGATTTACAACATCGACAGCCGCCCCATTCCGCGCAACTTCTGGCGTTTGCTCTTCCTGGGCAACGGCAGCTCCGACCCCACCGTTGCCCCGGGCGTTCTGCTCAACCTGACCCAAGCCAAAACGGTCATTACGGCCGACAACACGTTGGATGCCGCGGTGAAGGCCAACCAGTTGGCCTGCATTGAGGTGCTCTCGGTTTATGCCTGGACGGTGCTGGTGGACACCTACGGCAACGTGCCCTACACGGAAGCGCTGGACTTCAACAAGCCGCAGCCTAAGTACGACGACGCGGCCACGATTTACACGGATTTGTTTGCCCGGTTGAACGCGGCCATCACGTCGATGAAGTCCGGGTCGGCGGGCTTGGGCTCGGCCGATCTGGTGTACGGCGGGAATATGACCAGCTGGATAAAATTTGCTAACTCCTTGAAGCTGCGCATGGCCATCACGACGGCCGACGCCAATGCCGCGCAGGCCAAGACCCAGGCGGAACAAGCCGCGCCGAACGTGTTTGCGGCCAACGGGGACCAGGCAAACTTCGTTTTCCAGGCCGCTCCGCCGAACGCCAACCCCCTATGGGAAAACCTGGTGCAAAGTGGCCGGAAAGACTTCGTTGGCACCGATTTTTTCATCAACCAGCTTGAGACCCTGCAAGACCCCCGTTTGCCCAAATACTTCCAGGTAGCGGCCGCTGGCATGGCCCCGGGCACGTACATCGGCGGGGTGTACGGCACCAACAACAACGCTTCTTCGTTTTCGCAGCCCGGCGTCGCTTTGCAAGACCCCACGCTGCCAGCGGTTTTGGAATCCTATTCAGAAGTAGAATTCCTATTGGCCGAGGCGGCGGCCCGTGGCTTTAGCGTGGGCGGCACGGTGACCACGCACTACAACGCGGCCATCACGGCGTCTATCCAGCAATGGGGGGGCTCGGCCGCCGATGCGGCTACCTACTTGGCCCAGCCGGGCGTGGCCTACGCCACGGCCGCGGGCACCACGTACAAACAGAAAATCGGCGTGCAGAAATGGATTTCTGAATACATCCAGCCCGTGCAGGCCTGGACCGACTGGCGGCGGCTCGATTCCCCGACGCTTACGGCGCCGGCCGGGGCTTTGTCGGGCATTCCGGTGCGCCTGCGCTACCCCACCGAAGAGTCGAACCTGAACGGCACGAACTATGCCGCGGCCGCCACGGCCATCGGCGGCGATAAGGTGGAAACTAAGGTTTTCTGGGACAAATTTTAACGGCGAAACGCCGGGCTACGCAGTAGCCGACTACCATTCTGAAAGGGCTACCCGCATTGGGTAGCCCTTTCTGCTACCGCCCAGCGAGCCGAATGGCCATTCTTTGGAGCCCCACTTGCCCCGCCCGCCCATGCCTGCCCATACCCACCGGCACTATGCTGATTGACGGCGAAACCCCGCTGCGTACCATGGCGGGGCGGCTGGAGCTGGCAGGTTACACCGTGCGGCACGCCCCCGACGCCCGCCTCGGCCTGCAAACCCTGGTGCAGTACTTGAACGCTACCAACTACACGGCCGCCGCTACCGCCATTGGCGGCGACGCGGTGACCACGAAAATCTTCTGGGACAAGCTCTAGGCTTAGCGCCTGCATTGTCGCCTGCACTTTTGTGAAAGGGCTGCCCAGTGGGCAGCCCTTTTTGTTGCGGGGTGGGGCCCCAGCGCTGGGTAACCTACCTTACCTAGGAAACCTGCACCTGGCACAGGGCCCCCACTTACGCGAAAAGCCCGGGGCCCCTGCTGTGCAGCAGGCCCCGGGCTTTTGTACATCTAGCGAGGAAGTAATTGACCGTTTGGGGCTCTAAAACAGCACAGTAAAATATTATTTTCTTTTATTTCGGTAGGTTAGCTTATTCTTAATCAATTGCTCACTGTTAGTTAACACAAATTGCTGCTACGGAGAACAGAGAACAGAGAATAGGCCGGGCCCCGAGGATGGCTGGCAACAATTACGCTTCACTGAGCGACGGCTAGGGGTCCCAAAGCACCGATTACCTCCACAGACAATACATAAGCAAAGGTTCTATTTCTCATCTAACGGGCCTTTTCATTTTTTCAACCACCCAATTTCTACTCACCAAACCAACCAAAAAATGAAGCAAACGCTACTATTGTTTGTCCTGCTGCTTGGCGGCCTGTTGCAGCAGGCCCAAGCGCAGAACCGAACCGTTTCGGGGAAAATAACCGACCGGGCCACCAACCAAGGGCTGCCCGGGGTGACGGTGATTGTGAAGGGCCGGCCGACCGTTGGCACCACGAGTAACGCGGAGGGTTCTTTTGTGCTGAACGACGTGCCAGCTGAGGCTTCGACCTTGGTGTTCAGCTTTGTGGGCTACTCCACGCAGGAGCGACCCATTACCGGCGGCGCGCTGAACGTGGCGCTGGCCACCGACGCCAAGCAGCTGAGCGAAGTGGTGGTGACGGCCCTGGGCCTGCAGGCTAACCGCGACCAGCTGGGCACGGCCCAGGCCACGGTGCAGGGCACGGCCCTGGTGAGCTCGGGCGAAACCAGCGTCGTGACCGGCATTTCGGGCAAGACGCCGGGCGTGCTCATCACCCGCTCGTCGGGCGACCCGGGCGCCAGCGCCAACATTCAGATTCGGGGCGCGGCCACCATCACGGGCAACTTGCAGCCGCTGATTGTGGTGGACGGCATTCCGATTTCGAACTCCTCGATTGGCAACGACGGCATCCTGACCAGCAACGGCGGGGCCGGCTCGAACCAGGTAGACGGCGTGGTGCAGGCCTCGCGCCTCAACGACATCAACCCCGACGACATCGCCTCGATGGAAGTGCTGAAAGGCGCCGCCGCCGCCGCGCTGTGGGGCACCCGGGCCGCCAACGGCGTCATCGTCATCACCACCAAGAAGGGCAAGCTGGGCGACCGGATGCACATTGCCGTGCGCTCGGCCTTTAGCTTCGACCGCATCAACAAGACGCCGGCGTTGCAGCTCAACTACGGCCAGGGGGCCACCGGCCGCTACGCCTTCGGCAGCCGCACCAACTGGGGCGACGACATCAGCACCCGCACCGGCGGGGCCGACGCCCAGATTATTACTCCAGGGGCCCCCGGCTACCGCGGCTTCGTGACCTTTCCCGACGGCTCGACGCAGTACGGCGTTGCCAACGGCACGGCGGCCAACCCCCACGGCGGCAAAAACAGCCAGCAGACGTATGACCACGGCCGCGACATTTTTGGCACGGGCTACTACCGCGACAACTCCATTGAGTTCAGCGGCGGCGACGAAAAATCGACGTACTTCCTGAGCGGCAGCAATACCTACACCAAGGGCATTGTGTACAACAACAGCGACAACAACCGGACGACCATCCGCGCGAACGTGACCCGCAACTTGTCGGACAAGTTTAGCTCGGCCGTGAACATAACGTACGCCCGGACGCTCTCCAACCGCATCCAGCAGGGTTCCAACACCAGCGGCATTTTCCTGGGGGGCCTGCGCACCCCGGCCGACTACAACAACAGCGGGTACTACGGCGATTACACCAACGCCGCGGGGGCCGTTACCACCGGCCGCCAGGTGAGCTACCGCAACCCGCTGGGGGCCGCCAACCCCGGCTACGACAACCCGAACTGGACCATTAACCGCGTGACGAACACCTCGCTGGTGAACCGCCTGGTGGGCTCGGCCGAGCTGAACTACCACCCCACCGATTGGCTGAGCTTCCTGAACCGCACGGGCGTGGATACTTACAACGACCGCCGGGAGGCCTTCTTCCCCCGCCAGTCGGCGGCCCAGTTGACGGGCTCCGTGACGGAGGAAAACATCACCGAAACCCAGGTGAACAACGACTTCATTGTGCGGGCCAACCACAACTTCGGCGAGAACTTCTCGGTTTCGGCGATTGTGGGCAACAACCTGAACGAGCGGCGCGCCGACCAATTGGGCGCTTCGGCCACCAACATCGTGAACGTGTTGTCGCCGCCGCAGCTCAACAACTCGCCGGCCACCGCCCGCACGCCTTTCAACCTGAAAACGGTGCTGCGCACGGCGGCCGTGTACGGCGAAGTGGACGTGGCCTTGCTCAACCAGTTCTTCCTGACGGGCACGCTGCGCGGCGAAGCGGCTTCAACATTCGGCACCGCCACCAAAAACACGTTCTACTTCCCCTCGGGCACGTTTGCCTGGCAGTTCACCAAAGTGGGGGCCCTGGCCGACAAGCAAGGGTTGACCTTTGGCAAGCTGCGCGTGGCCTACGGCCAGGTGGGCGTGCAGCCCGGCCTGTACCAAACCCAGACGTACTACATCCCCGCCAGCGGCCAGCTCGTGGACGGCTACGGCCCCGCGCTGGACGTGGCAGCCTACGGCGGCGGCTACATCCGCAGCACGGCCCAGGGCAACAACACCCTGAAGCCCGAGCGCAAGCAGGAAGTGGAAACCGGCCTGGACCTGCGCTTCCTCAAAGACCGCATCAGCTTCAGCGCCACGTACTACAACAACAAGACGACCGACGCCATCCTGGCCATTTCGAAGCCCTACACCACGGGCTATTCGTCGCAGTTCCAGAACGCGGCCACCATCACCAACAAAGGCGTTGAGCTGCAACTGGACGGGGCCATCATCAAGACGCAGGATTTCGGCTTCAACCTGGCCGCCAACTTCTCGCAGAACCGAAACAACGTGGCCAACTTGGCCGGCGTCAGCTCGGTGTTCCTGAACGGCTTCGGCGGCAACTCCGTGAACTCGGTGGCCATCCAGGGCTACCAGCTGGGCACGCTGTACGGCTCGCGCTTCCAGCGCACCACCGACGGCACCAACGCCCTCGTACTCGACGCCCAGGGCTTTGCCCAGCTCGACCCCGCCAACGGCGTGGTGGGCGACCCCAACCCGCAATGGCGCGGGGGCCTTGGCGCCACCATCCGCTACAAGGGCCTGTCGGTCTACGCCTTGTTTGACCACGTGCACGCCTTTGACGTGTGGAACGGCACCCGCGGCATCCTGAACTACTTCGGCACCTCGGCCAGCAGCGGCACCAAGACCACGCTGAGCGCCGCCGACGCGGCCGCCACCAAAACCTTCGGCGGCGGCACTGTAGCTTCCAAAGTGGGCCAGAATTCTGCCTACGTGCTCAACAACGACGGCAGCGTGACCTTCCGTGGTTCGGTGGCCAACTACGGCGGGGGCCCCGTGGCCCTCGACGAGGACTGGTACAGCTCGGGGGCCGGCAGCGGCTTCACCGGCGCCGGCGAGCAATACGTGGAGCACGTGAACACAACGCGTCTGCGCGAAGTCACGCTCTCGTACTCGCTCAACAACCAGGGCTTCCGCGACGCTACCAAGTTGCAGTCCATCGACTTCAGCCTGACTGGCCGCAACCTGTACCTGTGGACGAACTACTCGGGCGTGGACCCGGAAACGAACCTGACGGGGGTATCCAACGGCCGCGGCCTGGACTACTTCAACAACCCGAGCACGCGCTCGGTCTTGTTCTCCGTCCGTCTCACTTATTAATTCCTCCCGTCTTCTTTATTCGCGGATGCTACGCGTCCCTGCTGATATGAAAAAACCATTAAGATTCCTCGTCCCTGGGCTCCTGGCCGCGACGGCACTGGCGGGTTGCGAAAAATTCACTTCCGGCTACGACATCAACCCCAACGTACCGCTGGGGGCCTCCACCTCTCTGTTGCTGACGTCGGTAGAAGTGGCCACGGGCTTGCAGGAAGAAGCCAACGCGGCCCGCTTGTCCAGCATCTGGACCCAGCAGTTCACGGGGGTGGCCCGCCAAGCCGCCGGCCTGGACGTATACCAAACCCTGGCGTCGGACTACGACAGCGACTGGGGCGACTTTTACCTGAACGTGAGCAACAACGCCCGCCTGGCCGAAGCCAGCGCCGACGTGGACAAGAACCCGCTCGTGAAGGGCATTGCCCAAACCCTGGAGGGCTTATCCATCGGCCAGGCCACGGCCCTGTGGGGCGATATTCCGTATTCGGAAGCCTTCAACGCGACCATCGCCCAGCCCAAGTTTGACGCCCAGAAGGACGTGTACGCCAGCGTGCAAACGCTGCTGACCGACGCCGCCGCCAACCTGGCCAAGCCCGGCGTCAGCCCGGCCGCGGCCGATATTTTCTTTGCCGGCAGCAGCCCGAAGTGGCTGGGCGTGGCCAACACGCTGCGCGCCCGCTACGCCCTGCACACGAAGGACTATACGAACGCCGCCAAGTACGCCGCGCTGGGGGTATCGGCCCCGGCTAATAACCTGACCATGCCCCACGCAGGCACGGCCTATCAGGTTGATCTTAACCTGATATATTCTTTTCTGGACCAGGACCGCGCCGGCGATATCACTGCCGACGGCGCCTTTGCCCCCAAGCTGCTGGCAGCCAGCCGCACCAATGCCAAAACCACGGAAACGGGCCGCCTGAACTACTTCTACACCAAAACCTTCAACAATGGCACGGGCACGGGCTATGCTAGCGTCGACTACGAGCCCAACATTTACAACGGCGCTTTCCAGCCGAACTCGCCCTACCCGATGGTGACCTATGCTGAAACGCAGCTCGTGCTGGCCGAGGCGCAAATTCGGCTGGGCAACTTCGCCCCAGCCCTGGCCGCGCTGAACGCCGTGCGTGCCTACCACGCCGGCAGCAGCAGCCCCTACGCCGCCAGCGGCGCGGTGAAGTACGACGCCTACACGGCCGCCGACTTCGCCGCGGGCGGCATCGCCGTGTACGGCGCAGCCAACGCCAACGAGGCCCTGCTGAAGGAGATTGTGACGGAAAAATACCTGAGTCTGATTGGCCAGATTGAGCCCTTCAACGACCAGCGCCGCGCCAAGCCATTGGCCGGCGGCAGCGTACTGGCCAAGAGCCTGGTTGGCGTGACACCCAAGAAGGGCGCTTCGCTGCCCCAGCGCTTCCTGTACCCGCAAATCGAGATAACGACCAACCCCAACACGCCTGCTCAAACGGTGACGGACCTGTTCACGCCCACCAGCGTGAACCAGTAACCGATGCATTGGCAGTTTTGAGGGCCCCGCACCGCTTGGTGCGGGGTCCTTTTTGCGTAGCGGGCGGGCCGAGTGGCCGTTCTTTGGGGCCCCACTTGCTCCGCCCGCCCATGCCTACCGGCACCATTTTGCTGATTGACGACGAAACCCAGCTGCGCACCGTGGTGGGGCGGCTGCTGGAGCTGGAAGGCTACACCGTGCTGCAGGCCCCCGACGCCCGCCGCGGACTGCAAACCCTGCACGACCACGCCGACGAGGTGCTGCTGGTGCTGAGCGACGTGAAGCTGCCCGACGGCCACGGCGTGGAGTTGCTGCCCCGCTTCAAGGCGCAGGCGCCCTTGGCCGAGGTGGTGCTGATGACCGCCTACGGCACCGTGGCCGACGGCGTGCGCGCCATGAAGGCGGGGGCCTTCGACTACCTCACCAAGGGCGACTCCGACGACCAGCTGCTGGTGGTGGCCGAGCGGGCCGTGGAAAAAGCCCGCCTTCAGCGCCGCGTGGCCGACCTGGAGCGCCAAGTGGCGGGGGCCCAGTCTACGTTCGACGCCATCATCGGGCACGCGCCGGCCCTGGAAGCGGCCAAGCACCTGGCCCGCCAGGTGGCGCCCACCGACGCCACCGTGCTGCTGGGGGGCCCCACGGGCGCCGGCAAGGAGCTGTTTGCCCAGGCCATCCACGGGGCCAGCGGGCGGCGCAGCAAGGCGTTCGTGGCCGTCAATTGCAGCGCCTTTTCGCGCGAATTGCTGGAGTCGGAGCTGTTTGGATACAAAAAAGGCGCCTTCACGGGGGCCCAGGCCGACAAGAAGGGGCTTATTGAGGAGGCCAACGGCGGCACGCTGTTCCTCGACGAGATTGGGGAGCTGGAGCTGGGCCTGCAAGCCAAGCTGCTGCGGGTGCTGGAGGGCCAGGAGTTCCTGAAAATCGGCGACACCAAGTCCACCCGCGTGAACGTGCGCCTGGTGGCCGCCACCAACCGCAACCTCAAGCAAGAAGCCGAGGCCGGGCGCTTCCGGCCCGATTTATATTACCGCCTTTCGGTGTTTGAGGTGCAGGTGCCGCCCCTCAGCGCCCGCCGCGCCGACGTGCCCGCGCTGGTGGCGTTCTACGCGCGGCAGCTGGCCGCCAAGCTCACCCGCCAGCCCTTGGCGCTCACCGATGAGGCCCTACGCGCCCTGCAAGCCTACGCCTGGCCCGGCAACGTGCGCGAGCTACGCAACGTGCTCGAGCGCGCCGCCATCCTCACGCCCGCCGGCCAGCTGCTCGACCTCGACGGCCTGCCGCTGGAAATCCAGCTCGCCGCCGCGGCCCCCGCGGGCCCCGCTGCGGCCGACGATGAGCGCAGCCTGCGCCACGTGGAGGAGCAGCACATCCGCCGCATTTTGCTCGAAGCCGGCGGCAACAAAACCGAAGCCGCCCGGGTGCTCGGCATTGGCCTCACCACGCTCTACCGCAAGGTGCAGGAGTACGGGCTGGGCTAGCGGGGGCCCGGTTCTAATACAGCCCTGGGTCCCACCGGGGCCCCATCCTTTGGCGCAGTGACCCGCTTGGGGGCCCACCCGAAGCAGCAAAGCACCCTACCAAAACGGTAAGCTCCCGGCGCAACCCGCGCTAGGGCCCCAACCAGCCTACCTGGCGATGCCGTGCGGCGGCAGGTCGCCGTCGAACTCGCCGTGGGCGGCCCACAGCCCGTAGGCGGGCACTGATAGGCGCGGGGCCATAAACGCGCGCATGGTGTAGCCCCGGCATTCGAGGCAGTAGCGCAGGAAGTGGGGCTCGGCCCGGCTGGCGATGAGGCCGCGCGCCAGCAGGCCGGCCCGCCGGGCGGCGGGCAGCTCGTCGAGCCAGGAGAGGAAATCGGTGGCGGTGAGGGGGAGGGCGTTGGCCTGGGCGTAGTAAGCGCGGGCGGCGGCGGTGATTTCAGCCAGTAAATCGGGCATGGGACGGGTTAAAGGGACGCCTCGGCCGAATATTAGCGCCGTGCCAAGGGCCCCAAAAACGCGCCCACACCGACCTGGGGCCCCCGGGCCACCCCATTGCCCGCCGCCACCCTACCGTTTTGGAAAGCACCCTACCAAAACGGTAGGGTGGGCGGGCCGCCGGGGCCCCGGCGCAGCGCCGAAATAAAATATTTATCACTGGTAATCTGATAGTTAGATAGGAATAATCCGCCGCATTGGGAATGGGTGCGCCGTTGGCTTACGGCCTACTCACCCATATATTCTTCACCAATTCTTTTGCCATGGCCCCCGCCCTCATGATTCCGGTCCTCTCTGCTGCCGGCATCGGCTTCTTCTGGCTCTTCTACAAATCGGTCGATTTTTTCGACCACATCTAACCCGCCCCGCGCCATGATGCTCGCCCTTTTGCTGCTGGCCCTTGCCACCTTCGGCTACCTCTGCTACGTGCTGCTGAAGCCGGAAAAATTCTAACCGGGGCCCCTCCCGCTTACACGGGGGCCCCACCCACTTCCCATGAACAAAGAACTCCTCGGCATCCTCGTCATTTTCGGCAGCACCGTGCTGCTGGCCGTGCCGCTGGGCCGCTACCTGGCCACCGTGTACCGGGGCGACAAAAGCTGGTCCGATTTTCTGGGGCCCCTAGAGCGCCTGCTGTACCGCCTGGGCGGCGTGCGGCCCGAGCGGGAAATGAGCTGGCAGCAGCACCTGGTGGCGCTGCTCACCATCAACCTGGTCTGGTTCGTCTGGGCCATGTTCGTGCTCTGCACCCAGGGCAGCCTGCCGCTCAACCCCGACCACAACCCCAGCATGACGCCCGACCAGGCGTTCAACACGGCCGTCTCGTTCCTGGTAAACTGCAACTTGCAGCACTACTCCGGCGAGTCGGGCGCCACCTACTTCTCACAGGTGTTTTGCCTGATGTTCTTGCAGTTCGTGACGGCTGCCACCGGCCTGGCCGCCTGCGTGGTGGTGTTCAACGCCCTGCGCGACCGCACCACCGAAAAGCTGGGCAACTTCTACGTCTACTTCACCCGCAGCATTACGCGGGTGCTGCTGCCGCTCTCGCTGGTGGTGGCCCTGGTAGTGGCCTTCCAGGGCACGCCGATGACGTGGCTGGGCAAGGCCCCGCTCGTGACGATGCAGGGCGACAGCACGTTCGTGAGCCGGGGCCCCGCCGCGGCCATGATCGGCATCAAGCAAATTGGCACCAACGGTGGCGGCTTCTTCGGCGTCAACTCGGCCCACCCGCTCGAAAACCCAACCTACCTCACCAACGCCGTCGAGAACGGCGCCATCGTCCTCGTTCCCATTGCCATGGCCCTGGCCTTCGGCTACTACTTGGGCCGGCCCCGGCTGGGCTGGATGGTGTTTGGGGTGATGACGGCCGGCTACCTGCTGCTGCAAGTGCCCACCGTGTACCTCGAAATGCACGGCAACCCGGCCATCACCCACCTGGGCGTTGACCAACGCCTGGGCTCGCTCGAAGGCAAGGAAATGCGCCTGGGGGCCCCCGCCTCGGCGCTGTGGGCCATCACCACTACTGTTACCAGCAACGGCTCCGTCAACGCCATGCACGACTCGCTCACGCCCCTCTCGGGCATGGACGCGCTGCTAGGCATGATGACCAACGCCTTCTACGGCGGGGTGGGCGTGGGCTTCCTCAACTTCTTCGTGTTCATCATCGTGTCCGTGTTCATCTCGGGGCTGATGGTGGGGCGCACCCCCGAGTTCCTGGGCAAGAAGATTGAGGCCCGCGAGATGAAAATCGCCATCGTCATCGCCCTGCTGCACCCGCTGCTCATCCTGGCCGGCACCGCCCTGGCCGCCCACCTCTACGTGGGCAACCCCACCGCCTACGCCGGCTGGCTGGCCAACCCCGGCTACCACGGCTTCTCGGAAATGCTCTACGAGTTCACGTCCTCGGCCGCCAACAACGGCTCGGGCTTCGAGGGCCTCGGCGACAACACGCCCTGGTGGAACATCAGCACCGGCGTGGTGATGATTCTGTCGCGCTACCTGCCCATCATCGGGCCGGTGGCCATCGCCGGCCTGCTGGCCCGCAAAAAGTACATCCCCGAAAGCGCCGGCACACTGCGCACCGACACGGGCACTTTCGGCATCATGGTCTTCTTCGTGATTTGGATCATCGCCGCCCTGGCCTTCTTCCCTGCCCTGGCCCTGGGGCCCCTGGCCGAGCACTTCACGCTGTACGCAAAGTAGTCGTGGGGCCCAAAAAGGCCGTCATGCTGAGCTTGTCGAAGCATGTCTGCTGCTCAACTAATCACGGTTTACTGCTGCGGGAGAGATGCTTCGACAAGCTCAGCATGACGGCCTAATCGATTCCCTTCTTATCAAAAACTAACAGCTAATAGCCATCAGCTAACAGCTCCAGACAATGGCAACCCAGTCCCAATCCCTTTTCCAACCCGCCCTCGTCCGCGAAGCCATTGGCCAGGCGTTCGTGAAGCTCGACCCGCGCATCATGTTCCGCAACCCGGTCATGTTCACCGTGGAGTTGGGCACAGTGGTCATGTTCTTCGTCACCCTGGGCCTGCTCGTGCGGCCCGACGCGGCGCAGGGCAGCTTCGGCTACAACGCCACGGTGTTCGTGGTGCTGTTCCTCACCCTCCTGTTCGCTAATTTCGCCGAGGCCATTGCCGAGCCCGCGGCAAGGCCCAGGCCGATTCGCTCCGCAAAACCCGCCAGGACACGCCCGCCAACGTGCGCCAGCCCGACGGCACCATGGTCGCCATGAGCTCGGCCCAGCTCCAGAAAGGGCAGGTGTTCGTGGTTGAGGCTGGGGAATTGATTCCCACCGACGGCGAGATCATCGAGGGCTTGGCCACGATTGACGAGTCGGCCATCACCGGCGAGTCGGCCCCGGTTATCCGCGAGGCGGGCGGCGACAAGTCGTCGGTCACGGGCGGCACCCAGGTGCTGAGCGACCGCATCGTGGTGCAGGTGACGACGGCCCCCGGCGAGTCGTTCCTCGACAAGATGATTGCCCTGGTGGAAGGCGCCTCGCGCCAGAAAACGCCCAACGAAATTGCTCTCACCATCCTGCTCGCGGGTTTCACGCTGGTATTCGTCATCGTGTGCGTCACGCTCCAGCCGTTTGCCGAATACGCCCACACGCCGATTGCCATTTCGGCCTTCATCGCCCTGTTCGTGTGCCTGATTCCAACCACCATTGGGGGCCTGCTCTCGGCCATCGGCATTGCCGGCATGGATCGGGCCCTGCGCGCCAACGTCATCACCAAGAGCGGCAAAGCCGTGGAAACGGCCGGCGACATCGACGTGCTGCTGCTCGACAAAACCGGTACCATCACCATCGGCAACCGCAAAGCCACCCACTTCTGGCCCGCCCCCGGCGTACCCCTGCTGGAGTTTGTGGAGAAGGCCACCATCAGCTCGCTCACCGACGAAACCCCCGAGGGCAAGAGCATTGTGGAGCTGGCCCGCGACAACCAAGTGAGCCCCCAGGCCCTGCAAAGCCGCCTCGACGGGGCCGAGCTGATCAAGTTCACGGCCGAAACCCGCAGCAGCGGCGTGACGCTGGCCAGCGGCACCCGCATCC
The DNA here is from genome assembly GCF_001816125.1 of Hymenobacter coccineus. Classification (GTDB taxonomy): domain Bacteria; phylum Bacteroidota; class Bacteroidia; order Cytophagales; family Hymenobacteraceae; genus Hymenobacter; species Hymenobacter coccineus. Next base: position 1,281 of record NZ_MDZA01000222.1, on the reverse strand, counting down.
GCAAGGGCGCCGCCGACGCCATTCGCCGCCTGGCCGAAGCCGCCGGCCAGCCCTACCACGCCGACGTGGCCGACCGCGTGAAAGCGGTGGCTAGCAACGGCGGCACCCCGCTGGTGGTGAGCGAAAACGACCGCGTGCTGGGCGTGGTAGAGTTGCAGGACATCATCAAGCCCGGCATCCAGGAGCGGTTTGAGCGCCTGCGCAAAATGGGCATCAAAACCGTGATGGTGACCGGCGACAACCCCCTCACCGCCAAGTTCATCGCCGAGAAAGCCGGCGTGGACGACTTCATCGCCGAGGCCAAGCCCGAGGATAAGATGCAGTACATCCGGGCCGAGCAGCAGGCCGGCAAGCTGGTGGCCATGATGGGCGACGGCACCAACGACGCCCCCGCCCTGGCCCAGGCCGACGTGGGGGTAGCCATGAACAGCGGCACCCAGGCCGCCAAGGAAGCCGGCAACATGGTGGACCTCGACAACGACCCCACTAAACTCATTGAAGTAGTGGAGATTGGCAAGCAGTTGCTGATGACCCGCGGCACGCTCACCACGTTCAGCATCGCCAACGACGTGGCCAAGTACTTCGCCATCGTGCCGGCCCTATTCATGGTGGCCATCCCCGCGCTGGGGGCCCTGAACGTGATGGGGCTGAAGTCGCCGCAGTCGGCCATTCTGAGCGCCGTCATTTTCAACGCCCTCATCATTCCGGCGCTGGTGCCGCTGGCGCTCAAGGGCGTGGCCTACCAGGCCGTGGGGGCCTCGGCCCTGCTGCGCCGCAACCTGCTCATCTACGGCCTCGGCGGCGTCATCGTGCCCTTCATCGGCATCAAAGTCATCGACCTGATTGTAGGCGTGTTTTTGTAAAACGGAGTGGCACTCCGTTGCTCCCCGCGCCAGTAGCGCCCTTTTTCCAAGCAACGATTAACGGAGTACCACTCCGTTTTACACCGCGCCGGCAAGCCCTTTTTCCAAGTAATGATTAACGGAGTACCACTCCGTTTTACGCACTAAAACCATGAAAACCCAACTCTCAACCGCTTTCCGCCTGACCCTTGTGATGCTGGTGCTGTGCTGCGGGGCCTACCCGGCCCTTGTGTGGGCCGCCGCCCAGCTCGCGCCCGGCCAGGGCCAGGGCGTGCAAGTCCGGCAGCACGGCCGCCTCGTGGGCTTCGCCAACGTGGGCCAGCGCTTCGACCGGCCCGAATACTTCAACTCGCGCCCCTCGGCCGCCGGCTACCGCGCCGACGCCTCGGCCGGCTCGAACAGGGCCCCAGCAACCCCG